>NZ_JBJXIB010000001.1:0-324556 GCF_046115965.1 Janthinobacterium sp. CG_23.3 | reverse complement strand
GCGCAGGCTTTCCTTCGGCCCGCCGCGCGCACCGGTCTTGTCCTTCTTTTCACGCGCCCACATCCACGCGTCGACGATGCCCAGCGGCTCGCGCGAGGGCGTGACCGCATACGTCGGGTGCAGGTACATGCCGCGCTGGGCTTCATAGCTCAAGGGACCGAGGCCGAACGCGCCTTGGCCATTGAAATCGAGTTCGGTCGTGTCCTGCAAGCACAGCACCACCGGCAGCGCGGCCATGCGTTGCTGTGTCTGCTGCCAATGCGGCGCCATAATCGCCTGCCAGTCCACGCTGTCGTTGTCGAAGAAGCGGTAGGCCGCTATCGTCTCGCCCCAGCCTTGGCAGGCCTTCGGCACGCTCGCCGTCGGGTCAGCCGCAAATCGTTCCATCAAGATCCTCGCTCGTTTGTTCAGGCGCGCATCGCCCAAGTCGAGTTGTTCAAATTCCGTCTCGGTCCAAGGTGCTGATGCTGTCGCCAATTCGTCCACGCAAAAGACGAGAGTAAACCTGAATAATGGCAAGTTTACAAGGGGCGCGTTAGTTTATTGAATGTAAACGTGTTTTCAAACCGGCTGGGCGTTGGTCCGGACTTGTGTATAACGAGGTGCCTTGAATCCCAGCGCGGCAAGTTGGATGCCGACCAGGTCGGTATTGGCCATGCAAAACGGATTGGGCAAATCCTTTGGCGGCGGCAGATTTAATTCGCGGAAAAAGAAACCGACCGCCATGCTGATCGTAAGGGCTTGGTCCGGCGTGTCCCACACGGAAAAGGCGAGCACGCCGCCGCTCTTGAGGGCGGCGTAACTGGTCTTGAACACTTCCTGATAATCCGGCATGAACATGAAGCCGAACCGGCTCAATATCGCGTCGCAGGAAACGCCGATATCATAGGCGGCGGCGTCGATAGCCAGGCATTGCACATTGGCGCTTGCCGATCCGCGCATTTTTGCCTGCGCGATCATATCCTCGGCAATGTCGATACCGACCACTTTGCCCTTGGCGCCGACGATTTTCCCGGCGCTCAGCGCGGGTTCGCCGATGCCACAGGCGATATCGAGAACCTGGTCGCCCGGCTTCAAACCGGCCATGTCGAACAGCGCCTTGCTCACCGGCGCTGCGCCGAGTTCGAACACGTCGCCCCATTCGCCCCAGGCATTCGCCAAACCATTCCAGTTTTTGCGCTGTTCTTGCTTGATGACTATCGAATCCATACATCTCCCGTTGTGGTGGCCGGCTCAACCGCTTGAAGCGCCCGAAGTTTTTCATGCGATAACATTTATGTCAATATTTTTGTTGTTGTAACTCATGGTGTCGCGGCGCGCAAGCGGCAGGACATGAGATATCGAAATTGATATTGCTACCCGTCAATATTTAATTGGATAGATATCGGCATCGGTTCTAACATGGGCCACCGCGCGGCCGGGTGCGCGCGCGCCCGGGAAATGGCATGTGGATGGCAAAAAAATAGAATGGAGATGGCGAAAAAAATGAACTTCAATAACCTGAAAATCGGCCGGCGCCTTGCTTTGAGCTTCGGCGCGATCCTTGCGCTGCTGCTGATCCTGGCCGGCGTGGCCTACAGCCGGGTCAGCGCGCTGGGCGACGAGATCCGTCTGATGAACGAGGACAGCTATCCGAAAACCGTGCTGCTGCACGCCATCAAGGACGAGGTCAACGAAACCATGATGGATATGCGCAACATCTTTGTGACGGTGGAAGCGGACCTGATCAAGCAGGCCTTCGCCAATATCGACGCCAGCGGGCGCCGCAGCGCCGCCTTGATCGCCAAGCTGGAGCGGATGCCGGCGTCGGCGGCCGGACGCGAGCGCATCGGCCAGCTCAAGACCGCGCGCGCGCAATTCGACGGCGCCAAGCAAGGGGTCATCGCGTTGGTCGGCGGCGAGCGCAAATACGAGGCGAAAGTGATGTTGTTCAAGGAGTTGCTGCCGCGCCAGCGCGCCTATTTCGCCGCGCTCGAGCAGTTGATCAGCTACCAGACCGGTCTGATGGAGTCGTCCGGCAAGGCGTCGGCGGCACAGGCGGACCAGACCCGGCGCATTGTGTTGTTGCTGTCGGCGGCGGCGGCGCTGGGCGGTGCGGCGCTGGCCTTGCACGCCAGCGGCAGCATCACGCGGCCGCTGCGCCAGGCGCTGGGCGTGGCGCGCCAGGTGGCCGGCGGCGACCTTCGCTGCGCCGCGGCGAGCGGCAGCCGCGACGAGACCGGCCAGTTGCTGCAGGCCTTGAACACGATGAGCGGCAGCCTGCAGGAAATCGTCGGCCAGGTGCGCGGCGGCACCGACACCATCGCCGAGGCCACGCGCCGCATCGCCAGCGGCAACGCCGACCTGTCCGCCCGCACCGAGCGGCAGGCCGGCGCGCTGCGCGACACCGTGCGCTCGATGGCGCAACTGACCGGCACCGTTAAACAAAACGCCGACCACGCGCGCCAGGCCAACCAGATGGCCGCGTCGGCGTCGGCGGTGGCGGTACAGGGCGGCGCCGTGGTGGCGCAGGTGGTGGGGACGATGGGCGCGATCAATGCCTCGTCGCGCAAGATCGTCGACATTATCGGCGTCATCGACGGCATCGCCTTCCAAACCAACATCCTGGCGCTGAACGCCGCCGTCGAGGCGGCGCGCGCGGGCGAGCAGGGCCGCGGCTTCGCTGTGGTGGCCAGCGAAGTGCGCAATCTGGCGCAGCGCTCGGCCGGCGCCGCGCGCGAAGTCAAGGCCTTGATCGACGACTCGGTCGCGCAGGTGGATGCCGGCAGCAAACTGGTGGGCCAGGCCGGCGCGACGATGGACCAGATCGTCGCCAGCGTGCAGCGGGTAACCGGCATCATGGGCGAGATCAGCTCGGCCAGCCGCGCGCAGGAGAGCGGCATCGAGGAGATCAACGCGGCGCTGGCGGAGATGGACAAGGTAACGCGGCAGAACGCGGCGCTGGTGGAGCAGGCCGCGGTCGGCGCCGAGTCGCTGCAGGAGCAGGCGGCGGGATTGGCGCAAGTGGTCAGCCGCTTCAAGCTCGAAGGCGCCGTGGCGCTGAGCTGAGCGCGCACCCCCGGGGTCAGACCCTCGGCGCCATGGCGAGAAGCTGTGACCCCGGCTACTTGCCGCTGCTTGATTTGCGGCCTTGCCGGCCCGCTGGTGTTTTATGCGCTGAGCGGCGCCGCGTGCGTCACGTACACGCTGTGGAACTGCAGCGCCGCCAGGTTGGCGTAGATGCCGCCCAGCGCCACCAGCGACGAGTGGGTGCCGGTTTCGACGATCCGGCCGTCTTCCATGACGATGATGCGGTCGGCGCGCTGCACCGTCGCCAGACGGTGCGCGATGATGACGGTGGTGCGGCCGACCATCGCCGCCTCCAGCGCCGTTTGCACCAGGCGCTCCGATTCGGCGTCCAGCGCGCTGGTCGCTTCGTCGAGCAGCAGCAGCGGCGGGTTCTTCAGCAAGGCGCGGGCAATCGCGATGCGTTGCCGCTGGCCGCCCGACAGGCGCACGCCGCGCTCGCCGAGGAAGGACTTGTAACCCTGCGGCAGTTTCTCGATAAATTCGTGGGCGGCGGCCAGCTTGGCGGCGTGGACCACTTCCTCGTCGCTGGCGCCGGCGCGGCCGTAGCGAATGTTTTCCATCGCGTCGGCCGAGAAGATCACGGTATCCTGCGGCACGATGCCGATGGCGTCGCGCAGCGTGTGCAATTCCAGCTGTGTGATGTCGACGCCGTCGAGCTTGATGCTGCCGTGCTGCGGATCGTAGAAGCGCAGGAACAGCTGGAACAGCGTGGTCTTGCCGGCGCCCGACGGGCCCACCACGGCGATCGTTTCACCGGCCTTGATGTCCAGGTTCAGGTGCGCCAGCGCGGCCGTGTCCGGGCGCGACGGGTAGGAGAAGGAGATGTCCGACAGGCTCAGCGCGGCGCCGTTGGCGGCCCGCGGCGGCAGCGCCAGCGGCTGCGCCGGCGACTGGATTTCCGACTTCACGCTGATCAGCTCCAGCAGGCGCTCGGTGGCGCCGGCGGCGCGCTGCGCCTCGCCCATCACTTCCGACAGCGCGCCGATGGCGCCGGCGACGATCGAGGCGTACAGGATGAACTGGCCGAGGTCGCCGCCCGTCATGCTGCCTTCGATAACCGCGTGCGCACCCAGCCACAGCACGAACACGATGGTGCCGAACACCAGCAGGATGGCGATGACGGTCAGCAGCGCGCGCGCGCGGATGCGCCGCATCGCGGTCTGGAAAGCGCCCTCGACCGAGGCGCCGAAGCGCGCCGATTCGATTTTTTCGTGCGTGAACGCCTGCACCGTCGGCATCGCGTTGAGGATTTCGCCGGCCATCGCCGAGGCGTCGGCGATGCGGTCCTGCGAGTCGCGCGAGAGTTTGCGCACGCGCCGCCCGAACACCACGATCGGCACCACCACCAGCACCAGCAGGCCGATGATGATGGACGACAGTTTCGGGCTGGTGACGAACAGCATCGCCAGGCCGCCGATGAACAGCAGCACGTTACGCAGCGCCATCGAGATGCTGGTGCCGACGACGGCCTGGATCAGGGTGGTGTCGGTGGTGATGCGCGACAGCACCTCGCCGGTTTGCGTGGTCTCGAAAAACTCCGGGCTTTGCGTGACGACGTGGCTGTAGACGGCGCTGCGGATGTCGGCGGTGACGCGCTCGCCAAGCCAGGACACCGTGTAGAAGCGCGCCGCCGTCGCCAGCGCCAGCACCGAGGCGACGCCGAACAGCGCCAGGAACACCAGGTCGACGTGTTCGATGCTCTTGCCGCCGGACGGGCCGCCGAAGCCCAGGTCGATCATCTGCTTGAACGCCGCCGGGATCGCCAGCGTCGAGGCGGCCGCCACCACCAGCGCAACGCCGGCCAGGGCGAACTGCTTGCGGTACGGGCGCAGGAAGGGCAGCAGGCCCTTGAACGCGGCCAGGCTGCCTTTTTTCAGTTCCCTGGTGTCGCCGGGGGCGGCCGCGGACGGCGTCAATGTGGTGCTGGCGGTGCTATTGGTCATTGTGTTGGCAGTGTTATTAGTAAGCGTGTTCATAGTTTCATCGGCCGGTCGTAACCGGTCATTTCCAAATAGGCGCGTCCGGCCGGCGCGCCGTCGCGGCTGATCGTCACCGCGCCTTCCCAGTACACGGCGCCGGTCGAGCGCCGCGAATCGAGTTCCTGATCATCCTGCAAGGGTGTGATCTGCCAGGTCGTGCCGCCGGTGGTGAGCTGGGTGGCGACCGGGTACTGGGCGTTCGTGCGCGGCGAACGCCATAGCCTTCGCGGGGCGAAACTGACCTGCTCCGGCGCGAACTGCGTCATCTTACCGGATGCGTCGCGCAAAGTCGCGTGGGCCCACAGTTTAGCACCTGTGCGGCCGCGTATCTGGAACGCCATCAGGGCGCCGCCGCCGTCGAGGTTGGCGCCGACCCAGTCCCAACCGCTGGCGTCCGGGTCGAGCGCCTGGCTGGACCATTCGTGGTCGAGCCAGGTAACGCCGCTGACGGTCTGCGGCGCGGCGCCGGCGCGCGTGACGCTGCCGCTGGTGCGCAGCTGCGGCTCGCTGTAGTAATAGCTGGCCTGGGCCGCGTGCGGCCCCTTGCGCGAGTAGCCGCGCTGGCCCTGCGCCAGCACTGGCTGGCTGGGCGCCAGCCGCAGTTGCAGGTTGAATTCGCGCGCCGCCACCGTGATCTGGTAACTGCCGTCGGCCGCCCGCGTCATGCGCCAGCCGTCCAGCTTGACGTCGGTGTCGCCGACCTTGGCGTAGGCCAGGCCGAAGCCTTCGCGCGCGCTTTTCTGGTCGTGCAAGAGCTTGCCGACGGACGGATCGGACAGCGCGACGTGGCCAATGATCAGCTGCTGGGGCGCGAAGGCGCTGGGGTTGGCGCGGTCGTGTTCGGTCGCGCTGCGGAAAAACGTCACCTGGTAGCCGAGCTGCTTGCCGGCCGCCGTCGTCAGCCAGCCGGTGGCGTACCACCATTCGGTCTTGTAGTCGGGGTGGGCGCCGAAGTCGGCCGGCAGGCGCAGCGACTGGCCGGGCGCCAGCGGCGTCACCGGCGCGAACGCCGGCGCCGCCGCCAGCGCCAGCTGGGCGAGCAACAGCAACAAGGCCAGCAGCGCGCGCATCACCAGTCCTCCCGCACGGCGCGGATCGGCCCGCCCGACAGCGCGTAGCGGCCGGCCAGCAACGCCGTCAGCGTGGCGGCGGCCAGCAGCGCGGCGGCGACGGCGGCCAGCAGCCGCCACGGCAGGTGCAACTGCATGGTCCAGTGGAAGGACTGCGGGTTGACGATGAAGACCAGGACCAGGCTGATGACCAGGCCCAGCGCGAAGCCGGTGAGGATGCCGAGCGCGGTCAGGCCGCCGCCCTCCAGCGCCAGGATCGCCAGGATCTGCCGGCGCGTCACGCCGATGTGGCGCAGCATGCCGAATTCCTTGGCGCGCGCCAGCGTCTGCGCCGAGAACGTCGCGGCCACGCCGAACAGGCCGATCAGGATGGCGATCGCCTCCAGCACGTAGGTGACGGCGAAACTGCGGTCGAATATTTGCATGCTCAATTCCCTCAAGTCGGACGGCGCGGCGAATTCCAGCAGCGCGCCGAACGGCAGTTGCTTGATGCGCCCTTGCAGCTGGGCGGCGCTGGTGCCCGGCGCCAGCCAGATGGCGGCGTCGTTGGCGTCGCGGTCGCCGGTGAGCGCGCGGTAGTCGGCCAGTTGGATCTGGATCGCGCCGAACTGGCGCGCGTAGTCGCGCCACACGCCGGCGATGAAGAAGGTGTGCAGCCGGCCGTTCAGCGGCAGCGCGACGCTGTCGCCGGGGGCGTGGCCGTACAGGTCGGCGGCCGCCTCCGAGACCCAGGCCGGGCGCGCCCCCGCCGGCACCGGCAGCGAGGCGCCGACCAGGGCCAGGCTCTTGCCCGGATCGGCGGCGTCGATGTCGCGCGCCAGCAGCGCCACGCCGGGGCGCTCCGGCGCCAGCGTCACCGGGCGCGCGCGCTGGAACGCGATGTTGGCCACGCCGGGCAGGGCGGCGATGGCGGCCTGCTCCGGCGGCTTCAGCAGCGCCGTGCTGCCGTTCGAGGCGGTGCGCGCGTACAGGTCGGCCGGCAGGATTTGCACCAGCCAGTCGTCGACCGAGGCGCGGAAGCTCGACACCATGATCGCCATCGCCACCATCAGGCTAAAGCTCGACAGCACGCCGCCCAGCGCGATGCCGGCCTGGCCGGAGGCGTTCGCCAGGCGCGCCAGCGTCAGCGTCGGCAGCGCCGCGTTGGCGTGGCGCCCGGCCAGCCAGGCCCGGTTGGCCAGGCGGAACACGGCCGACGCCAGTTGCGGCATCAGGCTGATGGCGCCCACCAGCAGCAGCGCGATGGACAGGTAGCCGAACAGCGGCAATTCGAACACTGGCGGCGCGCGCGTGGCCAGCGCCGCCGCCAGCAGGCAGGCCAGCGCCGGCCAGATCTTGGCCAGCGGCGCCAGCGCGCCTTCCTCGGCGCCGGACTTGAGCGCGGCGGCCGGGGCGGCGCGGGCCGCCTCGTAGGCCGGTCCGGCGCAACCCAGCAGCGCCACGCCGACGCCGAGGCCGAAGTACACCAGCGCGGCCAGCGGCGCGAATTGCGCCTGCGGCCGCACGCCGGAAAAGTAGCCGGCGCCGAGGTCGCCGCCAAAGAAGTGCAGGGCGGTCGCCGCCAGCGCGTAGCCGCCGGCGATGCCCAGCAGCGAGCCGGCCACGCCCAGCGCCGCGCCTTCGAGCAGGATCTGGCGCAGCAGTTGGCCGCGCGCCATGCCGAGCACGCGCAGCAGCGCGAACTGGCTGCGCCGGCGTATCACCGACAGCGCCTGGGTCGAAAACACCAGGAAGGCGCCGGTAAACAGCGCCACCAGCGCCAGCACCGTCAGGTTGACGCGGTAGGCCCGGCTCATATTGTCGGTGCGGCTGTTCTGGTTCTCGTCGTTTGGCTGGCTGACCAGGAAGCGGCCCGGGAAGTCGCGTTCCAGTTGCTCCGCCAGCGCGGCCTGGAAGGCGTCGCGGTTGACGCCTTCGAGCAGCTTCAGGTCGACCCGCGACAACTGGCCGAGCTTGTTGAAGCGCCACTGCGCCGCGCCCAGGTCCATGACGCCGATGCGCTGGCCGACCCGCGCCCGTTGCAGCGAACCGGCCACGCGCAGCGCGACCGCGCGGGTGCCTTCCTGCAGCGCCAGCGTGGCGCCGGCGTCGAGCTTGAGCCAGGCCAGCGCCGCCGGCGACAGGAACAGCGCGTCGTCGGCCAGCGTGTCGAATACCTTGTCCGCCGCCGGCGCGCCGATCAGGTCGGGCGAAATAAAGCCGGCGCGCATGGCGTCGAGGCCGATGATTTTCAGCGAAGCGCGTTGCCGCGGCATGCTGGCGTCGAACTCCAGCACCGGCGAGGCCAGCGCCACGCCGGCGCGTTGCGCCAGGCGCGGGTAGATGGCCTCGTCGAACCAGGGTTCGCGCCCGGCCACCTGCACGTCGGCTTGGCCGGACAGGTTGCGCACCGCCGACGAGAATTCATTGAAGGCGGCGGCGTTGATCAGGTGGATCGCAAAACCCAGCGCGATACCGATGGCGATGGCGGTGACGGCGACGACGGCGCGCACCGGATGCGCGCGCCACTCGCCCAGCAGCAGCCAGCCGTACAAACGGCTCAGCGCCGGCCCGCGCGTCAAAGCGGGCACTCGACTGCCAGTTTCTCGTCGGCGCGGCGCGCCTTCAGCCTGGCCTTGTCGGCGTTCTGGTGGGACGCGGCGCGGACGTCTTCGGCGGCCCACTTGCGCTCCAGCTGCAGTCCGGTGCACTTTTTGCGGTGCGCCGCGCCGGCTTGGGCGGCGCGGGCCCGCGCGCGCTCGTCGCCGGCTTCGCGGCGCAGCCGGTCGCGCTCCATCTCGTCGGCGCCGCGCCGCTGGCGCGCCAGGTTGGCGGCGTCGGCGGCCGACTGCGCCGGCGCCGGCGGCACGCTCAGCTCCACCGACTGGCCGCTCGCGCAGGGCGTTTGCTGGTAGCTGGTGTGACCGTCGGCGCTGCATTTGTACAGCGTTTGCGCGGCGGCCGCGGCGCTCCACGCGGCGGCGGCCAGCAGCGCGGCGCCCAGCAGGGTCTTCACAGTACCTTCCCGGGATTCATGATGCCGAGCGGGTCGAGCGCGGCTTTGACTGCGCGCATCAGCTGCAATTCCAGCGGCGACTTGTAGCGCGCCAGCTCGTCGCGTTTGAGCGCGCCGATGCCGTGTTCGGCCGAGATCGAGCCGCCGTAGCTGTCGACGCTGTCGTGGACGATGCGGTTGATGGCGTCCTGGTGGGCCAGGAATTGCCGCTCGCCGGCGCCGGCCGGCGGCGCCACGTTGTAGTGCAGGTTGCCGTCGCCGAGGTGGCCGAAGCACACCAGTTGCGCGCCGGGGAAGGCCCGCTCCAGGCTTGCCGCGGTGCCGGCGATGAAGTCGGCGATGGCGGAAATGGGCAGCGAGACGTCGTGCTTGATGTTTTTGCCGGCCGCCGCCTGGGCCAGCGGAATATGCTCGCGCAACTGCCACAGTCCCTGCGATTGCGCCACCGACGTCGCCACCACGGCGTCCTCGACGACGTCGGCGTCGAGCGCGGCGGCGACGCTCGTTTCCAGCAGGGCGACCGCGTGCGCCTCCGATTCGCTGCTCGACAGTTCCAGCAGGACGTACTGCGCGTGGGCGCCGGCGAAGGGCCGCGGCAGTTGCGGGAAGTGCGCGGCGACCAGGTCCAGGCAGAAGCGCGACATCAGCTCGAAGCCGGTCAGGCTGGCGCCGCAATGGTCTTGCATCACACCCAGCAGGCGCAGCGCGTGCGCCGGCGAGGCCAGCGCCGCCAGCGCGGTGACGCGGGCCTTCGGCTGCGGATACAGCTTCAGCACGGCGCCGGTGATGACGCCCAGCGTGCCCTCGGCGCCGATGTACAAGTCGCGCAGGTCGTAGCCGGTGTTGTCCTTGCGCAGGCCGCGCAAGCCGCTCCACAGCTCGCCCTGCGGCGTTACCACCTCCAGGCCCAGGCACAGCTCGCGCGTGTTGCCGTAGCGTAGAACGGCGGTGCCGCCGGCGTTGGTCGACAGGTTGCCGCCGATGGTGCAACTGCCCTCGGCCGCCAGCGACAGCGGGAACAGGCAGCCGGCTAGCGCGGCGGCCTCCTGCACGTGCTGCAAAATGCAGCCGGCGTCGACCGTGATGGTGCGGTTGACCGGATCGACCGCGCGGATGCGGTTCAGCCGCGCCAGCGACAGCACCACGGCGGCGCCGCTGGCGTCGGGCACGCTGCCCAGCACCAGGCCGGTGTTGCCGCCTTGCGGCACCAGCGCCACGCGCCAGCGCGCGCAGGCGCGCACCAGCGCCGCCACCTGCTCCACCGTGGCCGGGCGCAATACCGCCTGCGCGCTGCCGGTGAAGCGGCCGCGCCAGTCGGCCAGGAAGGGCGCCATGGCGGCGGCCCCGGTCAGCACGTGGGCCTGGCCCAGCAGCTCGCGGCAATGGGCCAGGAAGGCCGGGTCGGCTTGGCTCATTTGGCGGGATTGACCTTGTCCAGCAATTCCTTGGCGATGCGCTTGGCGGCCTTCTTATACGGCCGCAGGTACAGCACCGCGCAGACGAAATAGACGCAGACGATGAACGCCTCGCCCCAGGCCATGAACTGCGACAGCGCCGCTTTGTCGCTGTAGCCGCGCACCACGCCCTCGGTGAAGTACAGCAGGATCACCATCGACGACCATTGCAGCGTGTAGACGTCGCGTCGCAGCACGCCGGCCAGCGGAATCAGCAGCGGCAGCGCCTTCAGCGCCAGCCACGAGCCGCCCGGGTGCAGCGGCGCGACCAGCATTTCCCACAGCAGGCACCAGACGATCAGCGTCATCAGGCTGCCGATCGCGCCCCAGTGGAAGTACTTGTGCATTGGCGTTTCCATCATGCCCCCCGCAATTTGCAGGCCGTGTCGGCCAGGCGCCGGCCGAGCGCGACGGCCAGGCGTTTCTCGTCGTCGGTGATGGCCTTGTCGCCGTCGACGCCGGACCAGTGGCTGGCGCCGTAGGGCGTGCCGCCGCTGGACGTGGTCATCAGCTCCGCGTTGGTGTAGGGCAGGCCGAGCACCACCAGGCCGTGGTGGAACAGCGGGATCATCATCGACAGCAGCGTCGATTCCTGGCCGCCGTGCAGGCTGCCGGTCGAGGTGAAGACGCAGGCCGGCTTGCCGGCCAGGGTGCCGCCGAGCCACTCGCTGGCGGTGCCGTCCCAGAAATACTTCATCGCCGCGGCCATGTTGCCGAAGCGGGTGGGCGAACCCAGCGCCAGGCCGGCGCAGTCGGCCAGGTCGGCCGCCTCGACGTAGGGCGCGCCCTCGGCGGCCAGCGCCGGCGCGGTGGCCTCGGCCACGCTGGAGACGGCCGGCACGGTGCGCAGGCGGGCGTCGCAACCGGGCACGCTCTCGACGCCCTGGGCGATCAGTTCGGCTAATTTGCGCGTCGCGCCATGGCGCGAGTAAAACAATACAAGAATAATCAGATTAGGTCGGTTCATGGTTGGTATTATAGGGCGCTTTGCGGGCTCGCATCGGCGCGAAACCGCCGCTTTCACCTATAGGTCACATGTTTTTAAAATATATACAGCCGTTTTTCCATTCCCTGTTCCACACCTGCCGCGGCGGCGTCGCCGTCGTGCAAGGCCTGTCCTGGTCCGAAGTGCGCGACCTGGGCCTGTTCGCGCGCCGCCGCCTGCGCGAGGAAAGCCTGCCGCAAGTGGCCGGCAGCCTGACCTTCGCCACCGTGTTCGCGCTGGTGCCGCTGCTGACCCTGGCGCTGGCGATCTTTACCACCTTCCCGCTGTTTAACACCTTCCGCGCCGCGCTGGAGCAGTACTTCGTCCAGAGCGTGATGCCGAAGGCGATTTCCAACACCATCCTGGGCTACCTGACGACGTTCTCGGCCAAGGCGACGCGCCTGTCGGCGTTCGGCGCGGTGGCCCTGATCCTGACGTCGATCGGCATGATGGGCTTGATCGAGCGCGTCTTCAACCGCATCTGGCGCGTCAAGCGCGAGCGCCGCTGGAGCAAGCGCCTGCTGGTGTACTGGGCCATCGTCACGCTCGGCCCGCTGCTGGTGGGCATCTCGCTGACGGTGACGTCGCAGGTGTTCATGGCCACCAGCGGCCTGGTCGGCGCCGTGCCCTTCCTCGGCGCGCTGTTCTACACGCTGGTGTCGGTGCTGCTGACCATGGGCGCGTTCACGCTGCTGTACCTCGCCGTGCC
Organism: Janthinobacterium sp. CG_23.3; assembly: GCF_046115965.1. Taxonomy (NCBI): domain Bacteria; kingdom Pseudomonadati; phylum Pseudomonadota; class Betaproteobacteria; order Burkholderiales; family Oxalobacteraceae; genus Janthinobacterium; species Janthinobacterium sp. CG_23.3. The sequence goes on along the minus strand of NZ_JBJXIB010000001.1, from coordinate 312,295 downwards.
GAACCGCGACGTCGACTGGCGCGACGCCGCCTGGGGCGGGCTGGTGGCGGCGCTGGCGTTCGAAGTGGCCAAGCGCGGCTTCGGCGCCTTCATCCAGCAGTTCCCGACCTATTCGCGCATCTACGGCGCGCTGGCGGCGCTGCCGCTGTTCCTGGTGTGGATCTACCTGAGCTGGATGATCACGCTGGTCGGCGCGCTGCTGGTGGCGGCGCTGCCGGTGGTGAAATACGAGCGCTGGTGGCACGAGGCGGCGCCGGGCGGCGAGTTCGTCGACGCGATGGCGATCCTGAAGGTGCTGCACGCGGCTTGCCACAGCGGCGACACGGCGCTGGTCAGCGCCGGCGCCATCCGCGCCGGCACCCGGCTCGGTTTCGACGAGATGGAAACGCTGCTTGAACGGATGCTGGGGCAGGGCTGGGTTGGCCGCGTCAACGTCGAGGCCTCGGTGCGGGTGCAGTGGGGCAAGCACATCAGCGACGGCGCCGACCACTGGGTCTTGCTGGCCAATTTGAACCGGCTCTCGCTGGCCGACGTGTACCGGCTGTTCGTCTTCGGCGGCATGGCCGTCAACGCCGGCTACCCGGGGCTGACCAGCGAAGAGGGCGACCAGCAGGCCGCGCACGACGCCGCCGTGCTGGCGCGCCAGGTCGAGACGGCGGTGGAGGAGGGCTTGAACCAGCCGCTGGCGGAGTATTTCGGCGCCAGCCGTTGACGCCGACGAATCCCTTTGGCGCGCGCCTTGGGTCGGGTTAGCGCAGCGTCACCCGACATCACGCGGCGCCTCCGGCTACGCCGCCGCCGGCGCGCTGGCGAAGGCGAACAAGGCGTCCAGCACGGCGTCCGGCTGCTCGGCCATCAACTCGTGGCCGGCGTCGACCTGGACCACCTGGGCGTGGGCGATGGCGGTGGTCAGCAGCCGGGTCGATTTCGCCGGCGTCATCATGTCGCGCAGGCCGAAGATGAACAGCGTTGGACAGCGCACCGAAGCGGCCGCCGCTGTGCCGTTGGCGTAGCCGTTGCAAGCCGAAAAATCGGTATACAACACCCGCTCTGGATTGATCTGCGCGATGCGCTGCTTGAGCCGGCGCGCGCCGCCCATGGCATAAAAACCCGGCCCGGGAAACGACGGCTTTTGCGCGATCGACGAATGCGACCAGATGTTGACCATGTCGATGGCGCTCTGCTCGTCGCTGCGCGCCGCCTCCAGCAGCGCCTCCGACACCTTCATCGGGTAGGTCGAGCCGAGCAGCGCCAATTGGCTGACGCGGTCCGGCGCCGCGTGCGCGGTTTCCAGCGCGATCAGCGAGCCCATGCTGTGGCCGACCAGCAGCGCCCGCGCCACCGCGGCCGCGTCCAGCAGTTCCAGCAACCACTGCGACAGCGCCTCGACGCTGGCCTTGGCCGCGCCCTTGCTGCGGCCGTGCCCTGGCAGGTCGAGCGCCAGCACGTTGAAGCCGTGGTGGGCGAAATAGCGCGTCTGCAAAGCCCACACCGAATGGTCGTTTTGCGCGCCGTGGATGAACACCGCAGTCGGGCGGGCGGCGTCGAAGGCCTTGCCGCCGGTGTAGCAATAGGCGTCCACGCCCTGTACTTGTAGCAGCATCTCAGGCTCCCTTCTGTGACAGTTTCAGGCCGCGCGCCAAATCCTCGATCAAGTCGTCGGCGTCTTCCAGGCCGACCGACAGGCGCAGCGTGCCCTCGGTGATGCCGGACGCGGCCAGCTGCTCGGCCGGCACGCGGAAGTGCGTCGTCGAAGCCGGGTGTATCGCCAGCGACTTGGCGTCGCCGACATTGGCCAGGTGCGAGAAAATCTTCAGCGCGTCGACGAAGCGGCGCCCGGCGGCGCGGTCGCCCTTGATGTTGAAGGTGAAGACGGCGCCGCAGCCCTTCGGCAACAGCGTCTTGGCCAGCGCGTAGTCGGGGTGCGACTCCAGCTCGGGATACGAGACCGATTCAACGGCCGGATTCGATAGCAGGAACTCGACCACTTTGCGGGTGTTGGCGACGTGGCGGTCCATGCGCAGGCCCAGCGTTTCAATGCCCTGCAGGACGGCGAAGGCGTTGTGCGGGCTCATTGCCGCGCCGAAGTCGCGCAAACCCTCGCGGCGCGCGCGCAGCGCGAACGCGGCCACGCTCGACTCCTCGGCGAAGACCATGCCGTGGAAGCCGTCGTACGGCTCGCACAGCTCGCCGAAGCGACCGCTCTGGTCGTAGGCGGCCTGCCAGTCGAAGGTGCCGCCGTCGACCAGCAGGCCGCCGATGGCGGTGCCGTGCCCGCACAGGAACTTGGTGGCCGAGTGGAACACCAGGTCGGCGCCGTGCTCGAACGGGCGCAGCAGATATGGCGTGGTGAAGGTCGAGTCCAGCATCAGCGGCAGGTGGTTGTCGTGCGCCAGCGCCGCCACCGCTTCGATGTCGAGCACGTCCAGGCCGGGGTTGCCCAGCGTTTCGGCGAACAGCACCTTGGTGTTGGGGCGGATCGCCGCGCGCCACGCGTCGAGGTCGCGCGGCTTGACGAAGGTGGTCTCGATGCCGAAGCGCTTGAGCGTGTAGGCCAGCAGGTTGTGCGAGCCGCCGTACAGCGCGCGCGAGGCGACGATGTGCGAACCGGCGCCGGCGATGGTGGCCAGGCCCAGGTGCATGGCGGCCTGGCCGCTGGCGGTGGCGATGCCGGCCACGCCGCCTTCGAGCGCGGCGATGCGCTCTTCCAGCACCGCGTTGGTCGGGTTCGAGATGCGCGAATAGACGTGGCCGGCGCGCTCCATATTGAACAGCGAGGCGGCGTGGTCGGAGTCCTTGAAGGCGAACGAGGAGGTGAAATAAACCGGGGTGGCGCGGGCGCCGGTGGCCGGGTCGGGCGCCGCGCCGGCGTGCAGCGACAAGGTGTCAAAGCCAAGGTACTTCGGAGCGCTCATGGATGTCTCCAGCAAAAGTTGGAATGGCACGGATCGTACTCCGTTTTTGGCTTTTATATAAGTATTTTGCCGTGGCAGGCGCTTTGATAATACGCAATACTGGATTTTTCTCGGGGCATACGCTACATTCGTCAGGAAGGCTTACAATAACTAAAACCTTATTCACAGTGGACAGGCGGCCCAAATGAAAGTATCCGAAATTCTCCAAGTTAAAGGTAATATCCTTTACACAGTCACACCCGACCATCCCCTGCTGGACGCGGCCAACACGATGGCCGAAAAAGATATCGGTTCGCTCGTCGTCATGGAGTTCGGCGACCTGGTCGGCATGCTGACCTTCCGCGAAGTGCTCAAGGCGCTGCACCAAAACAAGGGCACCATCGGCGGCGGCACCGTGCGCAAGCACATGGACGACCACCCGATCACCGTCACGCCGGACACCGAAGTAAACGAAGTGCGCCGCATCATGCTGGAAAAGCACGCGCGCTATTTGCCGGTGATGAACGCGAAAACCCTGCTCGGCGTGATCTCCTTCTACGACGTCGCGCGGGCGATGCTGGAAGCGCAAAACTTCGAGAACAAAATGCTCAAGGCCTACATCCGCGATTGGCCGGAAGAGACCACCGACTGATTCGCGCGCCAGCGCAGCCAACGCAAAACGCCACCCGCCTAGGTGGCGTTTTGCATTGGCCCGCAGTTGGCCAAGATAAAATCCGCGGCGTCAAAAACGCGGCCGGACCCTCGGGGTCCGACCACAGCCCTTGCCCGCGGTTTGTCCTGAGGTCAGACCCCAGGATGTCGTGCCGCGCCTGAGTTGTTTGGCAGTGAAACGTGGCCGACCGCGTAGCGCTGCTCGCGGTCGCCGCCGGCGCCGCCGTCCGGTTCGCGCCACAGGCTAAAGCGCACCAGCGTCCACGTCCCCGGCTCGAAGCCGACCGCCACGGCCAGCGCGCCGTCCCGCTCGAACGATAGGCGCGCCGCCGCCGTTTCATCGGCGCGCAGGCGCTCCAGCGCGGTGTGCGGCGCAATCGCCAGCGTCTCGCGGGTGGCGTAGCGGGCCCGCGCCACGTCCGCGGCCTGCTCGGCGTGCCACACCGACCAGGTTTGCACCGCGGGCCAGCCGAACGCCTGCGACACGGCGACGAATCCGGGTCCGCACAGGAAGGCGCTCATCGCCTCGTTGTCGCGCCACAGGTAGAAGGGCGCGTACAGGTTGTCGGTTGGGCCGCCGCCGCGCTTGTTGGCGCTGAGGTAGGCTTTCAGCAGCAGGCCGGGGAACCCGTCGAGCAGGTGGCCCTTGCTGGCGACGCGCCGTTCGATCACGGCCATGTCGTAGTCGGCCGGCAGCACGAAGCTGTACTGCATGGCGATCATCGCGGCGCTCCCGGTGGCGCCAGTATGCCGGCGTTGCCACCGCCGAGCGACCATTCGTTCGACTCGCTGGTGGTGATGCTGACCATCACGTCCTCCGGCCGCATGCCGGGCGCCTCGGCCAGCAGTTCGACCAGCCGGCGGAAGAAGGCCGCCCGGGTGGCGTCGGAGCGCGGCCGTCCGGCCGAGATGGCGAACACGGTGAAGTCGTCCGAGCGCGGCCCGCCCATGTAGTGGCGGTCGAAGATCAGTTCGTTCGCTTCGTGCTGGTGGATGAGCTGGAAGCGGTCGTTGGGCGGTACCTCGAAGGCTTCCACCAATGCGCGGTCCAGGCTGTCCGAGAGCGCCTGCAGGTACGCCGGCGGCTTGCCCTTCAGGAGGGAGATGCGGGTCATTGGCATGATGCCGCTCCCGTGTCCGCCGCGCCGGCGTCGAGTTGCCGCAGCGCCGACACCGCCGACGCCGCCGTCGGCCAGCCGGAATAGAAGGCCAGATGGGTGATCAGTTCGCCGAGTTCGTCGCGCGTGACGCCGTTTTCCAGCGCCCGGCCCAAGTGGAAGGGCAGTTGCGCGCCGCGGTTCATGGCGACCAGGGCGGCGACCGTGACGACGCTGCGGTCGCGCTTGGACAGTCCGGGGCGCTCCCAGACGTCGCCGAAAAGGACCTCGTCGGTCAGCGCCGCCAGCTTGGGGGCGGTGTCGCCCATGCTCTGTTGCCCGATACCTGTGCTCATGTGTACTCTCCTTGTGCTTGCGGTCGGAATTGACACTTGCAGCATAGCGGCGTATCGTTATTCTGAAAATCGGGAATATATGAAGTATTGGTCCAAAAAAACGGGATGATATATGCGGCGAATATCGTTTGACATGGATGTGCTGCGCAGTTTCGTCACCGGCGTGGAGCTGGCCAGCTTTGCCAAGGCGGCGCAGCGGCTTGGGCGGTCCACGTCGGCGGTTAGCGCCCAGATGCAGAAGCTGGAAGAGCAGGTCGGCGCGCCGATCCTGCGCAAGGTCGGGCGCGGCATGCTGCCGACGGCCACCGGCGAGGCGCTGCTGGCTTACGCGCGCCGTTTGCTGGAGCTGAACGACGAGGCGGCCAGCGCCGTGCGCGGGGTGGAACTGGCCGGCAGCGTACGGCTGGGGATGCAGGAGGATTTTGGAGAGCGTATCCTGACCGATGTGCTGGGGCGTTTTGTGCGCGCCCATCCGAAGGTGCGGATAGAGGCGATGGTGGCGCGCAACACCGCCCTGCTCGAGCGCATGGCGGCCGGCCAGCTCGACCTGGCGTTGGCGTGGGATAGCGGCGTCGCCATGCCGCACTCGCAGCTGCTGGGGCGGGTGCCGATGCGCTGGATCGCCGCGGCCTCGGCCGAGCCGGTGGCGGGCGTCGATGGCGAGCCGCTGCCACTGGTGTTGTTCGAGTCGCCGTGCCTGATGCGCACGGCGGCGATCGAGGCGCTCGAGCGCGCCGGCATGCCGTGGCGGGTCGCCTTCAGCAGCCCGAGCCTGGGCGGCGTGTGGGCCGCCGTCGCGGCCGGGCTGGGCGTGACGGTGCGCACCGAAATCGGACTGCCGCCGGGCTTGCGCGCGCTCGGCCACGCGGCGGCGGGGCTGCCGCCGCTGCCGCGGGTCGACTTGGTTCTGCACCGCGCCGCGGCGCAGCCCGACCCGACCACGCAGCGCTTGCGCGACAGCGTGCTGCACGCCGTCGCGCCGTTGATACCCGTTTGATTGTCTCTGGGGTCATTTTGCGACCCGACCCCAGGGGTGTTGCGTCAGGCGGCGCCTTCGAGGACGTCGTTGTTGAGCCAGCCGATCAGGGCCGCCGCCGTCATCGGCCGGGCGAACAGGAAGCCTTGCGCCAGCGGGCAGCCCAGCGCCTGCAGGATCTGCGCCTGGCGCTCGTCTTCGACGCCCTCGGCGATGACCGCCAGGCCGAGGTTGCGCCCCAGTTGGATGACCATTTCGGCGATGCTGCTGCCGCGCGCCGAGCCGGTGATTTCGGTGACGAAGGCGCGGTCGATCTTGAGCCGGTCCACTTGCAGGCGCTGCAGGTAGGACAGCGACGAGAAGCCGGTGCCGAAGTCGTCGATGGCGATGCTGACGCCGGTCTGCTTGACTTGCCACAGCATTTTGATGAGCAGGTCCGGCTCTTCCATCGCCATCGATTCGGTGATTTCCAGTTCGATGTATTCGGGTGGCGCCTGGGTGTCTTCCAGCGCCTGGCTGAGCATCTCGAGGAAGCGCGGGTGGCGGAATTGCACCTGCGAGACGTTCACCGACATCATGAAGTCGCGGTGGCCCTGTTCGCGCAGCAGCACCAGTTCGCGGCAGGCGGTGCGCAGCACCCATTCGCCCAGTTCGATGATCAGGCCCGAGTATTCGGCGATCGGGATGAAGCGGTCCGGCGAGATGAATTTGCCGTCCGGCGTCTGCCAGCGCAGCAGCGCCTCGGCGCCGACCGGGCGCCGGGTGGTCAGGTCGATCTGCGGCTGGTACACGACGAACAGCTGGTTCTGGCCGAACCCGGTGCGCAGCGCGTGCATCATGCGTACGCGTTCGCGGATTTCCACGCCCATGCTGCGCGAGAAGTAGAAGTGGCCGGCGCGCTGCTGGGTCTTGGCGCGCTTCAGGGCGATGTCGGCGTCCTTGAGGGCGTCGGCGCCGCAGCCGTCGTGCTCGCCCAGGCGCACCAGGCCCAGCGTGGCCGACAGTTGCACGTCCTGGCCGTCAATGCTGAACGGGGTCTGGAACAGCGCCAGGATCATCGCCGGGTTGACCTGGGCGGCGTCGCCGAGCACGCAGAAGATGTCGCCGCCCAGGCGCGCCACCGTCAGTTGCTGGCCCAGCCGCGATTGCAGCCGGCCGGCCACCGCCAGCAGCAGCAGGTCGCCGAACTGGTGGCCGAGCGCGTCGTTGGTTTCGGCGAAGTGGTCGAGGTCGACCAGCGACAGCGTGGCGTCGTCGCGCGCCGGCCCGGCCAGCGTGGCGTCGAGGATTTCCACCAGGCGGGTGCGGTTGGGCAGTTTCGACAGCTGGTCGTAGAAGGCGGCGTTGTGCAGGTGCGTGACCAGCTCGACGTTGTCGAGGCCGACCGCGACGTTGCTGCAAAATACTTCCAGCAGGCGCTCGTCGATGTCGGTGATCGGCCGCGGCAGTTGCAGGAAGGCGACGAAGTCGCGGCTGGCCTTGCCGGCGAAGTACAAGGTGACGAAGTCGTGGCTGTAGATGTTGCGGCGCTGTTCCAGCGTGCGCTCCATCGCGCCGACCGCGCGCTCGTCGTCGGCCGCCGTGATCTGGCCGTGCGGCAGCCGGCTGTAGCTGCCGGCGGCGGCGCTGACCATCAGTTCGCGGCATCGGCCGTCCGGGCATTCCTGCGCGCACAGCAGGCCGTCGGCCTTGACGCTGAGCAGGTCGGCGATCTGCGTCAACACGCCGGCGGCGAAGTTTTGCACGCCGTGCAGCGCCATCAACTGGGTGCTGGCGTGGACGATCTGGTTCAGGCCGCGCCGGCTGGCGCTGATCGAGCGGATCTGCTCGTACGAGCGGATCGCCGCCGTCACGGTGGTAAACAGTTTGATGCGGGTTAGCTCGGACTTGGTCTTGTAGTCGTTGATGTCGAAGTCGCGGATGGCGTCGATTTCCGGCGCGTAGCCGGGTTGGCCGGTGCGCAGGATGATGCGCACGTCGGCCAGTTTCAGCGTTTCGCGGATGTAGCGCACCAGGTGCAGGCCGGCGTCGTCCTGCTCCATGACGACGTCGAGCAGGATGACGGCGATTTCCTGTTCGTGCTTGAGCATGTCGCGCGCCTGCGCGGCCGAGTAGGCGTGGACGAATTCGAGCGGCCGGTGCTGCATGTCGAGGTTGCCGAGCGCGAAGGTCGTGGTCGAATGGACGTCCTCGTCATCGTCGATGATCATCACCCGCCAGACGTTGCGCGTGGCCGGCGCCGACGTCGGCGTCGGATGTTCTTCTAAGAATACCAGATCGTCGTGATCGTCCTTGTTGTGCTCAAGGGGGGTGATCGGTGCGGGCATGTGTCGCTTCTCCAAGATGTCTCGGTGTTCTTGTGAATAAGTATATAGCGAATTCATATGCGAAACGACTGTTTAGGCGTATTCAGCGACGCAATACGCGGCAGGATAGAAGAATTCGGCGTATTTCGCTAGATTTAATCAAAAACAATATATATTCCTTAATAATCTGTTGCGGCGCCGACTTGCGCGCGGCGCGCCGTTTCGCCGCCGGGCCGGCATCAAAGTGGCCGATTGCGCGCGATAGCGCCGCCCGAGCCGCCGCGGGCTGGTAGAATTGACCGTTTCAGCCTTTCGCGTCCCTACTATGTCCGGCAACTCATTTGGCAAGCTGTTTACTGTTACCACCTTCGGCGAATCGCACGGCCCGGCCATCGGCTGCGTCATCGACGGCTGTCCGCCCGGCCTGGTCCTGTCGGAAGCCGACATCCAGCCCGAGCTGGACCGGCGCAAGCCAGGCACCTCGCGCCACGTCACCCAGCGCCAGGAATCGGACACCGTGGAAATCCTCTCCGGCGTCTACCAGGGCGTCACCACCGGCACGCCGATCGCGCTGCTGATCCGCAACGAGGACCAGCGCAGCAAGGACTACGGCAACATCGCCGAGAGTTTCCGCCCCGGCCATGCAGATTACACCTATTGGCACAAATATGGCGTGCGCGATCCGCGCGGCGGCGGCCGTTCGTCGGCGCGCCTGACGGCGCCGGTGGTGGGCGCCGCGGCGATCGCCAAGAAGTGGCTGTTGCAGCAATACGGCACCGTCTTCATGGGTTGCATGAGCCAGCTGGGCGACATCGAGGTGCCGTTCCAGTCTTGGCGGCACGTCGCCGACAACCCCTTCTTTGCCGCCAGCGGCGACGCCGCGCTGATCGCCCGCATGGAGGAGGCGATGGACCAGTTGCGCCGCGACGGCGATTCGATCGGCGCGCGCATCGACGTGGTGGCGCACAACGTCCCGGTCGGCCTGGGCCAGCCGATTTACGACAAGCTCGACGCCGACATCGCCTACGCGATGATGGGCATCAACGCGGTCAAGGGCATCGAGATCGGCGCCGGCTTCAAGTCGGTGGCGCAGAAGGGTTCCGAGCACGGCGACGAGTTGACGCCGGAGGGCTTCGTCGGCAACAACGCCGGCGGCATGCTGGGCGGCATTTCAACCGGCCAGGACATCACGGTGTCGATCGCCATCAAACCGACCTCGTCGATCCGCACGCCGCGCCGCTCCATCGACAAGGAGGGCAAACCGGTGATGGTCGAAACCTTCGGCCGCCACGACCCCTGCGTCGGCATCCGCGCCACACCGATCGCCGAGGCCATGCTGGCGCTGGTGCTGATGGACCATGCGTTGATGCACCGCGCCCAGTGCGGCGACGTCAGCGTCGCCACGCCGAAGCTGGCCTGACGGGCAAGCCAAGGGCGTGACCCCGGCTGCGCGCCGGTGCTTGTGATGTTGCCGCGCGCCTGTTGACGGCGCGGTTAAGCGACTTTGTTGGCGATGATTTCGCGCTGGCGGCGCATCTCGACCGATTTCACCAGCATCGCGCGGATCTCGTTGATGAGTTCGAATTCGGCCTGGTTCAGCTGGATCGCCGGGAAGCTGTCGTCCCAGTCGCCGTAGATGAAGCCGGTTGGCTGGCCGTTCGACGACAGCGGCAGGATGACGAAGCAGCGCGCGTCCGGCAGCGTGGCCTTCCACCACGCCGGCAGCTTGGCGGCGAATTTCGGGTCGCGGGCGTTTTCAATGAAGATCACCCGGTCGCTGCTGAGCGCGGCGTGGAACACGTTCGGCTCGTAGGCGTCGGAAAACGCCATCTGCGCCTGCAAATCCTTGATGTTTTGCCCCAGGCTGATGCGCGCCACGTATTTCTTTTCCTTGTGGTTGCGCACGAAGGCCACCGCGCGCGAAAAATCGAAACCCTGGTACAGCGTCTCCAAGCCCATCGACACCATCTGGCCCGGGCTGGCGCTGCCGAGCGCGTCGCGCATGTCGGCCAGGCCGCTGACCAGCAGACGGTTGCCCTCGGCGCGCATGCGCGTCGACGCCAGCGCCCGCGCGCGCCGCTCGGCCGGCTTCGACAGCGGCGCGATCGACAGGTCGAGCGCCGCCATCGCCTTGGCTTTTTCAATCGCCTCGACCAGGTTGTCGGGCGCCACGCCGAGCATCTCGGTGTACTGCCCGATCAGCAGTTGCACCTGGGCGGCACCGGCGTCGTCGTCGTGCCACAGCGAGTCGGCGCAACGCGCCGACATGGTGCACAGCCCGGCCATCCAGTCGGCCCGGCTGATCTCGGCGCCGGCTTCGGCCGGCTCCATCGGCCGCATACCGCTGATCAGGTGCGGCGGTAGGCCCCAGTGCGCCGCCGTCGCGTAGCCGACTTCCTCCAGGGTCAAGCCGAGGATGTCCGGGGCCGCCGCGCTTTCGTTGCCGGGGCCGCCGTGCGCCTGCAGCTTGGCCCAGAAGTCGGTCATGTAGAACGTCACCATCATGCGCCCGAGCGTGTGCAGCATCGAGCACACCACGGCCTGCTCGGCGTTCTGGCTGGCCGCGCTGCTGGCGACCTGCTGCGCCACCATGCCGGCCAGCACCGCTTTTTCCATTTCAATATGGGCGCTCACCGAGTCCGGCGTCGCGTGCGACAGTTCCTCGATCAACTTCAGGCCCAGCGCCAGGTGGCCGATGGCGTCGATACCCAGCACCAGCACCGCCTTCGACACCGTGTTGACGCTCTGGCCGAACGCCGAGTACATGCCGCTGTTGGCCAGGCGCAGCACCTTCTGCGTCAGCACCGGGTCCGACAGCACCGTTTGCGTCATGTTGAAGCCGTGCTCGTCCTCGCCGCGCATGGCCCCCAGGATCGCGCTGACGGCCTTGGCGAAGCCGGGCATGTCGCCCTGCTGGCGGGTGCGCGCCCACAGCAGTTCCAGGGTATTCTTGCCGAGCTGGCTGGCGGGGATGAAGGCGGCGCTCATTGGACGCCCAGGCGCAGCTCCGACGGCAGCAGCGCGGCATGGGTCTTTTCCTTCAGCGCGGCCAGCGCGACGTGGGCCGGCATCGGCTTGCCGGTCAGGTAGCCCTGAATGTACTGGCAGCCGCGCGACTCGAGAAACAGCATCTGCGCCTCGGTCTCGACGCCCTCGGCCACCACCGACAGCGACAGGTGCTTGGCCAGGTCGAGCACGGCGTTGCAGATGGCGCCGTCTTTCTCGGCGTCCGGCAGGTCCTTGACGAAGGCGCGGTCGATTTTCAACACGGAAATGGGGAAACGCTTCAGGTAGGCCAGTGAGGAATAGCCGGTGCCGAAGTCGTCGATGGCGATGCGCGCCTTGCGTTCCGCCATTTTCGTCAGGATGGTTTCGGCGTGCACCGGGTCGATCATCAGTGTGCCTTCTGTAATTTCTAGTACCAATTGCTCACCGCGCAGTCCCGAAAACGCAATCGCATCGTCAAGAATATCAAGAAACTTGTCGTTGCGAAATTGCCGTGGACTAATATTAACAGAGATATATAGATGCCGCTTGGCAACTTCTTCGAATTGCCGCAACTGCACGCAGGCGGCCTTCAGCGCCCAGGCGCCCAGCAGGTTGATCAGGCCGTTGCTTTCGGCGATCGGGATGAAGCGCGACGGCGGCACCATGCCCAAGCTCGGGTGCTTCCAGCGCATCAGCGTCTCGAAGCCCTGGATCTGCCGGGTGCGGGCGTCGACGATGGGCTGGTAGTACAGCAGGAACTCGCCCTCGCGCACCGCCTGGAACATCGCCGCCTCCAGCGAGATGTCGTGCTCCGGCGGCCCGGACAGGCCGGGGTGGTAGACCAGGCAGCGGCCCTTGCCGGTGGACTTGGCGTGCGACATGGCGGCGTCGGCCAGCGCCACCAGGCGCACCTCGTCCTCGGCGTGCTGCGGATAGACCGACACGCCGACCGAGGCACCGACGTAGATCGTGTGGCCGTCGATTTCAAAGGGCGACTGCAGCGTGGCGATCAGGCGCCCGGTGACGAGCTTGATCTGGGGGTCGCTGGCGGTGCCGGGCAGCACCGCGACGAATTCGTCGCCGCCCACGCGCGCCAGCGTGTCGCTGTCGCGCAGCGTCTTGCGCAGGCGCGCCGCGGCCATGCGCAGCAGCGCGTCGCCGACCGGGTGGCCGAGGCCGTCGTTGACCTTCTTGAAGCCGTCCAGGCCGACGGTGGCCACGGCGAAGCCCTGGCCGGAGCGACTGGCCTGGGCGATGACCATGCGGATGCGGTCCGACAGCAGCGAGCGGTTCGGTAGTTCCGTGAGGGCGTCGTGGGTGGCCATGTGGCGCAGGTGCGCCTCGGTGGCGTGTTGGGCGTCGGTGTTGTGGCCGACCACCAGCAGTTCGCGCAGGCCGCCCTGGCCGAGATAAGCCGACACGCGCAGCGCGAACCAGATGTTGCCTTGCGGGGTTTTCAGGCGCGCGTTGGCATGCCGCGGCGCGGCGGCGTCTTGCAGCGCCAGCGCCAAGGCGCTTTGGCCCTCGTCGCAAAAAAGTCCGGTGAAGGGTAAGCCGAGCGGCGCGTCGGCCGCGCCAATGAGCGCCGCGGCGCGTTCACTGGCAAACAGGACCCGTCCCTCCAGGTCGAGCCGGAACACGACGTCGCCGGCCTCTTCCAGAAGGTTGTCTAGCGTGTCGCGCAGGGCGCGCTCGGCTATCGCGGGTGAACTGGAGAGCATCGTCTGTTTCTAAACTTTCTTTTATTGCATGTCAGAATTCCTACTAAATTCGTAGGCCGGCAGAAACTTCACATTGCCCCGGGCAAAATGAAGCCGCATCAAGACGAAATGTATCACCGAACAGGCGAAAATTACATGGAAAATAGCAATATCCAGCCATGAATACAGAATAGCCATTGATGGAAGTAAAGAAAACAGTCTTTAAATTGCTGACTACATAAATTGGAGTGGCGCTTGCGGCGGCGCGAAACGGTTGCCGTAGCGTTCGGCCAGCGCCGCCGCGCGTGGTAGCTCGCCAGCGTGGCCATGCGGTCGCCGGCCTGGGCCGGCGTCAGCGCGAGCAGGTGTTCCAGCTCGTGCTCGGCGGCCGGCGCGGCGCCAGCGCCTCCAGCCGCGCCAGCGCCTCGCCCAGCGCGATGGCGCCGCCGTTGACGTTGACCTTTTCCTCGGGCACGTCGAGTTCGCGCATGAAGCGCAGCACCACCGAGGCGAAGCGGCCGGCGGCGCGTGCGGCGGCGGCCTTTTGCTGCGAGCGCGGCGCGTAGGCGTCGACGGTCTGCGGAATCCAGTTGAGCGCCATGGTAGTGCCAATTTACCCGCAAAGCAACTGCTTGCTTCGCTTGGCCGATTGCGCTAATGTCAAATCTGCGCGGTGCGACCGGCCCTGCCAGCCCGCGCCATACCACCGGGAGCGCCGCGTTCCACAGCCACGAACACCAGCAATTGCAGGCGACCTTGACGCGCTTCATCGACGCCGAAATCAGCCCCCACGTCGACGAGTGGAAGCAGAAATTAGGCTGTCGCTCATCCGCCCCGGCACCCATCCACCATGGAGAGCAAACACATGAACCAGTTCGACACGCACGAAGTATTCAACCAAGCCCCGCCGTTCGAAAACGTCAACCTGTTCGACTGCGACCCGGCGCTGCGCGAGGCGCTGCAGCGCGAGGGCGGTGGCGCCTCGGCGGCGGCGCTGAGCGCGCTCGGCGAGCGCCTCGGCCGCGCCGAGACCTTGGACCTGGCGCGCCAGGCCAACGTCAACGCGCCGCGGCTGCACAACTTCGACCGCGCCGGCAAGCGCATCGACGAGGTCGAATTCCACCCCGCCTGGCACCAACTGATGGCGCTGCTGATCGAATCGGGCGCGCACTGCTCGGCGTGGGACGGCAGCCAAACCCAGGTGGCGCGGGCGGCCCAATATATGCTGTTCGGCCAGCTTGAAAACGGCTCGCAGTGTCCGGTAACGATGACCTACGCGTCGGTGCCGGCGCTGCGGCAGGCGCCGCACATCGGCGCGCGCTGGCTGCCGAAAATCCTGTCGCGCGAGTACGACCCGCGCTCGCTGCCGATCGCCCAAAAACGCGGCGCCCTGATTGGCATGGGCATGACCGAAAAACAGGGCGGCACCGACGTGCGCAGCAACGCCACGCGCGCCACCAAAGTCGAGCTGGACGAGGCCGCGGCCGTGGTCGGCCTGGACGACGCCGAGGGCCTGTACCGCGTCGTCGGTCATAAATGGTTTTTCTCGGCGCCGCAAAGCGACGCCCACTTGATATTGGCGCAGAGCGGGGACGCCGGCGGCGCCGGCCTGAGCTGCTTCTTGCTGCCGCGCTACCTGCCCGACGGCAGCCGCAACCAGATCCGCGTGCAGCGCTTGAAGGACAAGCTGGGCAACCGCTCGAACGCCTCGTCCGAAGTTGAATTCACCGGCGCCTACGCCTGGCTGGTGGGCCAGCCGGGGCGCGGCGTTCCGACCATCATCGAGATGGCCGGCCACACCCGCCTCGACTGCGTGCTCGGCAGCGCCGCCATCATGCGCGCGGCGCTGACGCACGCGCTGCACCACGCCCGCGCGCGCGCCGCGTTCGGCAAGCCGCTGGCGCAGCAGCCCTTGATGCAAAACGTGCTGGCCGACCTGGCGTTGGAGTCGGAGGCGGCGACCGCGTTCGCGCTGCGCCTGGCGCGCTGCTTCGACGAGGGCGCCGACCCGGCCCAGGCGCTGCTGGGGCGCTTGCTGACGCCGGCCGGCAAATACTGGATCTGCAAGCGCGGCCCGGGTTTCGGCGCCGAGGCGATGGAGGTGATGGGCGGCGGCGGCTACGTCGAAGACGGGCCGCTGGCGCGGCTGTACCGCGAGTTCCCGGTCAACTCGATCTGGGAAGGTTCGGGCAACGTGATGTGCCTGGACCTGCTGCGCGCGCTCGGCAAGAACTGCGCCGCGCGCGAGGCGCTGGCGGCCGAACTGGCGCTGGCCGGCACGGCCGACCCGGACTTCCACGCCTTCGCCGCGCGCCTGCTGGACGAGCTGGCGCGGTCGCAGACGGACGAGTACGGCGCGCGCGTGCTGGCCGAGCGCGTGGTGCTGGCGGTGCAGGGCGCGTTGCTGCTGCGGCACGCGCCGCCGTTCGTCGCGTCGGCCTTCGTCGCCTCGCGGCTGGCGCGCGAAGTGGGCGGCGCCTACGGGCGCCTGCCGGCCGGCGTCGATTGCGCGGCGATTCTCGCTCGTGCTTTAATAGCGTAAATGACGACCAATACAATTCCCCAGGCACCTAGCCCGGCCGCCCCCGCGGCGGCCGTTTCCGACGGCAACCGCCGCGCCGACCTGATCCGCGTGTCGGCGCGCCTGTTCCGCGACCGCGGCTACGACGGCACCACCATCCGCGACATCGCCGACGCCGTCGGCATGCGCTCCGGCAGCCCCTTTTACCACTTCAAGAGCAAGCAGGAGATCCTGGCGGCGGTGATGGAGGAGGGCTTGCTGTCGTGCCTGCCGGCGGTCGAACTGATCGTCGGCGGGGCGCTGCCGCCGCGCCAGAAGTTCCACGCGCTGGTGCGCGCCCACCTGGAAACCGTGCTGGGCGACGGCCACGACTTCATCCCGGTGCTGCTGTACGACTGGCGCTCGCTCAGCCCCGAGCTGCGCGAGGGCATCGTCGCCTTGCGCGACCGCTACGACCGCGTCTGGCAAAGCGCGCTCAGCGAGTTGAAGCGGGCCGGCCAGGTCAAGAGCGACAGCAAGGTCGCCCGCCTGCTGCTGCTGGGGGCGATCAACTTCAGCGTGCAGTGGTATCAGCCCGGCAAGGGTTGCACGCTGGACCAGCTGGCCGACGAGGCGGTGGACATGTTTTTGCTCTAAATTTCACGAAATTCGATACGTGGCGCGGCATTGGCTGTGATAATGCGTATACAACCATAGTAAATAAAAAGCAACTTGCGCGGTGGCCTCAGGCCGCGGGCGCTTCTCCAGAAAAGAGCAAAACAATATGAAACAAGATCCGCGTTTTCCCAACCTGTTCATCACCGACCACCCGCTGATCCAGCACAAACTGAGCCACATGCGCGAGCACGACACGTCGACGCGCACCTTCCGCGAGTTGCTCAAGGAAATTACTCTGCTGATGGGCTACGAAATCACCCGCGACCTGCCGCTGACGACGCGCCCGGTCCAGACCCCCCTGATGATGATCGACGCGCCCGTCATCGCCGGAAAAAAGCTGGCGATCGTGCCGATCCTGCGCGCCGGCATCGGCATGAGCGACGGCCTGCTGAATCTGGTGCCGTCGGCCCGCGTCGGCCACATCGGCGTCTACCGCGACCCCGACACCAAGCAGCCGGTGGAATACCTGGTGCGCCTGCCGGACCTGGTCGAGCGCACCTTCATCCTGTGCGACCCGATGGTGGCGACCGGCAATTCGGCGGTGCACGCGGTCGACGTGCTGAAAAAGCGCGGCGTCAGCGACGAGCAGATCATTTTCCTGGCGCTGGTGGCCGCGCCGGAGGGCGTGACGGTGTTCCAGAACGCCCATCCGAACGTCAAGATGTACGCCGCGGCGCTCGACTCGCACCTCGACGAGCACGCTTACATCGTGCCGGGCCTGGGCGACGCCGGCGACCGCATCTTCGGCACCAAGTAAGCGGCGCCGCGCACGCATGGCGACGCTGATCGACCCCGACTTCCGCGCCCGCCTGGATGCGTTGCGCGATAAATACGCGGCCGGCGTGCCGGGCCTGCTGGCGGGTATCGGCCAGGCGTTGGCGCGCTGCCGGGCGGAGCGGTGGAGCGCGCCGGCGTCGGCCGAGCTGCACACGGCGCTGCACACGGTGGCCGGTTCTGGCGCCACCTTCGGCTTCGCCGTGCTGGGGCAAGAGTGCCGCCAGCTGGAGCAGGCGCTGCGTTCGCTGGTCGACGGCGGCGGCGCCGACGCGCCCGGCTGGGCGGCGCTGGGCGCTGGCGTGGAGCGTTTGCTGACTTGGGCCGCGAACGACCCCAAGGGCGGGCCGCCGGCCTGACAGGCGTTTGCACGTTTGATCTAGCGCAAAGTACGGGGCGGGGCGCTTGGCTATAGTGACTTCTAAGCTGAAACAGCGCACTGCACCACAGGGTTGAGGGAAATTTGAAGCCGTCAATGCAGTGTCCGCAAGTTTTTTTTGCGTAAAAACGTGTTTTTTCTGTTTTAGTGGGTATAATAGGCAATCGTTGGATTCGAGGTAGTAGTGCAGTTTGTCTGTCATTCCTTTCTTGCTTCAAACGATATAACGGGAGCAATCCCAACTTAACTGAAATAGGAAATTGTAATGGCAACTGGCATCGTAAAATGGTTCAATGATTCGAAGGGTTTTGGCTTTATCACTCCTGATGAAGGCGGCGAAGATCTGTTCGCTCACTTCTCGGCGATTCAGTCGAACGGCTTCAAGTCCCTGCAAGAGAACCAACGTGTTTCTTTTGAAGTGACTGCTGGTCCTAAGGGCAAGCAAGCTTCGAACATTCAGCCAATCTAATACGCTGAATCAAACGAAATAAAGAAATCCTCGGTCTCCGGGGATTTTTTTTCGCCTGTACGCCGCGGTTTTTGTCGGTCGGCCTGGCGCGCCGGCGCGTAACGCGGCTGGCGTCGCCGGCGGCCCAGCGTCGGATGACGCTATCGCTCATCCGACCTACAAGACCGGCGCGCGCCAGTAGTCCGACTGCGCATAGCTGTGGCGCAAAAAATCCACGAACGCGCGTATCCGCAGCGGCAGGTGGCGGCGCTGCGCGAACACCGCGTAGATGTCGTTGCCCGGCGCGGCGTACTGGTCGAGCACGGTCACCAACTTCCCCGATTCGATCTCCGCGCCGACTTCCCACATCGAGCGCCACGCCAGCCCCTTGCCGGTCAGCGCCCAGTCGTGTAGCACCTCGCCGTCGTTACAGCCCATATTGCCCGACACCTTCAACGTCACGTTCTTGCCGTGTTCGCGGAAGGTCCAGCCGCGCTGGCTGCCCTCGCTGCTGATCGCCAGGCAATTGTGCTTGGCCAGGTCGGCCAGCGTCTGCGGCGTGCCGAACCGTTTCAAATACGCCGGCGAGCCGACCAGCACGCGCATATTGTCGGCCAGCTTGGCGCTGACCAGGTTCGAGTCGGACAGGCTGGCGATGCGGATGGCCACGTCGACGCCTTCGCCGATCAGGTCGACGATGCGGTCGTTCAAATTCAGCGCGACGGTGACGTCGCGGTGTTCGGCGACGAAGGAGGGCAGCAGCGGCGCCACGTGCTGGCGCCCGAAGCCGGCCGGCGCGGAGATCAGCAGGTGGCCGCTGGCCTTGACGCTGCGCTCCGCCACGGCCGCTTCGGCGTCTTCCAGTTCGCCCAGAATGCGCTGGCAATCCTCCAGGAAGGCGGCGCCCTCGTTGGTCAGCGCCAGCTTGCGCGTGGTCCGTTGTAATAATTTAACGCCCAAGCGCTGTTCCAACGCGTCCAGGCGGCGGCCGATCATTGCCGGTGCAATGCCCTCGGCGCGGGCGGCGGCCGACAGGCTGCCCTTGGCCACGACGTCGACGAAGGTGGAGATTTGTCTGAATTGTCCCATGGTCTCACTTGTGACAAAAATGCATAGATGAAGTGATTTATAGTCTCGTTTGAATACTTTATAGTGAATATACTGTAATACATATAAAACACCAAGTCGCCTATACTGGCGGAGTGCTGGACCGGCTAGCCCGGGCCGCCCGTTTCGGCTTGTAAACGTATTCGCTGTACTTATTGTTTGTTGTATTTATTACCTTTTTTATGCGGAGATTTTCATGACACAGTCCACCATCGCTATGCCGGCAGGAATGCAAATCACGGGCCAGATCAAGCCCGGCTACGAGCAAGTGTTGACCCCGGAAGCGCTGGCCCTGGTTGCCAAGCTGACCCGTGCGTTCGAACCGCGCCGTCAGGAATTGCTGGCAGTGCGCGTCGCGCGCGCCAAGCGCCTCGACGCCGGCGAGCGCCCGGACTTCCTGGCTGAAACCGCGCACATCCGCGCCGGCGACTGGAAAATCGCGCCGATTCCGGCCGCGCTCGAATGCCGCCGCGTCGAAATCACCGGCCCGGTCGAGCGCAAGATGGTCATCAACGCGCTGAACTCGGGCGCCGACAGCTACATGACCGACTTCGAAGATTCGAACACGCCGAACTGGGACAACCAGATTTCCGGCCAGGTCAATATGATGGACGCCGTGCGCAAGACCATTGCCTTGGAACAGAATGGCAAATCCTACAAGCTTAACGACAAGGTCGCGACCCTGGTGGTGCGTCCGCGCGGCTGGCATCTGGACGAGAAGCATGTGTTGGTCGACGGCCAGCGCATCTCCGGCGGCATTTTCGACTTCGCGCTGTTCATGTTCCACAACGCCAAAGAACAATTGGCGCGTGGCGCCGGCCCGTATTTTTACCTGCCGAAGATGGAATCGCACCTGGAAGCGCGCCTGTGGAACGACATCTTCGTGATGACGCAAACGGAACTGGGCTTGCCGCAGGGCACGATCAAAGCCACCGTCTTGATCGAAACCATCCTGGCCGCGTTTGAGATGGACGAAATCCTGTACGAATTGAAAGAGCACAGCTCGGGCCTGAACGCCGGCCGTTGGGACTACATCTTCTCGTGCATCAAGAAATTCAAGCTCGACAAGGATTTCTGCCTGGCCGACCGCGCCAAGGTGACGATGACCGCACCGTTCATGCGCGGCTACGCCTTGCTGCTGCTGCAAACCTGCCACAAGCGCAACGCGCCGGCGATCGGCGGCATGGCCGCGCTGATCCCGATCAAGAATGATCCGGAAAAGAACGACATCGCCATGGCCGCCGTGCGCGCCGACAAGGCCCGCGACGCCACCGACGGCTACGACGGCGGCTGGGTTGCCCATCCGGGCCTGGTCGAACTGGCCATGACGGAATTCAAAAAAGTGCTGGGCGAGAAGCCGAACCAAATCGACAAGCAACGCCCCGACGTCGCAACGACCCAGGCCGACCTGCTGAACTTCCAGCCGGAAGCGCCAATCACCGAAGCCGGCCTGCGTTACAACATCAACGTCGGTATCCATTACCTTGGCAGCTGGTTGGCCGGCAACGGTTGCGTGCCTATCCATAACCTGATGGAAGACGCCGCCACCGCCGAAATCAGCCGCTCGCAAGTGTGGCAATGGATTCGTTCGACCAAGGGCGTGCTGGAAGATGGACGCAAAGTTAGCGCCGACATGGTGCGCGCGATGATTCCGGAAGAGTTGCTCAAGGTTAAGCAAGTTGCGCCCAACGGCGACAACCCGACGTATGCCCGCGCCGCGGTGATTTTCGAGGAAATGTCGACGTCCGAATCGTTCGCCGAATTCCTGACCCTGCCGCTGTACGAAGAAATCTAAGCTATCTCAAACCAGGGGCGTAACCCCGGGGGCGGACCAGAAGGTCCGGCCCCGGCGTTGCGCCCTTTGCGTTGCCTGAGCGATCTTAAAAGCTATTTTTCCACTGCCTCAGCGCGGCGAACGCCGCCACCGGCGAGGCGCCCGGCGCCAGCCTGCCGGCCTCGACCAGCGATTCGACAATTTCCTGCTCGCTGTAGCGCAGGAAGGGATTGGTGGCCTTTTCCACGCCGATGCTGGTCGGCACGGTCGGCACGCCGTCCTCGCGCTTGGCCGCTTCAATGCGTACCCGCGCCATCAAGGCCAGGTTGTTCGGCTCGATGGCGGCGGCGAAGCGCAGGTTCGACAGCGTGTATTCGTGCGCGCAAAACACCTGGGTGTCGTCGGGCAGCGCGGCCAGCTTGCTCAGCGATGCCACCATCTGCTCCGGCGTGCCCTCGAACAGGCGCCCGCATCCGCCCGCAAACAAGGTATCGCCGCAAAACAGCCAGCGCTCGGCCGCGCCGTCGCGCCGCACGTAGGCGATGTGGCCCCGGGTGTGGCCCGGCACGTCCAGCACGGCGAACTCGACGTCGAGCCGCGGCAGGCTCACCACGTCGCCCTCTACCAACGGCCGCGCGACGGCGGCGATGGCATCATTGCGTGGACCGAACACGGGTACGGCATAATGCTGCAACAATTCAGGAACGCCGCCGATATGGTCAGCATGGTGGTGGGTGAGTAAAATGGCAGTCAGGGTAAGCCGATGCTGGTTCAGGGCGGCGAGGATCGGTGCCGCGTCGCCCGGGTCGACGACGACGGCGTGGACGCCATCGTGGATCAGCCACAGGTAGTTGTCGGCGAAGGCCGGGACGGTGAGTACGGTGGCGGCGTGCTTGGCAGTGGAAGTCATTATGTGGGGGTAGGCTGACATGGACAGTGCGACATCCGAGAAATCCATTATAGCGCTTGATGGCTGGTTGCAAACGCCGGCCGGCGTGTATGTGCGGGCGTGGGAGCAGGCGCGCCTGGACGAGTTGACGGCCGACATTTTCGGCTACAACGCGGTGCAGATCGGCATGCCGCAACTCGACGCGCTGGCGGCCAACCGCATGCCCAATCAATGGCTGGCCGAGACCCGCCTGGCCGGCCCGGCGCCGCAGGCGCAACCGCGCCGCACCAAGGTGGTCCTGAATTTCGACGAATTGCCGTTCGCCTCGCAAAGCCTGGACCTGGTGGTGCTGCCGCATGTGTTAGAGTTCGCCGCCGAGCCGCACCAGGTATTGCGCGAAGTCGAGCGGGTTCTTATTCCCGAGGGGCAATTGATCGTGTGCGGCTTCAATCCCGCCAGCCTGTGGGGCTTGCGCCAGATGGCCGGCAGGATGACCGGCTCGCCCTATCTGCCGCGGGCGGGCGAATTCATCTCTATGCCGCGCATGAAAGACTGGTTAAAATTATTGAATATGGGCGTCACCCAGAGCCATTTCGGCTGTTACGCCCCGGCATGCAGGACGGAAAAGTGGTTGCACCGGTACGCCTTCATGGACCAGGCCGGCGCGCGCTGGTGGCCGTACCTGGGCGCCGTATATATCGTGCAGGCGATCAAGCGCGTCAAAGGGATGCGGCTGATCGGTCCGGCGTGGACCAAAAAACCGGTAGCGGCCTCCGCGGGCGTGCCGGTCACTAATAAAAGGCGGGAACATCAAGATGGATAAAGTGGAAATTTACGCCGACGGCGCCTGCAAGGGGAACCCGGGCACCGGCGGCTGGGGTGCCTTGATGGTGGCCGACGGCGCGGAAAAGGAAATTTTCGGCGGCGAGCTGAACACGACGAACAACCGCATGGAATTGCTGGCCGTAATCCAGGCGCTGAACACCCTCAAGCGGCCCTGCGAAGTGGTGCTGTACACCGATAGCCAGTACGTGCAAAAAGGCATCAGCGAGTGGATCCACGGCTGGAAGGCGCGCGGCTGGAAGACGGCGGCCAAGGCGCCGGTGAAGAACGTCGACCTGTGGCAGGCGCTCGACACGGCGCAGGCGGCGCACCAGGTCGAATGGCGCTGGGTGCGCGGCCACTCCGGCCACGCCGGCAACGAGCGCGCCGACCAACTGGCCAACCGCGGCGTCGAAACCGTGCGCGTGGCGCGTTAAATCGGGGGGGGGGCAGACCCGACCCCAGCCCCACGCCCTTGGTGTATATGTCCGCGGCGCCGCCAAGACACTGCCCGCCGCCGCGCTTTGCTATACTGCCCGGCTTGCTTTCGATTCAACCTACTGACTCCCCATGCGCCAAATTGTTCTAGATACTGAAACCACCGGCTTGAACCCCCGCACCGGCGACCGCGTCATCGAAATCGGTTGCGTCGAGATGCACAACCGCATGTTAACGGGCAATAACTTCCACCGCTACATCAACCCGGAGCGCGACTCGGAAGAGGGCGCGCTGGCGGTCCACGGCCTGACCACCGAATTTCTCAGCGACAAGCCGAAGTTCGCCGAGATCATCGAGGAGCTGCGCGAATATATCGCCGGCGCCGAAGTCATCATCCACAACGCGCCGTTCGACCTGGGCTTTCTGAACGCCGAGTTCAAGCGCCTGAACGTGCCCAGCTTCAGCGAGCACATCGGCAACGTCATCGACACCCTGGTGCAGGCCAAGGAAATGCATCCGGGCAAGCGCAACTCGCTCGACGCGCTGTGCGACCGCTACGGCGTGTCGAACGCGCACCGCAAGCTGCACGGCGCCTTGCTCGACGCCGAGCTGCTGGCCGACGTCTACCTGTCGATGACGCGCGGCCAGAACAGCCTGGTCATGGAGGAGGAGGTCGAGGTGAGCGCCGACGGCGACGCGCTCGACAACGTGGCGCTGGCCGACATCATTTTCCTGCCGGCGGCGCCGGACGAGCTGGCCGAACACGAAGCGACGCTGGCGGGACTGGACAAGGCCGTCAAGGGCGCCTGCATCTGGCGCGTGCTGACCACGCCGGCTTAACGCAGGCGGCTTACTTGGCGCTCGCTTCGAGTTGCGCCATGTAGGCGCTTTCGAAATGCAGCACCTGTTTGTCGACCACGATTGCCGGCAATTTTTTCGTCACCAGTTTGCGGATGTTGTTGGTGTCGCTGGCGCTCACCTCGACCGGCTGCTTACCCTGTTTCACGGCGGCGTCGAAGGCGTCGCCGTTGGCGTAACCATCGACGATGCCGATTTTCAGGGTGGCCAGGTCGGCCTGGGTTTTCCACTGCACCGGCGCATCCTTGTGGCAGCCGATGCCGGTGACGGCCTTGCCGATCGGCGCCGAAAAATAGCATTTCTTAGTTCTCTCCTCGCTGTAAAACACCCGGAAATAGCCAATGAAGGAGGGGTCGGCTTCGCCTTTTTCCACCGCTTCCTTCCAGGTGAAGTAGTCGACCTTGACGCTGCCGCCGATCTGCTTGGCCGCTGCCGTGACAATCGCCCCGGAGAGTCCGTCGTTGGGTAGCGAACTGCCGGAAAACGGTAGCCAGTCCAGGCTTGCCAGATGCAACGTTTTGGGCGCGTCGGCGGCGAGCGCCGGCAGCATTGCGGACAACAACAGGGTGACGCCACAGGTATGCACGAGCTTCATTGCGGACTCCTTGATCGACGCGACAGGGTGCCAACGTTACCCGCCAAGCTTACTGCTGTTGGAATCGGGAAATAAAGGAAAATCTTGTTGTGGAATTTCCCCTCCGTCGTCTTGCAAAATTCGAACGGTGATGTCATAATTCGCCCCGCTTCGGGAGGTTAGCTCAGGGGTAGAGCACTGCATTCACACTGCAGGGGTCGCAAGTTCGAAACTTGCACTTCCCACCAAGAATTTTGTATCGCATCGATGGCCTGGCTCTTTTTGAGTCGGGCCATTTTTGTTTCGGGCGCCGCCTTCTGCACCGGGCATCGGGCATCGGTCCAGTGGTCCCAGCTGGACCCGGCGAGTGCGGCCCTGCGGGGCGACGGAGGCGCCAGATGTCAGTTACCCAACAGTTTGTCCGCTATCACGATGGCTTGGAGAAAAAACAGGAAAACGAGGACGCGCTGATCGAGGACATCGTCGCGTCGATGGCGCGGGTCAAGCGCAAAACCTTCGACAAGCTGCGCCATGCCGTGCGCGACGCCCACGCCAAAAGCCACGGCATTCTCAAAGGCCGGATCAGCGTCTACGACAACTTGCCGGAACCGCTGCGGCAGGGCGTGTTTTCCCGGCCGGCATCGTATCCGGCGGTGCTGCGCCTGTCGACGGCGGCCGGCGATATCCATAGCGACCGCACCTCGATGCCGCGCGGCATGGCCATCAAGATGCTGGGCGTCGACGGTCGCCAGTTGTTGCCCGGTCGCGAACTGGCCACCACCCAGGATTTGCTGCCGGTAAACCACCCGGTGATTGCGTTCGGCCACGTCGCGGCGTACGCGACAATCCAGCCGTTTGTCGAGAAGCACGTCGACGCGCCGGAAGTGTCGCGGCACATCGCCGCCGCGCTGGCGCGGGGCGGCAGCAAAGCCCTGCACGCGATCGGCGTGGAAAACGCCGCTATCGATACGCTGGGCGCGCCCAATAGCCACATTCTCGGCGAAACCTTCTACAGCATGGCCGCCATCCGCTACGTCGACTATGTCGCCAAGGTGTGCGTGGCGCCGTTGTCCTACGGCGTGCGGCAACTGACCGGGCAGTTGCTGCGCGACGGCGCCGACCCGTCGGAGTTGCGCGATCTGGTGGTCGCCTACTTTGAAAAGCAGGGCGCCGAGTACGAGGTACGGGGGCAACTATGCACCGATACCGGGCGCATGCCGATCGAAGACGCGTCCGTGCCCTGGCCGGAACAGGAGTCGCCATATATCCCGGTCGCCAGGCTGAGCATACCGGCGCAGCAGGCTTACAGCCCGGCGCGCAGGGTCTTCGCCGACGACGTGCTGTCGTTCAATCCATGGCACGGTATCGACGCGCATCGGCCGCTCGGCTCCATCATGCGCGTGCGCATCAAGGCGTATGAGATGTCGTCGGCCTACCGCCACCAGATGAACGCGCAGCCGCGCCTGGAAATTAGCCGCATCGAGGAAGTTCCAGATTAACGGCGCGGGTACGCGGCGCCGGCGCGGCGGCCTGCTGGAACGCCTTGTCGAGCACTACATGGTAGGCGGGGTTGCTGGCGGTGACGCCGAGCTGGTCGAACGTTTCCAGCGCCGCCAGCAGGATCGCTTGTTGAACGTCCATGTACTTGCCATAGGATGCAGGCGATAAAAACGACAAAAGCCGCTCAAGGGCGGCTTTCGATGACCGACCGGGGCAAACGCCCCGGCAACCCACTGGCGTCAGGCCGAGGCCGGCGCATGCGCCTCGGAGGTCGACTTGATGTCTTCGGCGTTGGCCCGCTCGAAAATATCCTTGGCAACCTTGATCTGGTCGCCATTTTCCGCGTGGACCGAGATCAATACATTACCGTTGCGCACTTTGTTGTCGTACTGCTTGGCCTCCAACTCGGGTATGCCCATGCCGACCAGCCCACCGATAATGCCGCCGGTGGCGCCGCCGAGCGCGGCGCCACCGAGCGCCGCCATGATCGGGCCGGCGGCGATGAACGGACCGACGCCCGGAATGGCCAGCGAACCGATGCCGGCCAGCCAGCCGAGGATTGCGCCGGCGCCCATGCCGGCGACACCGCCGCTGGCGGCGCCCTCAGGCATTTTGGTGTTCTGTTCGTGGGCGAAGTCGCGCGTGCCGGACTTGTCCGGGAACAGGACCGAAATGTCGTTGCTGGAGAAGCCGGCGCTCTTCAAATTGTTGACGATGATCTCGGCGTGTGGATGGTCCTGGGCGATGCAATAGACGGCGTTGTGCATGGTGTGCTCCTAAAATTAATGGGTTTTGATATCGAGGCTGTTATTGACGCTGGAGACGCCGGCGACCTGCTTCGCCAGCGCTTCGATCTTGCTTTTCTCGGTGTCGCTGTTGACGGGCCCGCGCAGCGTGACGACGCCGTTGGCGACCAGGATCTTGACGTTGTGCGCGCTGGTCGACAGCGACTTGTCGTCGACCACGGTGCGGCGCACCGCCGCCAGCAGCTTGCGGTCCGACCCGGCGTTCGATTGGGCTTGCGGCGTGGCGCTGGCGGCGCTCTTATCGCGCGCGTTCAGCAGCGTATTGTCGGCTACCGGCGAAGCCTGGCCGTGGGCGGCCGGCATGGTGGCCTTTGGCGCGCTGCTCTGGTCTGTGGCCAGGGCGGCGCCACAAGATAAGACGAGAGACAGTCCGATAAATGTTGCTGCGTGTCGCATGGCGTACTCCCTTCGGTGAATTGGCGTGCTCAGCGCCGGAGTAGCCAGAATAAACAAGGCAAGCGTGCTGGTCTGTTAAACACCCAACCTTAGGGCAATGAAAGCGCGGGCGGGATGGCTTTCTGCTCGGCCAACCCGCGCATGATGGCCAGGAACACCTGCAGCACCGGCGACGGGTCTTGTTTGCGGTAGGTCGCGTACAGCGTGGTGCTGGGCGCCGGCTCGACCAGCTTGCGGTAGGACACGCCGGCGTGGGGGAACATCACCGTCGAGGCCGGCAGCAGGCCGATTCCCAGGCCTTCCCTGACCAGGCTAAGCAAGGTCTGCACTTCGACAACTTGCTGGTAGATGCGCGGCGTAAAGCCCGCTTCGATGCAGCTTTGGTACAGGTAGGCGGCAAATTGCGACTGGTCGAGTTTGAACGAAATGAAGGGCTGCTCGGCCAGGTCCGCCAGGCGCAGGCGCGCCCGCTTGGCCAGCGGGTGCAGCTGCGGCAGCACGACGGCGATCGCCTCGCTGGCAAGCGCCTCGCTGACCAGTTGCGGGTCTTGTTGCGCGGTGCGGAACAGGCACAGGTCGAGCCGGCGCTCCTTCAAGGCCACCAGTTGCGCCGCCGGCATCATCTCGTGCAAGGTCCATTTGACGTCGGGATGGCGGTCCTGGAACAGCCGCAGCGCGCGCGGCAGCACGCCGACCATCACCGAACTGATCATTCCAATTTCCAACGTGCCCAGGTGGCCGCGCCCCGCCTGGCGGGTCAGGTCGACGGCGCGCGCCATTTGCGCGAAGACCAGCGCGGCCTGGCTTTTCAGCGCCACGCCGGCCGCCGTCAGCTCGACGCGGCGTTGGGTGCGCAGGAACAGCGGCGTGCCCAGCTCGCCTTCGAGCAGGCGGATTTGCTGGCTTAGCGGCGGTTGCGACATGTTCAGCCGGGTCGCCGCGCGGCCGAAATGGAGCTCTTCCGCAAGCACGGAAAAGTAGCGTAGAAGGCGCAGATCCATATCCTGTCGATATCAATGATGGCTGAAGAATATATTGTACAAATAAATAGCCCCTCGCCATACTTTCAGCCACGTCATCACGAAACATTCCAGTCCGGCGTGTCGACACCGCAACAGTTGATTGCAGCGCTCGCGCCGGCGATCCAGGAGAGCTGAACATGATCCACCCGAACGTCTACGGTAAATCCTCTCCGGTCCGGGCCGCGGCCGAGACCCCGGCCCTGTGGGTGCTGCGCGAGCATCTGGCGCTGACCGGCGCCGCCGCCGAGTAAAGGATGGCCATAGGCCGGGTGAGCGCGTTGGCGCCGCCGGCCACGTGGCAGCTTGATTTTCGCAGCACCGATGTTTGCGCATCGCCGCAAGGCCACGAGCAGGAAACTGCGCGGCACTGGAACGCGACTGGCGCCCACCGATTGGGGACCGCATGACTAGCTCAGCGCAATTGCATTCCGTCGATGAAGTGTTGCCCCGGGCCACGCTGTGCGTGCTGGGCCTGCAGCATGTGTTGGTGATGTACGCGGGCGCCATCGCCGTGCCGCTGATTGTCGGCGGCGCCTTGCGCCTGCCCAAGGAGGAGTTGGCGTTCCTGATCAGCGCCGACCTGTTTTGTTGCGGCCTCGTCACCATGTTGCAGTGCATAGGCGTGTGGAATATCGGCATCCGCCTGCCCGTGATGATGGGCGTCGCCTTCACGGCGGTCGCGCCGATCATCGCCATCGGCCTCGGTCCCGGGCTCGGCATGCCGGCGGTGTTCGGCGCGGTGATCGCCTCCGGCGTCTTCACCTACGTGGCGGCGCCGTACATGAGCGGCCTGGCGCGCTGGTTCCCCCCGGTCGTCACCGGCACGGTGGTGCTGGTAATCGGCATCTCGCTGCTGCGGGTCGGCATCAATTGGGTCGCCGGCGGCCAGCCGACGCTGCCGGGGCCCCACGGGCCGGTCGCCAATCCCCTGTACGGCGTGCCGCTCAACCTGGGCATCGCCGCCAGCGTGCTGGCGACGGTGTTGCTGGTCAGCGCAACGCTGCGCGGTTTCCTTGCCAACATCTCGGTCTTGCTCGGCATCGCGGTGGGCTGCGCCATTGCCGTCGTCTTCGGCAAGGTCAGCTTCGCCGGCATCGGCGCCGCCGCATGGTTCAACCTGGTCACGCCGTTCCATTTCGGCCCGCCCAGCTTTGACCCGATGGCCATCGCCACGCTCAGCGTCGTCATGGTCGTCATCATGATCGAGTCGACCGGCCTGTTCATGGCGCTGGGCGAGATCAGCGAGCGGCCGGTGAGCGAACGGGACCTGGCGCGCGGACTGCGCGCCGACGGCGTCGGCAACATCATCGGTGGCGTCTTCGGCACCTTCAGCTACACCTCGTATTCGCAAAATATCGGCCTGGTCCAGATCACCGGCGTGCGCAGCCGCTGGGTCTGCGCGGTCGCCGGCGCCATGCTGGTGGTGCTCGGCTGCGTGCCGAAACTGGCTTTCCTGGCGGCCTCGATTCCGCCGTACGTGCTGGGCGGCGCGGCCATGGTGATGTTCGGCATGGTGGCCGCCAGCGGCGTCAAGATCCTGTCGCGCGCCGATTTCCACGGCAACGGCAAGAACCTGTATGTGGTCGCCGTCAGCGTTGCGCTCGGCATGATCCCGCTGGTGGCCGAGCATTTCTTCGCGCAGTTGCCCGAGTTGGCGGCCAAGTTCTTGCATAACGGCATTTTACTGGGATCGTTCTCGGCCGTGCTGCTGAACCTGCTTTTCAACCGTCCGGGCAGGGCCGCCCGGACGCCGTTCGGCGCCCGCGACGAACCGCGCAACGTGGCTTGAACCGTTTTCTACGACATGGATAACAATTATGGATAGCATCAACCTGGAAGTATTAAGCGCCTGCGCGGCGTGGATAGCCGAGGGGCGCCGCTGCGAACTGGTGACGGTCGTCAAGACCTGGGGTTCCAGCCCGCGCCCGGAAGGCGCCATGCTGGCCCTGTGCGAGGACGGCGCGGTGGTCGGTTCGGTGTCCGGCGGCTGTATCGAGGACGATTTGATCGAACGGGTGGGCAAGCGCGGCATCGGCGCCGGCTTGCCGCGGATCGTACGCTACGGCGTCGGCGCCGACGAGGCGCACCGCTTCGGGCTACCGTGCGGCGGCGCCATCGAACTGGCGATCGAGCCGCTCGGCGCCGCCAGCCAGATCGCGGCGCTGCTGCGGCGCCTGGCGCGGCATGAACTGGTGGCGCGCCGGCTCGACCTGGCCACCGGCGCGGTGACGCTGATGCCGGCCGGCGGCGCCATCGGCTTGCGGCTGTCGGCCACGGCGCTGACCACTTTTCACGGGCCGCGCTGGCGCCTGCTGATCATTGGCGCCGGGCAATTGTCGCGCTTCCTGGCGCAGATCGCCGTCGGCATGGATTACCACGTGACGGTGTGCGATCCGCGCGAAGAGTACCGCGCCGGCTGGCAGGTGGCCGGCGTCGACCTGGTGCACGCCATGCCGGACGACCTGGCCGTCGCCATGCGCCTCGACGGCCATAGCGCCGTCGTTGCGCTCACGCACGATCCGAAACTCGACGACCTGGCGTTGATGGAGGCGCTGCGCAGCGACGCGTTCTATGTCGGCGCGATCGGTTCGCGCCACAACAACGCCCGGCGGCGCGAGCGGCTGATGCTGTTCGACGTCAGCGAGGCGCAATTGGAGAGGTTGCACGGCCCGATCGGCTTGTACATCGGCAGCACGACACCGGCCGAGATCGCCATCGCCATCCTCGCCGAGATGACGGCGGTAAAGAATGGCGTGCCCCTGCTGGCCGAGGCGCGCATCGAAAACGCCAAGCTGGCGCTGCGGCGGGCCGATTCCGACGCGGCGTGCCAGTTATGAAAAAACGCCTGGTCATCGCCATCACCGGCGCCAGCGGCGCGGTCTACGGCGTGCGGATGCTGCAGGTGCTGGCCCGGCTCGACGAATGGGAGAGCCATCTGGTGATGTCGGCCTCGGGCGCGCTGACCGCCACGCACGAGCTGGGCATGCGCAAGTCGCAGATCGAGGCGCTGGCCGACGTGGTGTACAACGTGCGCGACATCGGCGCCAGCGTCGCCAGCGGCTCGTTCCGGTGCGACGGCATGGTTATCGCGCCGTGTTCGATGCGCACGCTGGCCGCCGTCGCGCACGGGCTGGCCGACAACCTGGTCACGCGCGCGGCCGACGTTATGCTCAAGGAACGGCGCCGGCTGGTCTTGCTGGCGCGCGAGACGCCGCTGAATCTGGCGCATCTGCGCAACATGACGGCGGTCACGGAACTGGGCGCGATTGTCTGCCCGCCGGTGCCGGCTTTCTATACCCGGCCGCAGAGCATCGACGAGATCGTCGACCACACGGTCGGCCGCGCGCTCGACCTGTTCGACGTCGCGCACGCCGGCCTGGTGCGGCGCTGGCAGGGCATCCAAGCGGGCGCCGGGCTTGATCTATCCATCGGCGAACACAATGGGCGCGGCTCCGGCGCCGCGAAGGAGGGGTGATCGACAGCTGATTAACATGAAAACTTAAGCCATATCTAGTGGGTAGAAGCGATCAGCTCTTCGTTTCCGGGCGCCATGCCGGGATGCGAGCGGGAAATTGCTCACTGTTACAGCCGTCGTCCGCGGACGCGGACGGCCCGACAGTGACCCTTCTACCAGAGAGCCGCATGCATCACTTGCCTTTTCGCCTTGTTGCGCCGTGCACCTTGCAGGCCGACCCCTTCCGCGCCGATCCCGTGCCGCCGCGCCTGCCGCGCTATACCCTGGCGCGCGGCGCCGATCCGGCCGCTGTCCCGGCCATCGGCGCGAACACCGCCGCGCCCGCCCGCCGGCATTTCCCCAGCCCTGCCACCAACCATTTGGAGACGACATGAACCAGCCCAACAACCAGACCCCGCACCAGCCGCGCAATGCGCACGGCAGCGGCGAGCGCAACGAGCAGAAACAGGTTCCGGTGACGATACTGACCGGTTTTTTGGGCTCGGGCAAGACCACGCTGCTCAACTACATCCTGACCGAGAAGCATGGCCTGCGCATCGCCGTGATTGAAAACGAGTTCGGCGAAATCGACGTCGACTCGGACCTGGTGCTGACGTCCGAGGAAGAGATCTTCCAGATGACCAACGGCTGCATCTGCTGCGTGGTCGACGTGCGTACCGACCTGGTGCGCATCCTGCAAACGCTGCTGGCGCGCAGCGACAAGTTCGACCACATCCTGGTCGAAACCAGCGGCCTGGCCGATCCGACGCCGGTGGCCGCGACCTTTTTCATGGACAACGAGGTGGCGCGCCAAGTCTGCCTCGACGGCGTGGTGACGCTGGTCGACGCGCTGCACATCGACAGCCACCTCAGCGATCCGGCGCTGGCGGGCATGGACAACCAGGCCGTCGACCAGATTGTCGCGGCCGACCGCATCATCATCAACAAGACCGACCTGGTCGACGACGCCGCGCTGCAGCTGCTGGAAAGGCGCATTCGCGGCATCAACCAGGGCGCGCAGATCATGCGCTCCAGCCACGCCCAGGTCGACCTGGGCAAGATCCTGGGCATCGGCGGCTTCGCATCG
Source organism: Janthinobacterium sp. CG_23.3 (assembly GCF_046115965.1). NCBI lineage: Bacteria > Pseudomonadati > Pseudomonadota > Betaproteobacteria > Burkholderiales > Oxalobacteraceae > Janthinobacterium > Janthinobacterium sp. CG_23.3. Next base: position 279,800 of record NZ_JBJXIB010000001.1, on the reverse strand, counting down.
TCGTCGGTGCTGGCCTGCGATCCGCACTTCATGGATGAGCACGAGCACGTGTGCGACGACGTTTGCGCGCACGAGCACGGCCATGAACACGGGCGCGCCGACGCCGGCGCGCACGGCGCGCGCCGCGACCACGGCCACGCGCACGATCCGTCGGTGCTGTCGGTTTCCTTCACCTTCGGCGCGCCGTTCAACAAGCAAGGCCTCGACGCCTACCTGGCGCAACTGCTGGCCGAACGCGGCGACGACCTGTTCCGCCTGAAGGGCATTTTGTCCATCGCCGGGGAAGGGCGGCGCTACGTGTTGCAGGCGGTTCACCGGGTGCTGGAGTTGCGCGCCGCCGACGCCTGGGACGGCGCCGCCGCGCGCTCCAGCAAGCTGGTGTTCATCGGCCGCAACCTCGACAGGGCCGGCCTGGACGCCGGCTTGCGCGCCTGTATCGAGACCCCGGCGCCGCGCGCCATCCTGGGCTTGCCGGGCGCCGCGCGCGCAACCGCCGCCGTGGCGACGGAGGCCGGCGCATGAACGACATCAACAATACGCCGCGGCTGGCGCTGCGCGGCATCCGCAAGGTCTATCCGTCGGTGGTGGCCAACGACGGCATCGACCTGCGCGTGATGCCGGGCGAAATCCACGCGGTGCTGGGCGAGAACGGCGCCGGCAAATCAACGCTGATGAAAATAATTTACGGCGTCACCCGGCAGAGCTCCGGCGAGATGATCTGGGAAGACCGCCCGGTGCAGGTGAGCAGCCCGGCGCATGCGCGCAGCCTGGGCATTGGCATGGTGTTCCAGCATTTTTCGCTGTTCGACACCTTGACGGTGGTGGAAAACGTCGCGCTGTCGCTGCCGGGCCGGCCCGACCTGGCCGACCTGGCGCGGCGGGTCGAGACGGTGTCGGCGCGCTACGGCCTGCCGGTCGACCCGCGCCGGCTCGCGCACGGCCTGTCGGTCGGCGAGCGCCAGCGGGTCGAGATTATTCGTTGCCTGCTGCAAAACCCGAAGCTGCTGATCATGGACGAGCCGACCTCGGTACTGACGCCGCAGGCGGTGCGCAAGCTGTTCGACACGCTGCGCCAGCTCGCCGCCGAAGGTTGCAGCATCCTCTACATCAGCCACAAGCTCGATGAAATCAAGGAACTGTGCCACAAGGCCACGGTACTGCGCGCCGGCAAGGTCAGCGGCGCCTGCGTGCCGGCGCAGGAAACGCTGCGCTCGATGGCGCGCTTGATGATCGGCAAGGACCTGCCGCAATGCAACCGCGGCGCGGCCGCCGCCACCGGCCAGGCGCGCCTGTGCGTGGACGCCTTGTCGCTGGCGTCGCTCGAACCCTTCGGCGTCGACCTGCGGGAGATCGGCCTGCAGGTGCGGGCCGGCGAAATCGTCGGCATCGCCGGCGTCTCCGGCAACGGCCAGCAGGAGCTGTTGTGCGCGCTGTCGGGCGAAACCCCGCTGCGGCGGGACGCGGCGGTGCAGGTGTGCGGCGTGGCCGCCGGGCGCATGACGCCGGACCGGCGCCGCCTGCTGGGCCTGTGCTTCGTGCCGGAAGAACGGCTCGGCCGCGGCGCCGTGCCGCGCATGTCGCTGGCGCAGAACGCGCTGCTGACGGCGCACGGCAGCGGCTTGCTGCGCCACGGGCTGATCCGCTTCAAGGCGACGCGCGACTTCGCCGAACGCTGCATCGCCCGCTTCAACGTCAAGTGCGGCGGCGCCGACGCGCAGGCCCGCTCGCTGTCGGGCGGCAACCTGCAAAAGTTCATCGTCGGGCGCGAAATCATGCAGCAGCCCAAGCTGTTGATCATCGCCCAGCCGACCTGGGGCGTGGACGTCGGCGCCGCCGCCTTCATCCGCCAGTCGCTGCTGGACCTGCGCAACGCCGGCGCGGCGGTGCTGGTGATCTCGGAGGAACTCGACGAGTTGTTTGAAATCAGCGACCGCATCGCCGTCATCGCCGGCGGACGGCTGTCGCCGGCCACGCCGACGCATCTGACCAACGCCGAGGAAGTCGGGCTGCGCATGAGCGGCGTGTGGGACGGCGCGAGCGCGGGCGGCGCCGACAAGGGCGCTTGCGCCAGGGGGAGTGAATATGTCGCTTAAACTTGAAGCGCGGCCGGCGCCGTCGCCGCGCATGCGCGCGCTGTCGCCGTTGATCGCGGTGGCGTTGACGCTGCTGGCCAGCCTGTTCCTGTTCGCCGCCCTCGGCAAGGACCCGGTCCTGGGGTTCAAGGTGTTCTTCATCAATCCGCTGCGCGACCTGTATGCGCTGTCCGAATTGTTGTTGAAGGCGACGCCGCTGATGCTGATCGGCATTGGCCTGGCCGTCGGTTACCGCGCCAACGTGTGGAACATCGGCGCCGAGGGCCAGTTCATCCTCGGCGCGATTGCCGCCACCGGCGTCGCGCTGTATTTCCGGCAGGCCGGCGGCGCCTGGCTGCTGGCGGCGATGGTGTTGGCGGGCGCGCTGGGCGGCGCCGCGTGGGCGGCGATCCCGGCGCTGCTGCGCAGCCGTTTCCGCGCCAACGAAATCTTGGTGACGCTGATGCTGGTGTATATCGCCCAGTTGCTGGCCTCTTGGCTGGTGCACGGACCGTGGAAAAACCCCGAGGGCTTCAATTTTCCGCAAACCCGGCTGTTCCCCGACGCGGCCATGTTGCCGCTGCTCATAGAGGGCAGCCGCCTGAACGCGGCGTTCCTGATGGCGCTGGCCGCGCTCGGGGTCGGCTACATCTTCCTCGAACGCAGCTTCCACGGCTACCAGATGCGGGTTGCCGGCGAGGCCGACGCGGCGGCGCGCTACGCCGGCTATTCGAGCCGGCGCACCGTCTGGATCGGCCTGCTGGCCGGCGGCGCCGCGGCCGGCGTCGCCGGCATGGCGGAGGTGGCCGGGCCGATGGGCCAGCTGACCGAGTCCATCTCCAGCGGCTACGGCTTCGCGGCGATCATCGTCGCCTTCGTCGGGCGCCTGCACCCGCTCGGCATCTGTCTGGCCAGCCTGCTGATGGCGCTGCTGTTCCTCGGCGGCGAACAGGCCCAGCAGTTCATCAACCTGCCGTCGTCGATCTCCAAGGTATTCCAGGGCATGTTGCTGTTCTTCCTGCTCGGGGCCGACTTGTTCATCGGCTACCGTCTGCGTCTCGATCGCAACGCCACACTTGGAAAGTTGATATGGAAAACCACCTGATCACCTCGATGTTGGCCGCCGCCATCGTCGCCGGCACGCCCCTGATCCTGGTCGCCATGGGCGAACTCGTCACCGAAAAGGCCGGCGTGCTGAACCTGGGCGCCGAGGGCATGATGTCGATCGGCGCGGTAGCGGCGTTCGCGGCCGCCTTCTCCGGCGCCAGCCCGCCGCTGGCGGTGCTGGCCGGCGTCGCGGCGGCCAGCGCGCTGTCGCTGCTGTTCGGTTTCCTGACCTTGACGATGCTGGCCAACCAGGTCGCCTCCGGCCTGGCGCTGGCGATCTTCGGCGTCGGCCTGGCCGCCTTCATCGGCAAGCCCTACGAGTCGGCGCCGTTGCCGCTGGTGGCGCCGCTGCGCATTCCCATCCTGGCCGATATTCCGGTACTGGGGGCGGCGTGCTTCAACCAGCAATCGATGGTGTATGTTTCCTGGCTGCTGGTGGCGGCGGTGCTGTGGTTCCTGTACCGCAGCCGCTGGGGCCTGGTGCTGCGCGCGGTCGGCGAATCGCCGGCGTCGGCCCACGCGGTCGGCTACCGGGTGATCGCGCTGCGCTACGCCGCCGTCGCCTTCGGCGGCGCCACGGCCGGCATGGGCGGCGCCTTCATGTCGGTGTATTACACGCCGTTGTGGGCCGAGGGCATGGTGGCCGGCCGCGGCTGGATCGCGCTGGCGCTGGTGGTGTTCGCCACCTGGCGCCCGCTGCGGGTGGTCCTGGGCGCCTACCTGTTCGGCGGCGTGATGATCGCCCAGCTATTCGTGCAAGGCTCCGGCCTGAAGCTCGACGTGCCGTCGCAACTGCTGTCGGCGCTGCCCTATATCGCCACCATCGTCGTGCTGGTGCTGATTTCGCGCAACGCCCACACCATCCGGCTGCATTCGCCGGCGTCGCTGGGCCAGCCGTTCCGGCCGGACGCCTGAGGTCCGCCCGCGGACCGCTCGCTTGCTGTGTTTCCCGCTTCACCCCGCGTCATCCGTTGGTTGTTCAACTATCAAAAATAGGAGTCTCAACATGTCACACGATTTTCGCCGTACGCACCTGAACAAGACCGCGCGCTTGCTGGCCGGCCTGGCCGCGCTGCTGGGCTTTGCCATGGCCGGCAAGGGCCAGGCGGCCGAGCCGCTCAAGACGTGCTTTCTGTACTCGAATCCGATCGGCGAGAGCGGCTGGACTTACCAGCACGAGCTGGCGCGGCGCGAACTGGCGGCGGCCTACGGCGACAAGATCAGCACCAAATACGTCGAGAACGTGGCCGAGGGGCCGGACGCCGAGCGGGTCATCCGCAATTTCGTCCAGGAAGGCTGCAAGCTGATCTTTACTCCGTCGTTCGGCTTCATGGAGCCGACCCTGAAGGTGGCGCGCCAGGCGCCGCGGGTGATTTTCATGAACGCCAGCGGCTATAAGACCGCGCCCAACGTCGGCGCCTACAACGGCCGCTATTACGAAGGGCGCTATCTGGAGGGGGTGCTGGCGGGCCATGTCAGCAAGAAAGGCGTGGTTGGCTATGTCGGCGCCTTCCCGATCCCCGAGGTGTTGCAGGGCTTGAACGCGTTTACCCTGGGCCTGCGCAGCGTCAATCCGAACGCCCAGGTCAAGCTGATCTGGGTCAACGCCTGGTACGACCCGGGCAAGGAACGCGACGCCGCCAACACCCTCGCCACGCTCGGCGTCGACGTGCTGGCCTACGCCACCTCCGGCGTCGCGGTGGTGACCGCGGCCGAGGAAAAGGGCATCCCCACGCTGGGCTATTACTCGGACATGTCGAAGTTCGGCCCGAAGACCAGCCAGACTTCGGTGCTGCAAACCTGGGGCGGTTATTACATCAAGGTGGTCGACGACGTGTTGGCCGGGCGCTGGAAGTCGGCCAGCGTGGTGGGCGGATTGCGCGAGGGGATGATCAAGATGGCGCCGTTGAACGGCGCGCTGGCGCCCGAGTTGCGGGAGAAGTTCGCCGCCGTCGAGCGCGACATCGTCGAGGGCCGGCTGTTTCCGTTTGCCGGACCGATCTACGACCAGAGCGGCAAGCAGCGCGTGGCCGCCGGCAAGGTGATGGGCAACGCCGATTTGGACAACATGAATTACCTGGTCACCGGCATCGACGGCAGCGTGCCGAAGCGATGACGGCTGCGCTGCGGGGCCGGCGCGCGCGGCCACTGGCGCGCGCCGGCGGCGCCCGCAATCCGATTGAATTTGTATAGGGTAACTAGGACATGGCAAACAATATCTTGATCAAGAACGCCCACAGCGTCCTGACCGGCTTGCGCGGCGACGCCGCGCGCAGCCCGGCAAGCGATGTGCGCGTCGCCGACGGCGTCATCACGCAGATGGGCAAGGCCTTGCCGGCGTTGCCGGGCGAACGCGTGCTCGACGCGCGCGATTGCGTGATCTACCCGGGCTGGGTGAACACGCACCACCATTTGTTCCAATCGTTGTTGAAAGGCGTGCCGGCAGGTATCAACCTGACGCTCAGCCCGTGGTTGCAGGCGGTGCCGTTCAGCTACCGGCGCATGTTCAACGAGGAACGGCTGCGGCTGGCGGCGCGCATCGGCATTGTCGAGCTGATGCTGTCGGGCTGCACCACGATCGCCGACCACCACTATCTGTATTACCCGGGCATGTCTTACGACGCCTCGGCGGCGCTGTTTGACGAGGCCGACAAGCTTGGCGCGCGTTTCATGCTGCAACGCGGCGGCGCCACCGTCGCGCGCAAGCTCGAGGCGAACGACAGGCATTCGCTGGAGCCGGAAACGCTGGACGGCATGCTGGCGGGCGTCGAACGCACCGCGGCGCGCTTCCACCAGCGCGGGCCGCGGCCGCGCACGCGGGTGTCGATGGCGCCGACCACCGCCAACGTCTCGGTGCGCCGGGAGGAGCTGACCTTGATCGCCCGCGCCGCCCGCGGCATGGACATTCCCCTGCACACGCACATGTCGGAGAGCGTCGCCGTCATTGAACATTGCCGCTCCGCCTACGGCTGTCTGCCGATCGAGTATCTGGCCGAGCACGAATGGCTAGGCCCGGACGTCTCGCTGGCCCACCTGACCCACCTGAGCGACGGCGAGCTGCGACTGCTGGGCAGCTCCGGCACCGGCATGGCGCACTGTCCGCAAAGCAACGCGCGCCTGGCCGACGGCGTGGCGCGCGCGCCGGACCTCGACTTGCTGGGAGGGGCGGTCTCGATCGGGGTCGACGGCGCCGCCTCGAACGAGGCCGCCGACATGCTCAGCGAGGTGCATTTCTGCTGGCTGATGCACCGCGCCCACGCCGGCGCCGCGACCCGCCCCAAGCTTGAAGGCGGGGGCGAGGCCGGCGCCGACCGGGTCTCGGTCGAGCAAGTGGTGCGCTGGGCCACGGCCGGGGGCGCGCGCGTGCTCGGCTTCGACGGCGTTGGCACGCTGGAGGTCGGCCAGGCCGCCGACCTGGCTGTGTACGACCTCGACACGCCGCGCTACTTCGGCCTGCACGACATGGCCATCGGCCCGGTGGTCTGCGCCGGCCGGCCGCGCCTGCGCTGGCTGCTGGTGGACGGGCGCGTGGTGGTCGAGGAAGACGCCATACCGGGCCTGGACATGGCGCGCTTGCGGGCCGAGGCCAACGCCGACGTGCTGCGCCTGATGCGCGCGGCGTGAGGCGGCCCGGCGCGGCGCCTTGGCGACGCCGGGCCATTCATTGCGTTTCCGATATATTGATTTCCTTGTTTATTGCCGATTGACACGGTGATTCGCCAGTCGGTATAAATAGCGGTAGCAGTAGCAGTAGCAGTAGCAGTAGCGGTGTTAAGTGGGTAGAAGCGTTCAGTTGATACGCGGCCGCGCAAGCGCCACGGTTCGACAGGAGATTGCTCACTGGCGGAGGGTTCGTCAGTGGCAGCTCGTCTGTTTTTCAGAGCGCCCCTGACAGTCCTTCGGAAAGTAGAGCGTGCATCTCGGTTTGAGGCGCGCGTCATCCCAACCTGAAGTATTGTGAGGAGCACCCCCATGATTGTCGACACCAGTTGTTATCCCACCAACCTGGTCGATCTCGCTTGGCGCCACGACGGCGAACCGTTCACCGGCGAACGCCTGATCCAGATGATGGACGGCCCGTACATGGTCAACGGCAAGCCGCGCCGGATCGACAAGGCCTTCATCCAGCCGCCGCAAGGTAACACCATCTACACCTGGACCGACGGCGAGCTGACCGGGCGCGAGTCGATCGACGCCTACATGGCCTACACCGTCGAGATGGTGAAGACCTACCCGGACCGCCTGATCGGCTGCTTCGTCTACAATCCGCGCTGCGGCGTGGAGAACGGCGTCGAGGCGATCGAGTATTACGCCAAGGAACTCGGCTTCAAGATGGTCCAGTTCCAGGCCAATATGCACGCCTACCGGCCCGACCGGGCGCTCGACTGGCTGCGTCCGGCGTTGAAAAAATGCGCCGAGCTGGGCCTGCTGGTCAAGCTGCACACCGGCGACGGCCCGTACAGTATTCCGACCGAATGGGTGCCGATGATCAAGGAATTCCCTTCCGTCAATTTCATCATGGCCCACTTCGGCGTGCAGACCGGCGGCGTGTATTGCTTCGAGCCGTTCCAGATGGCGATGGACTTGCCCAACGTGTATTGCGAGTCGAGCTGGTGCCTGCAGTCGCGCATCGTCGAATTTTCCAAGGTCCTGCCGACGCACAAGATCCTGTTCGGTTCCGACACGCCGCCGAACGAGCCGGGCATGTGGTTGCGCCTGCTCGAAGTGCTGTGCTTCGAACCGCCGCAGGGCCTGAACCTGGACGAGGACACGCTGGAGGATTACCTGGGCAACAACCTGGCCCGGATGGTCGGCCTGACGCCGAGCCCGCCGCCGCGCTCGCTCGACGAGGCCCGGGCGCGCCTGGGCGAGAGCAACCAGCGCTAGCGCGCCGCCTATTCCTTGATTTGATCCATCCGATTTGGAGTTTCACATGATTATCGATACCCATCTGCACCCAACCAACCTGGTCGACGAAGCGTGGCGCCACACCGGCGAACCGTTCAACGGCGAGCGCATGCTCAAAATGATGGACGGCCCCTACATGATCAACGGCAAACCGCGCCGCATCGACATGGGCTTCATCCAGCCGCCGCCGGGCAACACCGGCTACCGCGACGGCAACCGCCGCGGCCGCGACGGCATCCGCGACTATATGGCCTACATCGCCGAGCTGTGCCAGAAATATCCCGACCGCTTCATCGGCAACTTCACCTTCAACCCGCGCTGGGGCCCGGAGGAGGGCGCGCTGGAACTCGAATTCCACATCAAGGAATACGGTTTCAAGATGCTCAAGCTGCACGCCAACATGCACGGCTACCGGCCGGACCGCGCGCTGGACTGGCTGCGCCCGGCGATGAAGGTTTGCGCCAAGTACAACATCGTCGTGCTGATCCACACCGGCGACGGCCCGTACACGATCCCGACGCAGTTCTACCCGATCATCCGCGAGTTTCCGATGGTGAACTTCATCATCGGCCACTTCGGCATCCAGACCGGCGGCAACTACTCGTTCGAAGCGTTCTGGATGGCGATGGACACGCCGAACGTGGTATGCGAGTCGGGTTGGTGCTTCCAGTCGCGCATCGTCGAGTTTGCCAAGCAACTGCCGCGCAGCAAGATCGTTTTCGGTACCGATACGCCGCCGAACGAGCCGGGCATGTGGTTGCGCGAACTCGAAGTGCTGTGCTCGCCCGCGCCGCAGGGCATGGGCCTCGACGAGGATGGCCTGGAAGACTATATGGGCAACAATATCGCGCGCCTGGTGGGCATCAAGACCACGCCGCCGCCGCGCGACCTGGAGGACGCGCAGGCCCGCCTGAGCGACACCTACGCGGGTGTGAAGTAGGGCGGCGCAAGCGTCGTAGAGCAAGAGCGGCGGCGCGCGGGCTGGTCCCGGGCGCCGCCGCACCCCAGCGGAAAGAACCCGAAAGAGAGCCGATATGACTTCGATCCAGGCGCCAGCCCAGCAAGACTTTCACGAATTTTTAGCCAGCTACCGCGACCGCTACCCGGACGACGTGCTGACGGTGCGCGAGGAAATCAGCGCCAACCAGGACGCCACCGCGCTGGTGTGGCAGCTGGCCGCGGGCGGCCGCCATCCGATGCTGGTGTGCGAGCGGGTGCGCGACCTCGGCGCCAGGCTGGTCACCAACGTGTTCGCCTCGCGCCAACGGGTCGCGCGCATGCTCGGCGTCGAGCCGGCGCAGATCCACGCCGAATACCAGGCGCGCGCGCGCCGCCTGCTGCCGCCGCGGCTGGTCGCCAGCGGCGCGCTGCTCGACCGCGTCGAGGACAGCGGCATCGACCTGCGCACGCTGCCGATTATCCAGCACTTCGGCTCGGATCGCGGGCCGTACATTACCAACGCCATCATCGTCGCCGAACACCCGGACAGCGGCGCCGGCAATATGAGTTACCACCGCTCGATGCTGCATTCGTCGACCGAGATCGCCACCAGCCTGCATTCGCGCGGGCATTTGTGGCGCCTGCTGCAGATCGCCATCGAGCGGCGCCGGCCGATGCCGGTGGCGATGGTGATCGGCGCCCATCCGCTGTTCATGCTGGCCGGCGCGGCGCGGCTGCCGTTCGGCGTCGACGAGCGCCACGTCGCCGGCGGCCTGTTCGGCGCGCCGCTGGAGGTGGTGCGCACGCCGAAATACGGCATCGCGGTGCCGGCCTCGGCCGAGTTCGTGCTGGAGGGCGTGATCGACCCCGAGGCGCGGGTCGAGGAGGGGCCGTTCGGCGAGTTCACCGGCTATTCGTCCGACCGCTCCACCAACAACCTGCTGCGGGTGGAGTCGGTGCTGCGCCGGCGCGACGCGATCCTGGTCGACGTCGTTGGCGGCAATTCGGCCGAGCACTTGAACCTGGGCCGGATTCCGCGCGAGTCCGAAATGGTCGAAAAACTGCGCGAGCGCTTCCCCGGCGTGACGGCGGTGCATTATCCGAGTTCGGGCACGCACTTCCACGCCTACGTCGCGGTGCGGCAAACGCGCGCCGGCGAGGCGCGCCAGATCATGCTCGGCCTGCTGGGCTGGGACCCGTACCTGAAAACGGTGGTGGCGGTCGACGCCGACGTCGACATCACGCGCGACGAGGAAGTGCTGTGGGCGCTGGCGACGCATTTGCAACCGCACCGCGACGTCGTCATCGTCGACGGCTTGCCGGGCAGCGCGCTGGACCCGTCGGCGTCGGGGGTCGGCACCACCTCGCGCATGGGCCTGGACGCCACGCGCGGCCCCGACTTCGACGGCGTGCGCGCGACGCTGGACCACGACGCCATGGCGCGCGCCGCGCAAATCCTGGCGCGCGTGCACGCCTAGCCAGGCGGCGCCGACCGCCCTTGCTCCCCGGCCAGGTCGACGGTCAGCGCCAACAGTTGACGTTTTCAAGACGGCTCAGGTACCTGGCTTTTGTAGCCGTTGCGGGCGAAATCCGCTTCCGCATGTTGTACGATAAGCGGAATATGAGGTCGCTGTACGTAACAACGGCTCACTCGGGCGCTATCAGGGCGTTAACCGGACGGCAACGCGCGCCGTCTGGTCCGCAAAAAATTTTCCCGGCAACGCCGCTAGACCGTCGGCGTACCGGCTTGCCGCGCCAGCGCCTGCAACACCTGCTCCGGTTTGATCGGATAGTGGCGAAAGCGCACGCCGATGGCGTCGTACACGGCGTTGGCGATGGCCGGCCCGATGGCCACGATCGGGTCTTCACCGACGCCCTTGGCGCCGAACGGCCCGCCCGGATCGGGCGCGGTTTCCAGAATCACCGTGTGGATAGGCGGCATGTCCATCGACAGCGGCATCTTGTAGTCGACGAAGTTGGCGTTGAGCGAGCGCCCGGTGCGCAGGTCGATCTGGTAATCCTCGTACAGCGTGTGGCCGATGCCTTGCTGAATGCCGCCCTCGATCTGGCCGGCGGCGCCGACCGGATGGATCACCTTGCCGATTTCATGCACCGGAATGACCTGGCTGACGGTGATGTAACCGGTTTCAATGTCGACCTGGACCTCGACGTAGTGGGCCGCGAACGAATACGACTTGGTCGGGTGGTAGGTGGCGGTGCCGACCAGCTGCGCGGCCGGAACGCCCTTGCGCGCCATCACCGCCTGGCACACCGTCATGCCGCGCATGCCGTCGCCGCGCACGGTGATGGCGCCCTGGCCCAGTTCCAGTTCCTCCGGCGCGACGTCGAGCTGCCGCGCCGCGCGCGCCAGCAGTTGCCGCTTGACCTCGGCCGCCGCCATCTGCGCGGCGCGCCCGCCCATATAGGTGGTGTGGCTGGCGAACGCGCCTATGTCCCACGGCACCACGTCGGTGTCGCCGTGCACCACCGAGACGTCGTCGAACGCCACGCCCAGCTCCTCGGCGACGATCTGCGCCAGCGCCGTGTGGGCGCCGGTGCCCAGGCCGGCGGTGCCGGTGAGCAGCACCACGGTGCCGTCCTCGTTCATTTTGACGATGGCGTTGCCTTGCTCCTGGATGCCGGGATAGGCGCTGCTGCCGTGCATTTCGCAGCCCAAGCCCCAGCCGCTGCGCAGCGCTCCGGTTGGCGGGCGCGCCTGTCGGCGTCGCGCGTCCCAGCCGCTGAGCTCGCGGCCCCGCTTGATGCAGTCCTCCAGCCCGTGGCCGATCAGCGCGTGGTTGGACGGCGCGATATCGCCCTCGCGCACCGCGTTCTTCAGTTTCAGCTCGACCGGGTCGATGCCCAGCCTGGCGGCCGCCTCGTCCATCTGGATGTCGAGCGCGTAGTAGGTTTGCACCACGCCGTAGCCGCGGAAGGCGCCGGCGATCGGGCTGTTGGTGTAGACGCAGCGCCCCTCCAGCTGGATGTGCTCGCAGCGGTACAGCGACAGCAGCGCCGAGGTGCCGACGATGGTCACGCCCGGCCCGTGCGAGCCGTACGCGCCGGAGTTGAACACCACGCGGGCCTGGCGCGCCGTCAGCGTGCCGTCCTTGCGGAAACCCTGCTTGAGCCAAATCTTGGCCGGGTGGCGCGAGCGGCCGCCAACGAAGGTTTCCTCGCGGCTGTATTCCATGCGCACCGGCCGCCGGGTTTCCCTGGCCAGCAGCGCGCACAGGAATTCGTGCTGGAACAGGTCCTGTTTGGCGCCGAAGCCGCCACCCATATGGTCGACCAGCACCCGCACCTTGTGCAGCGGCAGCCCCAGCACCTCGGCCATGATGCCGCGCACCATGAAAGCGGTCTGGGTCGAGATCCACACCGTCAGGTTGCCGTTGCCGTCCCAGCGGCAGGCGCAGACGTTCGGTTCCATATAGGCCGGCGTCGGCCGCCCACCCTCGTACTCGCCCTCGATGATGAGGTCGGCCTCGGCGAAGCCGCGCGCCACGTCGCCGCGGCTGAACGCGACCGGGGCCAGCACCAGGTTGCCGCCGGGGCCGGTTTGGTGGATAGTCGGCGCGTCGGGCAGTTGCGCCGCCTCGACCGTGAACACGGCGGGCAGCTCCTCGTAGTCGACCTCGATCAGCGCCAGCGCCAACTCGGCGATCTCCTCCGTCACGGCGGCCACGGCCGCGATGCCTTCGCCCCAGTAACGCACCTTGTCGTCGAGGATGTACTGGTCGCAGGTGACGGACGCCGAGCGCGGATGCGGTGAGCCGGCGTGCAACACGCGCGGCACGTTGGCATGCGTGAGCACCGCCTTCACGCCGGGCAGCGCCAGCGCTTTGCTGGTGTCGATGCGCTTGATGTTGGCGTGCGCCACCGTGCTGCGCTTGATCTTGCCGTAGAGCAGGCCGGGCAGGTCGATGTCGCCGGCGTAGCGCGCCTCGCCGGTGACCTTGCCCAGCAAATCGGTGCGTGTGACACTCTTGCCGATGATGGCGTGGTTCATGCGTTCTCCCGCTGCAGGATTTGTTGCGCCGCCGTCAGGGCGATCGCCTCGATGATCTTGGTGTAGCCGGTGCAGCGGCAGATGTTGCCGGCGATGGCGAAACGGATCTCCGCCACGCTCGGCGCCGGGTTGTCGTCGAGCAGCGCCTTGGCCATGACGATGATGCCGGGCGTGCAAAAGCCGCACTGGGCCGCGCCGCACCGCATGAAGTTCTCTTGCAGCCGGTGCAGTTGCTGGTGCGAGCTTTGGATGCCCTCGATGGTGACGACGTCGCAGCCGTCGACCTCGGCGGCCAATACCAGGCAGGCGTTGACCGGCTTGCCGTCGAGGAGGACGGTGCAGGAGCCGCACTCGCCGACGTCGCAGCCTTTCTTGGTGCCGGTCAGGCCGGCTTCGGTGCGCAGCGCGTCGAGCAGGCTGCGGTGGGTCTCGACGGCGAGCTCGCGCGCCTCGCCGTTGACGGTGACGGCAATCATGCGTTTCATTGGGTGTTCTCCCGTGCTTGTTGGAGTGCTTGTTCCAGGGCGCGGCGGGTCAGCACGCCGACCATCTGGCGGCGGTAGTCGGCGCTGGCGCGCACGTCGCTGATCGGGCGCGCCGCCGCCATCGCTTGCGCGGCCGCCGCGGCGACCAGGGCGGCGTCGACGCGCTGGCCGAGCAGCAAGGTTTCCGCCCGCCTGGCGCGCAGCGGCGTGGCCGCGACCGCGCCCAGCACGATGCGCACCGCGCTGCAGACGCCGCCTTCCAGCGTCAGCGTCACCGCCACGCCGACGGTGGCTAATTCCATCGCGATACGCCGGCCGTGTTTGATATACACCTTGCCGGTGTGCGGCGGCGGCGCCGGGACCGTAACGTGGGTGGCGATTTCATCGAATCCCAGCACGGTCTTGCCGGCGCCGGTGAAGAAATCCTCCAGCGCCACCGTGCGCGCGCCGTCCGGTCCGTGGATGCCCAGGACGGCGGCGTCGGCGATCAGCGGCGGCAGCGTGTCCGCCGACGGCGAGGCGCGGCAGACGTTGCCGACCACGGTGGCGCGGTTACGCACCTGGACCGAGGCGAAGTCGGTGCTGGCGCGGCACAGGCCGGCGTAGTGACGGCGCGCCACGGCCGAGGTCTCGACGGCGCGCGTGGTGACCAGCGCGCCGATGCGCAGCCCGTCCGGCGCGGCGTATTCCAGCCCGTGCATGGCGGCGATCTTTTTGATGTTGATCACCTGCGCCGGATGCCGCAAATGCTCCTTCATCTGCACCAGCAAGTCGGTGCCGCCGGCCAGCACGCTGGCGCTGCCTTGGTTACTGCGCAGCAAGGCGACGGCCTCGTCGAGCGTGGTCGGCTCAAAATAGTCAAAATTTCTCATCGTTCTTCCTTGTCGAAACGGCGGACGGCAGCGGGGCTGTCGGGGCGGCCCGGCATCCATCGCCGCGGCAAGGTGATAATGTCGCTTTCCCAACCATCAGTAAATGACTACAATCATATTTATTGATCGTAAAAGGCGATGAATCCGATGGCTAATATGAACGTCTCGCTGCGCCAGTTGCGCGCCTTTATCGCCGTCGCCACCGAGCAGCATTTCACGCGCGCGGCCGACAAGCTTGAGTTGTCGCAGTCGTCGGTGAGCACGCTGGTCAACGAGTTGGAGGCCAACCTGGGCCTGCGCCTGTTCGACCGCCACACGCGCTTGCTGCGCATCACGCAGGCCGGCGCCGACCTCTTGCCACTGATAAAAAAGGCGGTGTCCGACATCGACAGCGTCATCTTCAATTCAAGCGAATTGAAGGCGCTGGGGCGGGGCAGGGTGTCGATCGCGGCGTCGTCGGTGCAGGCGGCGTTGATGTTGCCGCGCTTCATCAAGCAGTTTTCCATCGAGTACCCGGGCGTGACGGTGGAGTTGCACGACGTCGCCGAGCACGAGGTGGCCAAGATGGTGCGCTCCGGCGAGGTCGACTTCGGCATCGGCACCGAGGCCGACAGCAAGCTCGACCTGTCGGCGCACCTGCTGTCGGCCGACCCCTTCGTCGTCGTCATGCGCGCCGACCACGCGCTGGCCGAACGGCGCCAAGTGCGCTGGCGCGACGTCGCCGACCTGCCCTTGATCGGTCCGCGCCAGGGCAATCCGATCCGGGAGCGGCTCGACAGCGCGCTGGCCGGCGAGGGCATCGTGTTGACCCGGCTGCACGAGGTATACCTGCCGCTAACGATGGTCGGCATGGTCGAGGCCGGCTTGGGCGTCGCGATCATGAGTACCGCTGTGACGCGGCTGGCGACGGCGCTGGGCCTGGTCACGCGGGCGTTGAGCGAACCGGTGATCAAGCGCGAGGTGTCGCTGCTGTGCCACGCCGACCGCTCGCTGTCGCCGACCGCCCAGCGTTTCCGCGACGCGCTGGTGCGCAAGCGCTTCGACATGGAGTGATCACGCACTCGTGAGTTATCGGTCGCGGTCAATCGACTGCGCCGCGTATACCATCCGAGCCTAGCGCCCGCCGCGGCCGCTGCTGTTCGTTTTGCCCAGCGCGCTGGCGGCGGCGCTGGTGTCGCGTTATGTGGCCGAGCCGGCCAATCTGGCGCTGCGGAATTATTTCTTCGCCGGCGGGGGTGACGTTTCCGCCGCGATGTGTCATAATGCGGCCGCTTCGGGAGGTTAGCTCAGGGGTAGAGCACTGCATTCACACTGCAGGGGTCGCAAGTTCGAAACTTGCACTTCCCACCAAAGAATACCTAGTTGGACTAGTACGAAAAAAAATACGCCGACCACTCAGATGGTCGGTTTTTTTTCGCCCGTGTAGTTTCCCCTTCAAACAGCTTCCGGCATGTTTTCCAGTGCGCCCGGCAGCGCCGCGCCATTCGCCGCCAGGGCGATGACCCGCCCGGCCATGCGAATGGTGTCGGGGCGGTGGGCGATCACCACCTTGGTCAGCTTCAGCGCCGACACCGATTCGTTGACCAGCCGTTCGCAGCCGACGTCGAGGTGGCTGGTCGCCTCGTCGAGGAACAGGATGTCGGGCCGCTTGTAGAGCGCGCGCGCCAGCAATAGGCGCTGCTTCTGGCCGCCCGACAGCGCCGCGCCCATGTCGCCGATCAGGGTTTGCCACGCCATCGGCATGGCCAGCACGTCCGCCTCGACGGCGGCCATGCGGGCACAGGCGCCGACCCGCTCCAGGTCCAGCGGCGAGGAAAAGAAGGCGATGTTGTCGGCGATGGTGCCGGCCAGCAGTTGGTCGTCCTGCATCACGGCGCCCAGCCTGGCGCGCCACGCCTGCAGGCCCACCGCGGCCAGCGGCCGCCCCATGACGAGCACCTCGCCCTCGGTCGGCGTGAGCAGGCCGAGCATCAGCTTGAGCAGCGTGGTCTTGCCGCAGCCGGAGGGGCCGACGATGGCCACCGATTCGCCCGCTTCGATGCGCAGGTTCAGGCCGTCGAACAACCACGGTTCGGTGCTGGCGTAGCGGAAGCGCACGCCGCGCAGTTCCAGGTCGGGGATGCCGGCCCGCGGCAAGCCGTTGCCGCCGCGCGGCTCCGCCTCGCTCAGCACGATGTCGGCCAGGCGCTCGCGTTGGATGCGCAGCAGGCGCACCTGGAAGTACAAGTCCACCAGCGCGCTGATGCGGGCCGAGAATTGCAGCTTGAAGGCGGCGTAGGCGAACGTCATGCCGATCGACATCTCGTTGCGCATGATCAGCAGCGCGCCCAGGTAGATCACCAGGATGTTTTCTACGCCGAACACCAGCGTGTTGGCGCCCTGGAACAGCGTGCTCAGGCGCTGCGCCGCCAGTTCGCGGTTGGTGGTGTGCACTAGCAGGTTGATCCAGGCGTGGCGGCGCTGGTCTTCGTGGTTGAACAGTTTGATCGACTGCATCGCCCGCACGCTTTCCAGCAGGTGGCTGTCCTGCCGGGCCGCGTGGCCGATGCGCGCCTCGGTGGCCAACTGGAACGGCCGGTTCGACAGCAGGCGCACCGCCAGGTAGACGGCCAGCGCGGCCAGCGTCACGCTGGCCAGCCTGGGACTGTAGGCCCACATCATGGCGAAGGCGACGGCCGCCATCAGACCGTCGAGGGCGGCGCTCAGCGCGGCCGTGGTCAGCGTCTGGCGGATCGCCTGCACGGCGCCGAAGCGCGAGATGACGTCGCCCAGGTGGCGTTTGATGAAGTAGTCCATCGGCAGGCGCAGCAGGCGCGTCAGGACGCCGCTGGACCATTGCAGGTTGATCTGGGTGGAAAAATAGATCACCAGCCAGGTGCGCAGCGTCGACAGCGCCAGTTGCAGCACCAGCAGCATCAGGAAGCCCAGCGCCAGCACGCCCAGCAAGTCGGTATCGTTGTGCAGCACCACCGCGTCCAGTACCCATTGCTGGAAAAACGGCGCGAGCACCGCCACCAGCTCCAGCGCCAGCGACACCATCAGCACCTGCGTCAACGCGCGCTTCATGCCGGTGACGCCACCGACCAAGGCCCCCAGGCTGACGCTGCGGCGGTGGTCGGCCGGCTCGAAGTCGGCCATCGGCGACAGTTCCAGCGCGACGCCGGTGAAGTGGCGCGACGCCTCCTGCCAGCCGATTTTGCGCACGCCAGTGGCCGGGTCGTGCAGCGTGATGCCGCGCCGGCCGGCTTTCTTCAGTACGACGAAATGGTTCAGGTCCCAGTGCAGGATGCACGGCGTTTGCAACTGGTCTAGGTCGTCCAGCTCCAGCCGCAACGCGCGGCCGGCCAGGCCGAGCTGGCCCGCATAGCCGACCAGGTCCTTGACCGACGCGCCCTTGGCCGACGTATGCAAGGTGGCGCGCAAGCCGATCAGGTCGTGCCGCTGGCCGTGGTAGGCGCCTATCATCGCCAGGCAGGCGACGCCGCATTCGGACGTTTCGGTTTGCAGCAGCATCGGCAAGCGTTTGCCAAAGCCAAATACCAGCTCGGAAACGGGGTTCATCGTTGCTCCTGTTGCGCCGGCTTGGCGTGAATGATCCAGTCGATCAGCCGCACTTGCGGCAGCGCGATATTGGACTCGATCGCCATGCCTGCTTGCAGCGGCTCTTGCAGCGCCAGTGTTTCTGGCGCGAGCAGCACGCTAAAGCGCGGCTGGGCGCCAGCGTCGGCCTGCGGCTGCGGCGCGCGGGATACCGAACTGATGCTGGCGTAACCGTGCCGGCCCGCGTCCGCCGGCAGCGCCGGATAGCGTAGCGCGATGCGCTGGCCGCGCCGCAGCAAGGGCAGGGCGCTGGCGGGGACTAGCAATTGAGCCGTTGGCGTGGTGCCGTGTGGCGCCGCCGCGTCGGCCAGCAGGCGACCGCCGACCCGCAACTGCGGCGTGTAGTGGGCGCTCGACAGCAGCAGCGCGATGCCGGCGGCGGCGAGCAGGGCGGCGCCGCAACAGCCCCACAGAATGCGCGGGCTGCGCAGCAGAATGCTGCCTTCGGTCGGGTCTTGCTGGGAGTGGCTCAAGGCCTGGGCGCGAAAAAGCATGGGCAGGGGGAATGGGGGTGGCACACCGAACCGGCGGCTGCCGGTTCGGTGACGGGGCCTGCTGCCTACCCGCGCGGTCCTGGAAACGGACCTGGCGCGGGTATCTGGCCGGGACTTAGCGCTGAGGCACGCCGGTAGGGCAGCCGGACATGGCGTTCAGCGTGATGCAAGGGATATTCGTTGGGCATTGGCCGCAAGCGACCCACGAATGGGATACTTGTGCCTGTCCGCCGGCTGCGGCACCCATTTCGCTGTCGCTCAGATTGCGCAAGGACGTCGTGTTCAGCTTGAGTTTGCTATTTGTAGACATTGACTGCTTTCAAAAAAGGACCATTTTTCAACCTGCTGGTCCGCTAACAGGTATTGCAAACAGGCTTGCAATGCTTTCCTCATCGAGGATGAATAGGGGGGGCGAGGGCGTTGCGTCCGGCCAGCAGCGGCAGCGACCAGTGCAGCGCGGGCGGCCTGCCGTCGACGTGCGCGCAAGCCAGCGCGACGCCGGCCATGCCTTCGAGCAGGCTTAACTGCGGCGCCTGTTCGAGGCGCGCGACGACGCCGCCGGCGCCCTCGTGCAGGTGCAGCGCGTCGCAGGCGGCGGCCATGTCGGCCAGGTCGGCGCTATCGCCGCCGAGCTGGCGCAGCAGCCAGCCGGCGCCGGCGCTGCCGTGGCACAACCACGGGTCGACGAAGCCGAGTTCGCCGAGCGGACGCCGGCGCATGCTGTGCAGCAGTCGGTCGGCCCAGTCGTCCAGCGCCGGCGCGGCCAACGCCGCGGCGGCCAGGCGCAGCGCGCCCGCCATGCCCAGGTCGCCGTAGCACCAGGCGCAGCGCGCCCCGTCGGCGTCGCCGGCGACGACGCCGAAGTGCGACTTTTGGCCCGTGTGTTCGTGATGGCGCAGGAAGGCCAGAGCTTCGGTCAGCAGTGCGCGTGCGCCGGCGTGCGGCGCCGGCATGCCGGCGAGCGCATAGCCGAGCGTGGCCAGCACGCCGGCCTGGCCGTGGGCGACGCCCATGTCGACGCAGCCGAGCGGGTAGGCTTGCCCCATCGGCAGGCCATGCACCCAGGCCGGCGGCGTGAACCAGCTGGCGCCGCGCTCGTCGCGGCTGGCCATGGCGCCCAGCCGGTCGAGCGCCGCGTGCAGCGCGGCCGGGTCGGCGCCCTGCCTGGCGCGGTAGCCGGCGTAGACGGCCAGCCCGCTGATGCCGCTAATGAGGTCGAAGCGATACGGCAGGTCGCGCTCGTGGCGTAGGCAGTCGTGCAGATAGTCGTCGAAGTCGCAGGCGGCGTCTTGCGCCAGGCCGAAGCCGAAGTGGCGGTCCAGCTCCAGCGCGGCGTACATCACGCCCTCGGCGCCCTGGTACAGGCCGTGCTCCAGTTGCGGAATGGCGCCGAGCAGGCGCTGCACGCAGTCTTCCATCAGCGCGACGTCGAGCCGGGCGTCTGGGCAGCGCTCGGCCAGCACGGCCATGGCCAGCAGGTGGCCGGCCGCGCCACTGGCGTAGGACGGGTTGTCCCATGCGCCGGCGACGCTGGCGGCCAGCCGCGCCAGTACGCTGCGCATGAGGTGCTGGCGCAGCGCTTGCGGCGGCCGTGGCATCGGCATCGGCAGAGTCACGCGCTCGCTCCGGCGGCCGCCGCCGCGCCGCGGCGCTGGGCCTGGCGCGCGCGCTCAAGGCGTCGGGCGAAGTCGTACAGCACCACTTCGTGGCGTCGCGGTTCGCTCGGCGCCAGGCGGTTGCAGTGCATGTGCAGCAGGCTGTGCCAGACGTCTTCGTGGCGCGCCTGCCGTTCCCGCGCCAGCTGCGCGCGCAGGGCGCCGATCAGCGTGTCGCGCTCGGCCGCGCGGCTGTGCAGGTGCGCCTGCCAGCGCGCCAGCGGGCCGCTGTCGTGGCGCAGGCCGTCGAGCTCCTTGCGCATGTCGCGGAAGCGCCCGCCGAGGGCCACCAGCGCCTGCGAGCGGGCCGCGCCGGGCGCCTGCTCGTTGAGGAAATCGGCGGCCAGGGTGTCGAGCATGCGTTCGCGTTCGGCGTGCTCGGGACACAGGCGCAGCGCGTAGGCGTCGAGCGAGGCGAGTGCGAACAACCAGCGCGGCGGCGCGTCCGCGGCGGCGCTGTCGGCCAGCGCCGACTCGATATCGAGCAGCACGCGCATGTCGTCGGAGTCGATACGGAACAGCTGTTCGCACAGCGCCATCGCCGGCGCGCCGCCATAGCGCTGCGTTTCCGGCACATAGTGGTCGCCGACGACGCGCCACAGCAAGCCGTCGGCGCGCGCGCGTTCCAAGTCCCGGTGCAGCCCCGCCAGGGTGTGCAGCAGGGCGTCGTGGCGGCGGCCGTGAAAGCGCAGGCGCAGGTGCTCGAAGCGGTCCTGGTAGCGGACGAAAAACCAGCGTTCGATGGCGCCGGCCGCCACAGCGGCCTGCATGGCCGGCATGACGACGTCGCGCAGCACCCGGTCGGCATGGCCGCTACCGGTATAGATGCGCAGGTAGGCCCAGTCGTCCAGCGCGGCGCAGACCTGGCCTTCGCGTTGCAGTTGCCGCGGCGGGCGGGCGGCGGGCGCCGCGGCCGGCTTGCGCGCCGGCGGGTCGGCGCGCGCCAGGTTCAGCGGCAACACCCATTCCTGGTTATGCAGCGACATGCCGGCGTGCTCCAGCGCCAAGTTCAGGGCCAGGCATTCCTGCACCGTCGCGCTGGGCAGCTTGATGATTTCGTCGAGCAGCATGTAGGCCGAGGCTGGATTGTCCAGGTCGATCGGCAGGCGGTTGTCGCCCTGGTCGATGGTGACGAAGCGCGGCAGGCGACGCGCGTTGCGCCAGTGCGGCAGCGCGTGGCCGACCAGCGCCCGGTTGAGCGCCTCGATGTCGTCCTTTTTCAAGGTCCATTGGGCGCGCGCGACGATCAGGCCGGCCACTTCGACGCGCGGCAGGCGCGGCAGGTGGCGCGTGGCGTGCGGCCAGTGGAAGCCGATCCAGGCCGCGTCGTCGTCCTGCAGTTGGCACAGGAACTGGTAGGTGCCGAGCTGGCGCGCGCTGTAGTTGTGGGCGCTGGTCAGGCGCGCGATGACCTGGCGGCCGCTGTCGCGCTCGCGCAGCACGAAGCGCTCGCCGACCAGTTGCACGGTGAGGTCTTCCATCCACAGCTGCCGATCGCGCGGCAGCTCGCTGGCGCCGGCGAAGACGATGTCGTGCGTGCCCAGACGCGGGCGGCGCAGGATGTTGAGCAGGCGGTCTTGCGGGTGGTGGATGATTTCGGCGTAGATTGCCGCGTCGTCGCGCGCGCCGCTGTCGCTGTACTGGCGCGCGGCGGCGCCCAGCTGGTCGCTCAGGTGGCAGAAGCGGCCCAGCATTTCCAGGCCGTTGCGGCCGTCGACGCCGTGCAACTGGATCGGCGGCGGCGCGCCGTCGGCGCCCGGCAGCACGCTGACATGCGCGTACAAACCCTCGGCCAGCAGATGCGGCGAGGGCGTCGGCGCCGGCAGTGCGGCCAGGTCGGCGGCGCTGATGACGATGCTCGACTGGCCGCTGGCGGCCGCCTCGAACAAGCGCTCGACGAGCAGTTTGTCGAAGGCGTTCAGCAGTGGCGCGGCGCTCTCCGGCGGCGCCTCCGGCGCCAGTCTCAAGCCGTCGAGCAGGGGCGAGCCCAGCGCGCCCTTGGCGGGGAAGGGGATGCCCAGCTCGGAATGCAGGGCGTAGGCCAGGTTCACTTCGCGGTCCTCGAAGCGTTCGCGGAACAGGCGCTTGTAGTCGTCCAGCGCGCCGCGCCGGCGCGCCGTGTGGCGCGCCAGCATTTGCGCCGCCACGGCGATGCGTTCGGCGACGGCCGGCTCGATGCTGGCGTTGGCGTCGTCGATCGAGTCGACTTGGACGGCGCCATGTTTGAGGTGGGCGGCGTCGACCTGGGTTTCGACGGTGGCCTGCAAGGCTTGGTAGTGGGGTACCAGCGCGGCCGGGCTGGCGGCATGGGCGCGCAGTGCGTGCAGTTGGCGCTGCACCGCGCGCAGCGTGGCGGTAGCGGGATGCGGCGCGCCAGCGGACAGCAACCGGTCCAGCGAGCAGCCGCTGGCCGCCGTCGCCGCCAGCTGCGGTAGTAGCAGGCGCCGGTCGATGCTCTGGTGCAGGAACTGGCGCGCCTCGTCGGCGTCCACTTCCAGCTCGCCGACCAGCGCTGCGCACAGTTGCTCGAATGGCTGCGGCTCCTGGCAGCGTTGCTTGAGCAGCGCCAGGCCCTCGTTCATGGCCAGCTCGATGGCGCGGTAGTTGCGCTGTCCGTTGTCCTGGTAAATCCAGTCGACATAGGCCAGGTGGGCGCCGACGACGTGCGCGGTGCTGCTGATTTGCCAGCACAGGGTGGCGCGCCAGTCGTGGTCCTTCAGGGCCGCTTCGAGCAGACGCGCTTCGACCCCGGCGTCGAGGTGGATGCCGCGGCGGATGGCGCGCGGGGACGCCGGCGCTGCGGCCGCGTCAACGCGGGCGTACTGGACCTGGGCGAACAGACCGAACGGGGTGCAGCGGAATGCCGCGCGGCTGAGGAATTTGCTCAGGCTGACGAGCGCGCTCCTGCGCTCCGTGCCCTCCAGGGCGGCGCCGCTTCCGCGCAATTGCAGCAGCCGCCCATGCAAGGCGGCGCTGGCGATGTACAGGGCCTCCTCCAGCAGCGGGTCAAGGTATTGGTCGATGACGAACTGCTCGGCGCCGGCGCTGGCGTGCCAGTCGGTGAACGTTGCCATCGGCAGCAAAGGGCGCCGGATGAGGGCAAAAGTTGCGCTACCGATCGTCTTCGTCATGAATACATCCGTCCGTTGGGACGTGCCACCGCACGCCGCCATGTTGGCAAACGGCCGCAAGCGCGGCCGGTCGATTCCCATCGCGCGCCCAAGCACCTGAGGCGCGGTTTGATGAGCAGCAAGTGTCGGCGCGCGCCAGTGTAGCGTCTAGTGGTTTCGGCAATATTATTGAAAACAATACCGGTGGAGATGGGGGGCGGTCGGTCACGCCCCTGCGGATGCTGGACGTAGCCATACCAATTGGAATTGGCTTTGAAGTGGTATTGGACTGTGCGTCTGGCGTCGCGGTGGCGGGACTGAGCCGGTAGAAATACCAGGGCTGCGGCGCGTCCGGCACTGTGTGTTATCGAGCGCCGGCTTTGAGCCTCGCCAGGAGTGCGTCCGCCACGCCCGGCGCCGAGGCCGGATTTTGCCCGGTGATCAATAACAGTTGCCACTATACTTATGCCTGCGGGGCAGATAAACGGCCTGGCTGGCAATTCATTTGTTATTGAAAAATGGGAATGGCGCGGCAATTCGACCACATGGGCGACGTGGCCGAGCAGGGCGCGGGGATATGCCAGACCTATCGGTTCGTCGTCGACGCGCGTCTGCGCGAGGGAACGTTAATTGAAGTCGTGCCACAAAGTAGTGGCCGCACCAAGCAGTACCAGGAGAAACATATGGACGAGCATGTGGCTAAGACAGAAAGTAGGGACCGGGCGCTCATCACCGGGCACAGCCGGGGATTGGGCGCGGCGATTGCCGAACGCTTGCTGGAGCGGGGCTTTGCCGTGTTGGCGATTGCGCGAGACGGCAATCGGGATTTGGCGCGCCGTTACCCCGGCCTGACCGAGGTGGCGATGGATTTGGCCGACAGCCCGGCGTTGGCCCGCTGGCTGGACGAGGGTCAACTCGGGCGCTTCGCGGCCGGCGCGGCGCGGGTGTTGTTGGTGAACAACGCCGGGCAACTTGCGCCGATGGGCGCGCCGGGGCGGCAGGGCGCGGACGCCATCCGCTACGCGGTGGCGATCAATGTCACCGCGCCGTTGATGCTGACCGACGGCTTCGTCGCCGCGACGGCTGCTTGTGGCGAACGCCGCGTCGCGCATGTGTCCAGCGGCGCCGGGCGCAGCGCCTATGCCGGCTGGAGTATATACGGGGCCGGCAAGGCCGCGCTCGACCACCATGCGCGGGCGCTGCAGCTCGACGCGGTGCCGGGCTTGAGCGTTGCGAGCATTGCGCCGGGCGTCATCGACACCGCGATGCAGGCCGAAATCCGCGACGCCAGCATCGAGGCGTTCCCCAACCGGCCCCGCTTCGAGGCGATGAAGGCGAACCGGGAGCTGGCCAGCCCCGCCGAGGCGGCACGGCAGTTTGTCGACTATGTGCTGTCGGCGCGCTTTGGCGACGAGGCCTGCGTGGACCTGCGCAATCTTCCGCCTGCCGCGTAGACTCAGCGCGGCAGCGCCGCCGGCGCGCTCATTCGTCGCCCTTGGATATTTCGTCGCGCTCTTCGCTGCTTTTGCTGAGCCACATTGTGTGCAGCATTTTTTCCAGTGGCCGGCCGACGAAAAACAGCAGTAGCACCATGCCCATGGCAATGGCGGCGATTTGCCAGGAGCCGATGCCGCACACGATGCCGAGGGCGGCGGTGACCCAGATCGACGCGGCCGTCGTCAGGCCGCGGATATGCTCGGTGTTGCGGTCGTGCACAATCACGCCCGCGCCGAGGAAACCGATGCCTGTAATCACGCCTTGGATGGTGCGGCTGACGGCGTCGGCGCTGTGGCCGCCATGCGTCAGGGAAAAATCCATGCTGGCCATCGTCACCAACGAGGCGCCCAGCGACACCAGGCCCATGGTCTTCATACCGGTTGGCTTGCCGTGCAGATCGCGGTCGAGACCGACAATGCAGCCGATCAACAAGGCTGAAAACAGCCGGAAGACGACTTCGCTGTAGCTGCCCAGTGGGCCGTTCATGGCCCGGTCCGGCGCAGGACGGTTGCCGGCGGCCCTGCCATTCGATTCATCTTCATCGTATCATTTCGCGGCGCGCCTTGCGGCGGAGGGTTTCAGCTTGCGCCAAAAGAGGCGACTTGACAACATTTCAAGTGTCAACCTGGCGCGCCCCGCCGGCGCACGCCGGACATCGTTGCGTATATTGACGCAATTGGTTGACAGCGTTTGACTTTTCCCGCCGATCTGGCCTACCATGAATTGACAATGTTGCCCTGAGGTTATTTTCTCGGCAACGAAGTTGATAAGGAATGCTTTCCACGGCCACGACCCCGCCGGCAAATTGTTTTCATTCGAACGCGCTCGACTTGGCGTCGTAGAGCTGTTTGTTACAGTTTTTAAAATTGGAGGGGTGAACGTGAACTATTTTTCAAGTCAGTGTTGGGTGCCGTTCTGCTTTAGCCTGTGCGCCGTCGCCGCGCAGGCCCAAACGGTGGACGCGGACGGCAAGTCGGCGCCCGCCGCCGCGCCCGCGCCATCCTTTACCGCGAACGTCACCGTGGCGTCGCAGTACGTGTCGCGGGGCTTCCGCCAGACCTGGGGCAAGCCAGCGCTGCAAGGCGGTCTCGACTATGCCCACCCAAGCGGCTGGTCGCTCGGCACCTGGTTGTCCACCGTCAGCAATCGCTTTGCCGAAAACGCCACGTTGGAATGGGACGTATATGGCGGCTACGCCGGTACGCTCGGCGATGTCGGCTACAGCGGCATGCTGTACTACTACAATTATCCCGGCGCCGAATACCGCGCGACGGCGACGAAATACGACTACGGCGAGTTTGCCCTCGGCCTGAGCTACCGCTTTTTGTACGCCAAGTACTACTACACCGTCACCCAGGATTTCTTCGGCATCAAGCATGCGCGCGGCACCGGCTATCTGGACGCGGGCGCCAACGTCGACCTCGGTTCCGGCTATACCCTGATTCTGCATGCGGGCAACGGCCGCGTCGCCGGCGCCGGCAACGACATCTGGAATTGGCGTGACGTCAAGGTCGGCCTCAGCAAGGCTTTCGATGGCGGCTGGACCGCTACCGCCGCGTATACCCGGGCGAAAGGGGCGAGCGACGCCTACGACGCCTATACGCTCGGGATTGCGAATTCCGCCGGGGTGATCGAGACGTCGAATCCGGCCAGCGGCACGCTGGTCGTTTCCTTGACCAAAACGTTCTAAATTCGCCGGCGGCGGATGCGCGCCGGCAGTGACAATACACTCAGCGACGTTGACCGCAACGCCCGCATGCACAAAGGAACGCCGACCATGAATAATTCCATCAAACGCCTGCCCGGTACGCCGGCCTTCGCTGGCCTGCCGCTTTCGCTCAAGAGCAAGATTTGTGTGGCGGCCACCGCGCTGGTTGTGTTGAGCCTGGCGATGACGGCGGTGGTGATCGGCATCAAGAGCAGCAGCGCCGCCGAGGCGGCGGCGATGGAACTGGCGCGCACCTCGGCGCGCGAGGTGGCCGGGGCCTTGCAAAGCCGGATCGGCTCGAACCTGGCGGCGGTGATCAATCTGGCCGGCGCGATGCGCGCGACCAAGGCCGGCAACCAGACGTTGCAACGCGAGCAGATCAACGAAATGGTCAAGGCGACGCTGGCCGGTTCCGACGACCTGGTCGGCGCGGCCGTGACGTGGGAAGCCAACGCCCTGGACGGCAAGGACGCCGAGTTCGCCGGCCAGAAGCCCTTGTACGACGCCAGCGGCCGCTTCATGCCGTACTGGACGCGCAGCAGCACCGGCGCGATGCAGGTCGAGCCGATCGTCTTCGATCCGGCGCCAGGGGCAAACGACTGGTACGACGTGCCCAAGCGCACCGGCAAGGTGTTCTTCACGGAACCGTATGCGTATCCGGTCGACGGCAAGAGCGTGCTGATGGCCTCGCTGGTGGCCCCCATCATGATCAACGGCGAGTTCAAGGGCACCGGCAGCGCCGATTTCATGCTCACGCGTCTGGGCAAGATTTTGACGGGGCTGAAGGTGATCGAGGGCGGCAAACTGAGCCTGATCTCGAACGGCGGCCTGTACGCCAGCCACCCGGCGGCCGAGCTGCTTGGGAAGAAGGCCGACGACGTGCCGGCGGCCGGCCTGGAGCGGGTGCGCCAGGGCCAGAGCTACGAATACGAGGACGCCCAGGGTGTGATCCACTTGCTGCAACCGTTGATGGTGTATCCGGATATCGCGCCGTGGAGCGTGCGGCTGAGCTTTCCGAAAAGCGTGGCGACGGCGTCCTCGCGCGAATTGTTGCTGTACACGCTGGCGGTGGCCCTGATCTGCGCGGCGGCGACGGCCTTGATCCTGATCGCGGTGGTGTCGCGCCTGATGCGCCCCCTGCGTACCCTGGGCGAGGCGATGACCGGCCTGGCCAGCGGCGACGCCGACCTGAGCGCCAAGCTGGCGGTGCGCGGCAGCGACGAGCTGGCCGTCATCGGCAACGGCTTCAACCATTTCGTCGAGAAAATCCACGCGGTTTTGCTGGAGGTGCGAGCCAGCGCGGACAACGTCGCCAGGGCCAGTGCGGAAATTTCGCAGGGCAATAACGACCTGTCCGCGCGCACCGAGCAGCAGGCCAGTTCGCTGGAGGAGACCGCCGCTTCGATCGAGGAACTGACCAGCACGGTGCGCGAGAACGCCGACAACGCGCGCCAGGCCAACGAGATGGCGGCGTCGGCCTCGGCGGTGGCGCAGCAGAGCGGCGCGGCGGTGCACCAGGTGGTGCAGACTATGGCCTCGATCAACGATTCGTCGAAAAAAATCGTCGACATCATCAGCGTCATCGACGGCATCGCCTTCCAGACCAACATCCTGGCGTTGAACGCGGCGGTGGAGGCGGCGCGCGCCGGCGAGCAGGGACGCGGCTTTGCCGTGGTGGCGTCCGAGGTGCGCAACCTGGCGCACCGCAGCGCCGCCGCGGCGAAGGAAATCAAAACGCTGATCGGCGACTCGGTCGACAAGGTCGCCGCCGGCAGCAAGCTGGTCGACCACGCCGGCAACACGATGGACGAGGTCGTCGCCAGCG
The DNA here is from genome assembly GCF_046115965.1 of Janthinobacterium sp. CG_23.3. NCBI lineage: Bacteria > Pseudomonadati > Pseudomonadota > Betaproteobacteria > Burkholderiales > Oxalobacteraceae > Janthinobacterium > Janthinobacterium sp. CG_23.3. The sequence goes on along the minus strand of NZ_JBJXIB010000001.1, from coordinate 251,519 downwards.
TGCGCCGGGTCACCGAAATCATGGGCGAGATCACCGTCGCGACGGCCGAGCAGAGCGACGGCATTGCCCAGGTCAACCAGGCGATCGTGCAAATGGACGGCGTGACGCAGCAGAACGCGGCGCTGGTGGAGCAGGCCGCCGCCGCCGCCGAAAGCCTACAGGACCAGGCCGGAAAGCTGGCGCGCGCCGTCAGCGTCTTCAAGCTGTAAATTTGGCCGTTCAGTTGGCCTGATTTTCGTAGGTCGGGCTAGCCCATCGGGCGTAACCCGACAACCGTGTCTTGGAGCAGCGCGTCTCGCTTCGGCCCACATGCTCCTATTTCGGACGCTGCGCGCGCAGGCGCTGCAGACGGCTGGCCAACGTTGCCTCCGACAGCGTGCCCAGATGCAGGTCGACCAGCTTTCCGCCGGCGTCGTAGAACAGGGTGGTCGGCAGCGCGCTCGACCCGACGCTCTTGCCGAGTTGCGCGCGCGGATCGAGCAACACGTTCGACAGCGTCGGCTGCAGTTGGCCCAGGTAGGGCGCGGCGGCGCCGGCGTCCTCGCCCTGGTTGACGAAGATGTAGGCGATATCGGCGTCGCGCGCCTGGGCCGCTGCCAATACCGGCATTTCGTGACGACAGGGGCCGCACCAACTGGCCCACAGGTTCACCACCGCCGGTTTGCCAAGCGCCAAACCGGGTAGCGTCGCCGGTAGCCCGCTCAGCGTACGCAGGGCGATGGCCGGCATCAACGGCTGCCTGGCGGCGGCCAGCATGGTGTTGGCACCGGAAAAGAACCATGCCAGCAAGCCGGCCCCGACCGCGGCCACCAGGGGCTGGCGCAAGGCCGGCTGGCGGTAGCAGTGCCACACGCCGACGGCCAAGGCGCCGGCCAGGGCGGCCCACGGCGTCAGGCCGCCGTCGCGGACGTCGAAGGCGCTCCACGGCTGGCGCCGGTACAGCTCGAACCACAGCGCCACAAAGACCACGCGGCCGAGCAGCAGCGCGGCCAGCACCATGTCGGTCAGCGCGCCGCCGATGTTCAGCTTGGCGCCGCGGGCGACCAGCTTGCCGACGACGACCGCGACCAGCAGCGCGGCCAGCATCAGCAGGTGCGCGACCTGCACGTTGAAGGGGCCGATATTGAGGTTTAGCATGCTTGCCTAGCAAATAAAATTGCCATTGTCGCCCATGCCACTTAAAACTGAATTAACGGCGCTTGCCGCGCAGGTAGAAAACATCGTTCCCCTCGGTTCGCTCGCGGGTCCACCCTTGGGAGGCGTAAAAGCGCTCTGCTCTGGTTCCCGAACCGGTGCTCAATCGGACGACGTCGTGACCCCGCTCAAAAAGCCAGTCCACGGCCATATTGAGCAGTTGCTTCCCCAGTCCGCGCCCCTCGCGGCTTGGCTCGATGAACAGCGCCCAAATCGATGCATCCGCGTTGCTGGCGTAGCAAAAACCGGCGACTATCCCATCCACCTCCGCCACCCAACCTCGTCCGAGCAGTTCCAGATAATCTTCATACATTTTCTCGGTAATACGACCGAGGCTGGACAGAACATTTTCGCTGACGGCTAGCCGGATCTTTGACATCGCGGGAATGTCACGCGAGTTCGCTCGGCGGAAATGGGGCAGTTGCTTGCAAGTCATGAGCAGTTTTTGGATAGGCGTGTGGCAGCATGGCCGGTAGCGCTTGGCGAACACCGGGACGACGACGCTCAGGATAGCATCCTGCCTGGCTGAAAGGTTCACGTTTTGTCGTGATGGGCGCACGTCCCTAACCGAGGGGAGCCGGACCGGCGGTCGGCGCCGCGAACTTGTAGGCGACGGCCCAGCGCGGCGCGCGCGCCGTGAAACCGAGCCGCTCGCGCTGGCGCAGCGCGTCGACCTTGTAGACCACGCCATTGACCTCGTAGCCGAGGCGCTGGCGCAGGGCGGCGATGCGGCGGTGGTAGTCGAGGCAGCCGCGGGCGCCGCGCACGGTGTCGAACAGCGCGCTGGTGCGAAAGCCCCATTGGCGCAGGTGCAGCGTGACCTCGGAATAGGTCTGGGCGATCTCGGCAGACGCCTGGCCCAGGCCCCACGGCGAAAACGCCAGCGCGCGGGCGGCGGTGACGCGGGCGTCGAGCTGGCGCAGCGAGCCGGCGGCGGCGTTCCGGGCGTTGGCGAAGGGCGTGCGGCCGGCCCCGGCCTGGGCCGCGTTGAGCCGCTCGAAGTCGGTCTTTTGCATGTATACCTCGCCGCGCACTTCGAGCACGTCGGGCCAGTCTTTGCCTTGCAGCCGCAGCGGCACGCTGTTGATGGTGCGCACGTTGGCGGTAACGTCCTCGCCCGTGGCGCCGTCGCCGCGGGTGCCGGCCAGCGTCAGCTTGCCGCCCTCGTAACGCAGGCTGACCGAGGCGCCGTCGAACTTCGGCTCGGCCGTATAGGAAATGTCGCCGTGCGCGCCCAGATGCTGGCATACGTGCCGGTCCCAAGCCTCGATCTCGGCCGCGGTGTAGGCGCTGGCGATCGACGCCATCGGCACGTGGTGCCGCACTTCGCCGAAGCTGGGCCGCGGCGGCGCGCCGACGCGCTGGGTCGGGGAGTCCGACGTCAGCAGCTCGGGGTGGCCCAGCTCGATGGTCTGCAGGTCGCGAAACAGCTGGTCGTATTGCGCGTCCGAAATCACCGGGTGGTCGAGCACGTAGTAGCGATAGTTGTGATGGTCGATTTCGCGGCGCAGCTTGTCGAGGTGGCGTACCAGCGCACTGGCCTCATCGCTCATCGACGCCTTCCATCCTTTTTCCCCTGCCTGACATGCCTGCCTCCCATGTGCGCCGCGGCGCGGTGGATCAAAACGAACTCCAGTGTGCGCCCGCCGGAGCGGGCCGGATTGAGGCAGCTCAATCGGGCCGGCGTCGCGCTGGCCGCGGCGCCCGGATGCGGTTGGCAGGCAGAGAAATGGCCCGGTTAGAGGACGAGCGGGCCATTTTGATGACTATCAAACATCGAAAATGCCGCGCCTGCAGTACAATCGATGCGACGCGGTATCCGATGAAGCATCACCAAGGAGCTATGATGGGTTTGCTAGATCAACTTGCAGGACAGGTATTGGGGTCGTCGGGCGCGCAGCAGCAAGACTCGATGCCGCGATCGGCGCTGCTCACCGGTGTGATGGGTTTGATCGACAGCGCCGGCGGCTTGCCCGGGCTGTTGCGCAAATTCCAGGAAAGCGGCTTGGGCGACCAAGTCGCATCATGGGTCGGGGTGGGCGCCAACCAGAGCGTGTCGGGCGAGCAGATCAAGGACGCGCTGGGGGCGGACGCGGTCGGCCAAATCGCCCGGCAGGCCGGAATCGAACCCGAGCACGCCTCCACGGGCCTGGCCCAATTGCTGCCGCAGATCATCGACAAGCTGACGCCGCACGGGGAGGTGCCCGACAACGATTTGTTGCAGCAGGGGCTGAGCCTGCTGAAAGGCAAGCTGTTCGGCTGACCGGCCAGCCCGGCCCGCGCCGCAGAGGCGCGGCGCGGGCCGGCCCCGGCATACCTGGCGTTAGCGCTAGAACGCGCTGGCGCAGGCGCCGCTGCCATACGGACTGGTCGCGCCTGGCGGCGCAACACGGCGGTCGTCGTAGTCCGACGCCAGCGCGGGCAGCCACAGCGCCGACCTTGCCAGTGCCTCGGTGCCGGCCACGCTGCCGCGCACCGTCAGTTCCACCCTCACCCAATGGCCGCGGTCGCGCGGATAGTTCAGCGCGATCTTGGTCAGCCCCAGCGCGTCGGTCTTGCCGCTGCTGCCGACGGTAATCGGAATGCCCGGGTCGAGCACGCCGTTGTTGTTCTGGTCATAGGCCGGCTCGTAGATGCCTTTGCGCAGGATGTCCTCGTTGGCGCAGGTGTAGAACGTCGGCGCCATCTGCCATTGGCCCTTGTCGAGGTCGACGGCGCCGCCCGCGGTCGTGGGCGGGTCCGTCACAAACTGGTGGTAGCCCTTGCGGTAGTGGGTCGGCCAAGCCGCCACGCTAATGTCGACGCCGGCTACGCCGTTGCCGGCGCCGTCCGACACCAACACCGAAAACTCCTGTTGCAGCAGCGACGGCGAATAGTCGAGTACGGTGTTGCCGGTGCGGAACTGGATCGACAGCGCCTTCCTGGCCACCGTCAACCTGCTCAGCGCGCCGCTGACGGCCGTACCCATGCCCTGGATCTGCGCCTGGATCAGCACGCCGTCCGTGCCGCTGTCGGACGGGCCGGCCACGTACGTCGCGCGCGCCACGCCGTCGCTGCCGGTGGTGACGCTGAACGGCTGCGCCAGCGCGCCGCCGCTGGGGTCGGCTAGGATGGAGAACACCACGGTGGCACCCTTGACCAAGTTGTTGGCGGCGCTGCCGTCGCGCACCACCGCGGTCAATGCGCTGCGTTCGGTTTGGGCGGCGCCGGCGTTGCTGCCGATCACGGCCGGCTCGGCCTGCAAGGCGAGCGTGCTGGACGGCACCAGCGGCGCGACGAATTCAATCCGGCTGAGCGCGGTGGGGCCGTTGCCGACGGCGGCGCTCAGACTGGCGACGCCGGCGTTGCCCGACTTCAGGTAGCTGCGCGCGTTGCCGTTGAGCAGCGTCAGCGCGCCCGACAGTTGCTGCAGGCATGCGCCGTCGGCATACAGCCGGCCGCGCGAGGTGCTCAGGTTGACGATGCCGGCCTGGCCGACGCCGTCTTTTTCGTAGCGCACGTCGACCGCCTGGCAGGCGCCGGTGGCCACCTCCTTGAGCAGCTCGGCGCCGTTGGCGTCGCTGCCGACGGCCGGCGTGATGCGCAGATCGGTACCCTCGACGCTGAGCGCCGTCGAGACGCTGGCGCCCAGGCCGGATACCGACACCGCTTCCGCGCCCAGTTGCGTGCCCTTCAGGCTGAGCACCACCTGCCCGAGCGCGTTGGTGACGGCCGGCGCGCCGCCCTTGACCGTCAGGGCGTTGCCGTTCTTGGCGCTGAGCGTCAGCGTGGCGCCGCTGATGGCGCGTTCGGCCGAGTCGCGCAGGGTGGCGGTGAAGTCGGCGCTGGCGCCCTGGCTGACGACGACCGGGCCGCCCAGCGCCAGGGTGGTGCCGACCACCTCGACGGTGCCGCTGCCGCTCTGCGCGCCGACCTTGGCCAGCACGGTGATGCGGCGGTTGGCGTTCGAGCCGCCGATGCCCAGCTTGACCTTGGCCTGGCCGTTCTTGTCGGTGACGGCGTCGGCCGCCGTCAGGATGCCCGAATCGGCGCTGAAGGCGATGCTGGCGCCGGGCAGCGCCGCGCTGGCGGCGTTCTTCACCAGCGCGGTGACGGTGACCTCGGTGCCGGCGGCGCCGGCCGATTTCAATTCGGTGTTGCTAAACAACAGGCTGACCGTGGCCGCCTGGGTGGCCGGGTTGGGCGGCGTGGTCGGCGTGGTCGGCGTCGGCGGCGTCGGCGGCGTCACTGGCACGGTCGGCGGGTTGCCGCCGCAGCCGGACGGGTTGGTCAGCGAGCAGGTACTCGTTTGCGGGTCGGCGGCGCCGCCGCCGCAGCCGCCCAGGACCAGCGCCGTCATCGCCGCCGCGGCCCAGGCCGCCATTGCTGTACTGTTCAAGATGATCCCCCGGTTCAAAGTGGAGCGCCCGACCTCCGCGGTCAGGCAGTTTCCATAGGGTATCTTTGGCGGCGGCGGCCGATTTTGATCGGGAGCAAGCTTTTCTGCATCGTTGCGGCCCGGCACAAGCGCGCAATTTCTTCATTTTCAGAAATTTTTCTGTTAATATAACGCCCCTTTATTACGTGAAGGGTCGACATGGCCAATGCTTGCGGCGTCGATTTTGGCACGTCAAATTCCACAGTGGGTTGGGTACGACCGGGACAGCCAACCATGCTCGCTCTCGAAGACGGTAAAACGACCTTGCCGTCGGTGGTATTCTTCAACGCAGAGGACGAAGAAGTCAGCTTCGGACGTGCCGCACTGGCCGGTTATCTGGCCGGTTACGAGGGGCGTTTGATGCGCTCGCTCAAAAGTTTGCTGGGCACCAGCCTGATCGACGGCCAGACCGAGGTCGGCGGCCGCGCGCTGCCGTTCCGCCTGTTGCTGTCGCAATTCATCGGCGAGCTCAAGCGGCGCGCCGAACAGTCGGCGGGGCGCGAATTGCATTCGGCCGTCTTCGGCCGCCCGGTCTTCTTCATCGACGACAACCCGGCGGCCGACCAGTTGGCCCAGGACACGCTGGCCGAGGTGGCCCACTCGGTCGGCTTCAAGAACGTCGCCTTCCAGTTCGAGCCGATCGCCGCGGCGTTCGACTACGAGTCGCAGATCGCCGGCGAGGAACTGGTGTTGATCGCCGACATCGGCGGTGGCACCTCGGACTTTTCGCTGGTGCGCCTGTCGCCCGAGCGCGCCAAAAAAGCCGAGCGTCGCGACGACATCCTCGCCACCGGCGGCGTGCACATCGGCGGCACCGACTTCGATAAATACCTGAGCCTGTCGTCGGTGATGCCGCTGCTCGGCTATGGCAGCAAGCTCAACAACAACAGCGAAGTGCCGTCCAGTTATTACTTCAACCTGGCCACCTGGCACACCATCAACCTAGCCTACACCAAGAAGATCTGGGTGCAATTGGCCGACGTCTGCCGCGATGCGCGCGAGCAGGACAAGATGGGGCGCCTGCAAAAGTTGATCGACCAGCGCGCCGGCCACTGGCTGGCAATGAAGGTGGAGGAGGGCAAGATCGCCCTGTCCGACGCCGCCGAGGTCCAACTGGAACTCGACCGCCTGTCGCCGGCGCACACGCTGACCTTGCGGCGCGGCCAGTTCAACGACGCCATCGGCCACCTGTGCACCTCGGTCGAGCAGACCGTGCTGAACCTGTTGCGCGACGCCGGCGTGGCGCCGCAGGCGGTCGACACCGTCTTCTTCACCGGCGGATCGAGCGGCGTGCGCCTGCTGCGCGAGCAGATCGCCGCGCTGGTGCCGTCGGCGCGGCGCGTCGAGGGCGACCTGTTCGGCAGCATCGGCGCCGGCCTGGCGCTCGACGCCGTGCGCAAATTCGGCTAGGCTGCCAGCTCGTCACCATCGCCACCATCCCCACCATCGTCACCACCCACAGCGAAAGCGGAAACGCCCATGAACGTGTTTGAAAAACCGATCGTCATGATCGACTTTGAAACGACCGGCCTGTCGCCCGACATGGGCGACCGCGTCACCGAAGTGGCGGCGCTGCGCATCGTCGGCGGCCAGGTGGTCGACCGCTACGTCTCGCTAATCAACTGCAACGCCCGCATCCCCTCGTTCATCACCGGCCTGACCGGCATCACCCAGGCGATGGTGGACGGCGCGCCGCCGGTGGCGCAGGTGTTGCCGCGCCTACTGGAGTTCATCGGCGGCGACGCCCTGTCGGCGCACAACGCCAGCTTCGATGAAAAATTCCTGCAGGCCGAAAGCGGCCGGCTCGGCCTGACGCCGGCGCACCGCGGGCTAGTGTGCTCGCTGAAACTGTCGCGCCGGGTCTTTCCCGGCTTGGCCAGCTACAAGCTGGGCCTGCTGTCGGGCCAGCTCGGCATCCGCTTCAACAGCGCCGCCCACAGGGCCGAGTCGGACGCGGAAGTGGCGGCGCAGGTGCTGATCCACATCGGCCGCCACCTCGGCCAGGCATACGGCATCGCCGGCGTCGACCCGGAGCTGCTGGTGTCGGTGAACCGGCTGAGCGCGGCCAAGGTGCCGCAATTCCTGCAAAAGCAGGCGCTGGCCCGCCGGCAGTAGCCGGTCTTTTGCAAACAGGCCGCTAACGTCCCGCTCAAGCAAGGGCAACGAGCCGGAGTCGGACCCTGAGGGTCTGGCACCCAGGGTTGCGCCCTTGGTTTGACGCGCGTTAGCGGCCGCGCACAAATATCCGCCGCAATTCCGCCGTCGGCATTACAATGCTGCCATCGATGCAACCCCGATCCGATCCGCCGTGAGATTACGCCGCTCCCTTGCCTATGCCTTGTTGTCGCTTCTGCTGGTACTTTCCCAGCAGATGGGGCTGTCGCACGGCATGTCGCATTGGACCGACGCCCGCCGCGTCGAGCAGGGCGGCGCACAGCACCAGCGCGCCGCCGCCAAGTCGCTGGCGCCCGACCAGAGCTGCGCCCAGTGCCTGGCCTTCGCCCAGATCGGCTCCGCGCTCGGCACGCCGGCGCACGCCGTTGCCGCCAGCCATGCCGCCGCCGCGGCCGACATCGCCTACGCCACGCCGACCACTTGCCTGCGCACCGTGTGCGTGTTCCAGTCCCGCGCGCCACCCGTCCTCGCCTGATTGTCAGTTATTGCCGCAGCCTGGTGCGCGCTTTGCCGCGCGCGGGCTTGCCATATCTATCCCATTTAGGCAGGATTTTCATGTTCAAATACACCGTACTCGCGGCCGCCCTGGCCGTGTCGTTTTCCACGCCGGGCGTCGCCGCCGCCGCCAGCGATACAGAGCTGGGCGAGATCCGCGACCAGATTCGCGTCATGAAGGAATCCTACGAGGCGCGCCTGCAAGCGCTGGAGCTGCGCTTGCAGCAGGCCCAGGCCGTCGCCGCCAACGCCGTGGCCCCGGCCGCCGCCCCGGCGCCGGTCGACGCGCGCGCCGCCAACCCTGCCGCCGCCAGCAACATCTTCAATCCGAACGTCGCGCTGGTTCTGGGCGGCACGATGTCACGCCTGTCGCACAGCCCGGCCGATTTCCGCCTGCAAGGCTTCCTGCCGTCCGGCGGCGAGGTCGGCCCCGGCAAGCGCGGCTTCAGCCTGGGCGAGTCGGAACTGACGCTGTCGGCGAATATCGATCCGCGCTTCGCCGGCCAGCTGACGTTCGCCCTCAGCGGCGAGAACGAGGCCGCAGTCGAGGAAGCCTTCGTCCAGACCCGCGCGCTGGCGAACGGCGTGAACGTGCGCGCCGGCCGCTTCCTGTCCTCGGTCGGCTACCTGAACTCGCAACACGCCCATACCTGGGACTTCGTCGACGCGCCGCTGGCCTACCAGGCCTTCTTCGGCGGCCAGTACAAGGCCGACGGCGTGCAGGCGAAGTGGCTGGCGCCGACCGACCAGTTCGTCGAACTGGGCATGGAAGTGTCCGCCGGCGGCGGTTTCCCCGGCAACGAGCGCAACAAGAACGGCGTTGGCGCCACCTCGCTGTTCGCCCACGTCGGCGACGACATCGGCGCCTCGTCGAGCTACCGCGCCGGCGTCTCCTACCTGCACACCGGCGCGACCGAACGCGCCATCGACGACTTGTCCAGCTTTAGCGGCAAGTCGTCCATGTGGATCGCCGACGCCATCTATAAATGGGCGCCGAACGGCAATTCGACCGTGAGCAACTTCAAGCTGCAGGGCGAGTACTTCCGCAACAAGGAAAGCGGCAGCCTGGACGTCGCCGACGCCGGCGCCGCCGCCTATCGCAGCGCCCAGTCCGGCTGGTATCTGCAGGGCGTCTACCAGTTCATGCCGAACTGGCGCACCGGCCTGCGCTACGACCGCCTGTCGTCCGGCCGCCGCGACCTCGATGGCGAGCTGACGCTGGCCAACGTGCCGATCCTCGACGCGTACGCGCCGTCGCGCGCCAGCCTGATGTTCGACTACAGCCCGTCCGAGTTTTCACGCCTGCGCCTGCAATTGGCGCGCGACAAGACGCGTCCGGGTGTCGTCGATAAGCAGATTTTCCTTCAGTACATCATGAGCCTGGGCACGCACGCGGCCCACGCTTTCTAAGGAGTTGGCAATGCATACGACATTCAACAAAACCTGGCTGGCCGCCGCGCTGGCCGGCGCCGCGCTGGCGCCGCTGTCGGCGCACGCCGCCATCAACGTGCTGGCCTGCGAGCCGGAGTGGGAGGCGCTGAGCAAGGAACTGGGCGGCGACAAGGTGAAAGTGGGCAGCGCCACCACCGCCCTGCAAGACCCGCACCGGGTCGAAGCGCGCCCCAGCCTGATCGCCCGCACCCGCAACGCCGACTTGCTGGTGTGCACCGGCCTGGAGCTGGAGGTGGGCTGGTTGCCGGTGCTGCTGCAGCAATCGGGCAACGCCAAGATCGCCCCCGGCCAGCCCGGCAACTTCGAGGCCGGCGCCGTGGTGCCGCGGCTCGACATACCCGGCAAGGTCGACCGCAGCGAGGGCGACGTGCACGCGGCCGGCAACCCGCACATCCAGCAAAACCCGCACAACATCGCGCTGGTCGCCGCCGCGCTGGGCAAGCGCCTGGCCGAGGTGGATCCGGCCAACGCCGCCGAGTACCAGTCGCGCCTGAAGGACTTTTCGGCGCGCTGGAGCGCCGCCACGCTGAAATGGGAAAAGCAGGCCGCGCCGTTGAAGTCGCTGGCCGTCGTCGAACACCATAAAAACATGGAGTACCTGATGGGCTGGCTCGGCCTGCGCCAGGTCGGCACGCTGGAACCCAAGCCGGGCGTCGAACCGAGCGCGGCGCACCTGTCGGCGCTGCTGGCGCAGTTGCAGCGCCAACCGGCCAAGATGGTGCTGCGCGCCGCCTACCAAGACGGCCGCGCCTCGCAATGGCTGTCCGAGCGGGCCGGCATTCCGGCCGTGGTGTTGCCGTTCACCGTGGGCGCCGACGACAGGAGCAAGGACTTGTTCGGCTTCTTCGACAGCACCGTGCAACGCCTGCTGGAGGCGGCCAAGTGATGCTGGGCCAGATCGATCTGATGATCATCTTGCCGGCCTTCGTGGCCGGCCTGCTGGTGCTCGCGACGCATATTCCACTGGGCGCGCAAGTGCTCAAGCGCGGCATCGTCTTCATCGATCTGGCGATCGCCCAGATCGCCGCGCTGGGCGTCATCATCGCCGGCTCGGGCGACCTCGACCCGCAAGGCTGGGCGGTGCAGGCGGCGGCCGGCATCGCCGCCGTGCTGGGCGCCTTGTTGCTGACCTGGACCGAAAAACGCTGGCCCGAGGTGCAGGAGGCGCAGATCGGCGTGCTGTTCATCCTGGCGGCGACCGGCGGCCTGCTGCTGGTGGCGCACAATCCGCACGGCGGCGAGCACCTGCAGGACTTGCTCGCCGGCCAGATCCTGTGGGTGCGCTACCAACAACTGCTGGCGCCGCTGTTCGGCACGGTGCTGGTCGGCGCGGTGCTGTACTTCTACAACGAGCGCCTGAGCCGGCTGGGGTTCTACCTGATCTTCGCGCTGGCGGTCACGGCCTCGGTGCAATTGGTCGGCGTGTATCTGGTGTTTACGAGTTTGATCGTGCCCAGCCTGGCGGTGCGGCATTATCCGACCGGCCAGCGCCTGCCGCTGGCCTACGGCGTCGGCGCCGCCGGCTACCTGAGCGGGCTGGTGCTGTCGACCGTGCTGGACCTGCCGTCCGGCGCGCTGATCGTCTGGTGCCTGACGCTGCTGGCCACGCTGGTGTACGCCTTCGGCCCGAAACCGGCGCGTCCGCGCTGAAGCGAAGCTAGGGCCGTTGCTGTAGCCGGTTTACCCGGCGCCGGCGCATCACAGAGAACCCGCGGCGAGCGATCGCCGCGGGTTTTTTCGCATTTAAATCCAACGGGAAATATCTGTTGGCGAACTCAACCATAAAATGACATTTTGTCATCAACATTGAGTCGTGTCAAACGCCCCCGCCGAACCAAGTTTTATAATTTGAACAACATATTTAGGTATGACCAAATTCGCCGGCCGGGGCTGTTCCAGGTGCCGGTGAAGGCCCGGCATTGGTCCGGTTCAACGCTGATTTGAGTGCCGGGGACGAGCATGAACAATCGACAGACCGCCAAGGAAAACTACCAGGCTTACGTCTGGTTTCGGACGGCGGCCGAGCAGGGTAACGCTTACGCGCAATTCAACCTTGGTTTGATGTACAAAAAGGGCGAGGGTATCGCCCGCGACGACGAGCGCGCCTTCATCTGGCTGCGCCTGGCGGCCCTGCAAGGCCTGGCCTTCGCGCAGAACCACCTGGGCTCCATGTATTACAACGGCCGCGGCGTGGCCCAGAGCGACAAGGAAGCGGTGTTCTGGTTCCGCCGCGCGGCCCGGCAAGGCGACGCGTCGGCCCAGCAAAACCTCGGCCAGATGTATAAAAAGGGCCGCGGCGTGCCGCAAAGCGACTCGCTGGCGCTGGCCTGGTTCTACCGCGCCTCCGAACAGGGCATCGCCAGCGCCCAGTCGCTGCTGGGCGAGGCCTACGCGCGCGGGCTGGGCGCCAAGCAAAACACCGCCCTGGCGCTGGCCTGGTTCCGCAAGGCCGCGCTGCAAGGCGACGCCACCGCCCAGCTCAACCTGGGGCTGGTCTACAAGCACGGACAAGGCGTGGCGCAGAGCGACGAACAGGCGCTGGCGTGGTTCCGCCAGGCCGCCGCCCAGGGCGCCGCCGTCGCGCAGCGCCAGGTCGGCGTCGCCTACGCCGAGGGCCTGGGCGTGGCGCCGGACCAGTTGCGCGCCTATGCGTGGTTGTCGCGCGCCGCCGAGCAGGGCGACGCCGACGCCCAGTTCAACCTGGGTGTCATGCTGTCCAAGGGGCAGGGCGTCGACAAGGACGAGGTCAAGGCGTTCTCGTGGTACAGCCGGGCCGCCGTGCACGGCCACGTGCTGGCGCAATACAATCTCGGCGGCATGTACGCGGCCGGCCGCGGCGTCGAGCGCGATCTGCAACAGGCGCTGACGTGGTATCGCAAGGCGGCCGAGCAGGGCGCGCCGAACGCGCAGTTCAACCTCGGCGTCATTTACGCCAACGGCCAGGGCGTTGACAAGGACGACGAGCGCGCGGTGCACTGGTATCGGATCGCCGCCGACCAGGGCGACGCCAGCGCGCAAAACAACCTCGGCGTGATGTACGCCAACGGCCACGGCGTGCCCCAGGACGACGCGCTGGCGGTGCGCTGGTACTGCCGCGCCGCCGAGCAGGGCCATGCGCTGGCCCAGTACAATCTGGGCGGCATGTACAACAGCGGCCGCGGCGTCGAGCGCGATCCGGTGCGTTCCTATATGTGGATTTCTCTGGCGGCGGAGGCCGGCGACGAGACGGCCAACAGCAACCGCGGCGTGCTCGCCGGCAGAATGACGGCGGCGGAAATCGGTTCGGCGCTGGATTTGACGCGGCAGTGGCGCCAGGCGCACCGGGGCTGACGGCCGCCACCCCGGTTAGCCGCGATCAGACCGGCCGGCGCGGCTGCCCCTGCGGCTCCTGGCGGCGGTCGAGGAACAGGCTGTTGCCGTGGATTTTCTTGGCCTGCTTCTTGGCCTCGGCGGCGGCCGTGGCGATCTGGTGGTGGGTGTGGTACTGGCGCGGTTCGACCTTGATGACGCCCAGCGACAAGCCGATCAGCGAGCAAAACACCTTCATGCCCTGGCGGTCTTCGCTGAGGTAGCCGCCGCGCTCGCGGTCGTCGATGCTATAGAAGTCGTCGATGGCGGCGCCGAACTGCGCCAGCATGGCGTGGCAGCGCGCCTCCCAATCCTCGCTCTGGAACAGGATCATGAAGTCGTCGCCGCCGATGTGCCCGATGAAGTCGCGGTTGGCGTCGCAGTGCCGGCTGAGGATGTCGCCGCACAGCTGGATCACGTCGTCGCCGCGGCGGTAGCCGTAGACGTCGTTGAAGGGCTTGAAGTGGTCGAGGTCGCAATAGCAGACCCAGAAGCGGCTGTCGCTTTCCAGCAAGCGCTCGATATGCTCGTTGATCGGCACGTTGCCCGGCAACTGCGTCAGCGGATTGGCGTAGCGCGCCGCGTGGATCTGCATCTGCGTGATCTCGCGCATCAGGTCGTGGCCGCGGCCCATGCCCAGGTAGCGGCCGTGCTCGGTGATGATGAAGCCGTTGAACAGGTGGTGGGCGTCGCCCTGGACCATGCTGAAGCTCAGGTCCTGCAGGCTGGTGTCCTTGTCGGCGATCAAGGAGTTGGCGTCCATGAACAGCGTACACGGCTTCTTGCCGTACAGCTCGCGCTGGTAGGGCCGGGCGAAATGGTCGATCATGTCGAAGCGGCTGATCAGCCCCAGCGGCACGCCGGCGTCGACCACCGGGATGATCAACAGCTTGGGTTCGCGCAGGAACAACTCGTAGACCTCGTTGTTGCTGAGCGCCGGCGACACCGCCGGCACCTGTTGTAACAGTTTAAAAATAGTCACGGCGTTCTTCTCGATTCCGCTGCGTTGCGGGTACACCGCCACGCCGTTGCCGCCCAGCGCCTTGCGCACCGCGGCCGGCACGGCGCTGGCCGGCGCCGCGTGCGGCCGCCCCAGGTGGTAGCCCTGGCCGAAGGCGACGCCAAGGTCGCGCAGCACCAGCAACTCGGCCTGCGTTTCGATGCCCTCGGCGATCACCAGCGTGTCCGACTGTTCGGCGATTTCCTGGATCGAGCGCACGAACTGCAGCTTGACCGGGTCGTGGTTGATGCCCTGGATGAAATGCATGTCGATCTTGACGTACTCGGGGCGCAGCTCGGACCACAGGCGCAGGCTGGAAAAGCCCTCGCCGAGGTCGTCGATGGCGATCTGGAAGCCCATCTTGCGGTAGTGCAGTACCGCCTCGCGCATCAACTCGTAATCGTAGGTCGGCTGGTTTTCGGTCAGCTCGATGATCACGCGCGCCGGGTTGATGCCGATGCGGGCGATGTAATCGAGCGTGTGGCCGTGGCGGTCGTGGCGCAGCAGCAGGCACTCCGGGCTGACGTTGAGAAATAGCTTGCCCGGCAGATCCAGTTCGGCGAAGCGCTCCAGCACCACCTGGCGGCACAGGTGCTCCACTTCCAGCGTCAAGCCGTTGGCGCGCGCCACCTTGAACAGCTTCATCGGCGCGTGCAGCGGGCTGTCGGACGGCCCGCGTATCAAGCCCTCGTAACCGATGACGTCGCCGCTTTGCATCTGGATGATGGGCTGGAACAAGGCGCTCAGATGGCGCGTCGCAATAATGTCGAGTAATTGTTCACGCAACATGTCGTCCTCCGAAGTCGGTTCCGCGAGCGCCGGCGGCGCCGGCACCGCCCGCAAATGCACGGCCTTCGAAGGTGGCGCCGGCGCGGCGGGCAGGTGGGCGAAGAGGGCGAGCGGCAAGGTAGAGTTCACGGCGGCGGTCTGGTGGCGGTGCTGGGCGGTCGGCACGGCCCTGGGGCCATGGTCATATTGCCAATTCTAATGCCGGTATGTGACATCTTAATGAAATGCAGTTATTTTTTCTCAAAGGAAATACTGCCCGGCACCTAAATCTTCTTTGGGGAAGATTTCGCAGGGGCTACAATAGGCCCACCGGCAAGGTCGTCTTCGCCGCGCCGCCCGACCACCCCACTCGCCAGGATTACAGCATGACTATCTCCGCAACGCTTCGTCGCACGACCGTGT
Source organism: Janthinobacterium sp. CG_23.3 (assembly GCF_046115965.1). Lineage (NCBI taxonomy): Bacteria > Pseudomonadati > Pseudomonadota > Betaproteobacteria > Burkholderiales > Oxalobacteraceae > Janthinobacterium > Janthinobacterium sp. CG_23.3. The sequence goes on along the minus strand of NZ_JBJXIB010000001.1, from coordinate 236,247 downwards.
TGGCCGCCCTGCTGGCGGCCGCCTCCGCCTCCGCCTCCGCTGCCGGGATCGCGGTGCAGGTGAGGGACGGCGCCGGCCTGCCGCTGGCCGACGTGGTGGTGTACGCCGAGGCCGACGGCGCCGCGGCCAGGCCGCCGCGGCCGGCTTCGATCGAGCAAAAGGGCTTGAAATTCGCGCCGTTGGTGAGCGTGGTGCAAACCGGCAGCAGCGTCAGCTTCCCGAATAACGACAAGGTGCGCCACCACATTTATTCCTTTTCGCCGGCCAAGAAATTCGACCAGAAACTGTATTCGGGCGTGGCGGCCAGCCCGCAGGTGTTCGACAAGGCCGGCACCGTCGTGCTCGGTTGTAATATCCACGACAAGATGCTCGCCTACATCAAGGTCGTCGACACGCCGTACTTCGCCAAGACCGACGCCGCCGGCGCGGCCGTGATCGAGCTGCCGGCGGCCGGCAAATACGTGCTCAAGGCTTGGCATTACCACGCCGTCGGCGGCGCCACGGCCGAGCAGGCCGTCGCCGTCAAGGCCGACGGCGTCACCGCCGCTGCCTTCAAGCTCGCGCTCAAGCCGGCCGGCGCCGCCGACGCCGACGCCAACGCCAGTTACTAGGCGCGACCATGCGTTTTCGCAGTCTCGAAAGCCGGATCGTCACGCTGTTCCTGGTGTTGATCGTGGTGGTCCAGGTGCTCGGCCTGCTGGTGATCCAGCAGGGCATCGCCAGCAACGCGCGCAGCGCCATCAGCGCCGAGCTGGGCACCGGCGCCAAGGTGTTCCGCCGCCTGCTCGAACAGAACGCGCAAAAGCTGCGCTTCGGCGCCAGCGTGCTGGCGCGCGACACCGCCTTCGTGCAGGCCATCGGCAACGACGACGAGAGCGACCGCGCCACCATCGAATCGGCGCTGGCCAACAGCGGGCGGCGCATCAAGGCCTCGCTGACGATGCTGGTCGGCGCCGAGCGCACCATCAAGGCCTCGACCAACGCGGCCCAGTCGGCCGGCCTGGAGCAACTCGTCGTCAGCATGCTCGACAAGGCCGAGCAGTATGACGGCGCCAGCGGCATCGCCATCGTCGAGCGGCGCCCCTACCAGATCGTGGTGGTGCCGGTGCGCGCGCCGATTATCATCGGCTACGTCGTCATGGCATTCCCGATCGACCGCCAGTTGGCCAACGACATGCGCGACATCTCCTCGCTGCAGGTGGCGGTCCTGACGCGCGACGAGGGCGGCGACTGGCTCGCCACCGCCACCACGCTGCCGGTGACGTCGGTGGGCCCGGCGCTGGCGCGCATCCAGGCGCTGCCGGCGGCGCCGTTGTCGGCCCAGCTCGACAGCGACGCCGTCGTCGACCTTGAGTTGGACGTCGAGGGCAGCCACTACAGCGCGCGCCTGCTGCCGATCGGCCAGGACGGCGCGCGCGTCGCCAGCGTCGTGCTGGCGCGTTCGATCGACGAGGCGATGGCCGAATACACCAGCCTGCGGCGCCTGTTGCTGGCGCTCAGCGTGGCCGGCATCGGCGTCGCCGCGCTCGCCAGCGTGCTCACCGCCAAGCGCATCGCCCAGCCGCTGAGCGCGCTGGCGGCCACCGCCAAGCGGCTCGAACAGGGCGACTACAAGGGCCAGCTCGACATCAAGCGCGACGACCAGATCGGCGCGCTGGCACAGGCCTTCGAGAGCATGCGCGACGGGATCGCCAAGCGCGAACAGGAAATCCGCCGGTTGGCGTACTGGGACTCGCTGACCGGCCTGCCGAACCGCGCCCAGTTCGTGCTGCTGCTGGACGACTCGATCGAGCAGGCTGGCCGCCGCGACGAGCAAGTGTTCGTGCTGATGATGGACCTGGACCGCTTCAAGCACGTCAACGACGTCATGGGCCACAGCTTCGGCGACGCGCTGCTGCGCCAGGTGGCCGAGCGCCTGCAACTGCAACTGGCGCAGGACCGGCACGGCGCCGCCCAGGTGGCGCGCCTGGGCGGCGACGAGTTCGCCATCCTGTTGCCCAACGCCAGCCTGGAGCAGGCCCGCCTTACGGCGGCGCAGGTGCTGGCCGCGCTGGAAAGCCCGCTGTCGCTGGAGGACCAGATGGTCGACATCGGCGCCGGCCTGGGCATCGCCGGCTACCCGTCGCACGCCGGCACCGGCGAAGCCTTGCTGAGCATGGCCGAGGTGGCGATGTACGCGGCCAAGCAGCGCAACGACGGCGCCGTGGTGTACCAGGCCGGCCTGGACAAGGCGAGCGAGCAAAGCCTGTCGCTGCTGACCGAACTGCGCAACGCCATCGAGGGCGAGCAGTTCCGCCTGCACGTGCAACCGAAGATCATGCTCGGCAGCGGCGACGTGGTCGGCGTCGAGGCGCTGGTGCGCTGGCAGCACCCCGAGCGCGGCAACGTCTTCCCCGACGACTTCATCCCGTTCGCCGAGCAGAGCGGCTTCATCCGCGTGCTGACCCGCTGGGTGCTGGAGAAATCGGCGGCGCTGTGCCAGCAACTGGCGGCCGAGGGCGTGCACTTGAAAGTGTCGGTGAACCTGTCGACGCGCGACCTGCTGGACCAGAACCTGCCGGTGAAATTCGCCGAGATCCTGGCGCGTTATCGCTTGCAGCCGTCCTCGTTCTGTCTGGAAATCACCGAGAGCGCGATCATGGACGACCCGGTGCGCGCCCAGCTGACGCTGGAGCGCCTGCACGCGATGGGCGTCGACCTGTCGATCGACGACTTCGGCACCGGCTACTCCTCGCTGGCCTACCTGAAACGGTTGCCGGTGGACGAACTGAAAATCGACAAATCCTTCGTGCTCAACATGGAGCACGACGAGGGCGACACCAAGATCGTGCGCTCGACCATCGACCTGGGCCACAACATGGGCTTGCGCGTCGTCGCCGAGGGCATCGAAAGCGAAGCGGTCTGGCGCCTGCTGGCCGAAATGGGCTGCGACCAGGGCCAGGGCTACTTCATGAGCCGGCCGATGCCCGGCGAGCAGTTGCTGGCCTGGCTGGCCACATGGCGGGCGCGCGCGCCGGCGACGACGACGCCACAGCGCCGCAGCTCGGATTAGCTCGGCGTCATCCTAAACCGCGGCGGGCGGCCAAATAAAATATGGCGGCGCGGCGCGATTAGTGTGCTTTAAAGGCCACATTTCGCGCTATGATTTCATCGGCGAAAGAAGCGGTCGGATTTTCCTCCCACCCCATCCTGTCCTGCAACGGCGGCGCCGGCCCGGCGCCGCCATCCACTTTGCTCTTCGATGATACGGATCACCCATGCATGTACGTAGCGCCACCCTGATATTCAGTTTGATCGCCAGCCTCGGCGGCAACGCCGGCGCGCAGAGCTGCCCGGCCTCGGCCTTCGGCGCCGGCGCGGCCCCCGGCTACCCGAACAGCAAGACCGGCGACCAGCAAGACAACTACCACGGCACCCAGGTCGCCGATCCCTACCGCTGGCTGGAAGACGCCAACAGCGCCGAGACCCACGACTGGGTCGAGTCGCAAAACCAGCTGACCCAATCCTACCTGGGCCAAATCGCCGGGCGCGACGGCATCAAGCAGCGCCTGACCAAGCTGTGGAACTACGAGCGCTTCAGCGTGCCGTTCAAAGAGGGCGGGCGCTACTTCTACAGCCGCAACGACGGCCTGCAGAACCAGGCCGTGCTGTACACGCTGGCGTCGCTGGATGACACGCCGCGCCTGCTGCTCGACCCGAACACCCTGGCCGCCGACGGCACCGTGGCGCTGGCCGGCACCTCGGTCAGCCCGAACGGCAAATACCTGGCCTACGGCACGGCCGCCTCCGGCTCCGACTGGAACGTCTGGAAGGTGCGCGACATCGACACCGGCAAGGACCTCGACGACGAGCTGAAGTGGGTCAAATTTTCCGGCGCCTCGTGGACCAAGGATGGCAGCGGCTTCTTCTACAGCCGCTACGACGCGCCACAGGAGGCCACCAAGCTGGCCGACATCAACTACTTCCAGAAATTGTACTTCCATCAGGTCGGCACGCCGCAAAGCAGCGACGTGCTGGTCTATGACCGCCCGGACCAGAAGGAATGGGGTTTCGGCGGCAAAGTCAGCGACGACGGCAACTACCTGGTGATCACCGCCACCCAGGGCACGGCGCACAAGAACCGCGTCTTCTACAAAGACTTGCGGCGCAAGGACGGCAAGGTCGCGACCCTGCTCGACGGCTTCGACGCGTCCTATGAATTCATCGACAACGACGGCCCGGTGTTCTGGTTCATGACCGACAACAAGGCGCCGACGTCGCGCGTGGTCGCCATCGACACGCGCCGCCCGCAAGCGGCCAACTGGAAGGAGATCGTGCCGCAGGCGGCCCAGACGCTGACCAACGCCGGCATCGTCAACCGCCAACTGGTGCTGGAGTACCTGAGCGACGCGCGCAGCCAGGTCAAGGTGGTCGACCTGAAAGGCAAACCGGTGCGCGAGGTGGCGCTGCCGGGCATCGGTTCGGCCAGCGGCTTCGGCGGCAAGCGCGGCGATACCGAAACCTTCTACTCGTACACCAGCTTCACGACGCCGACGACCATCTACCGCTACGACATGAAAACCGGCAAGAGCAGCGTCTACCGCCAGCCAAAGGTCGACTTCGACCCGAGCGATTTCGACACGCGGCAGCAGTTCTTCACCAGCCGCGACGGCACCAAGGTGCCGATGTTCATCGTCTCGAAAAAGGGCATCAAGCTCGACGGTTCGAACCCGACCTACCTGTACGGCTACGGCGGCTTCAACGTCTCGCTCACGCCCGCCTTCTCGGTGGCCAACCTGGCCTGGCTTGAAATGGGCGGCGTCTACGTGATGGCCAACCTGCGCGGCGGCGGCGAATACGGCGAGGCCTGGCACACCGCCGGCACCAAGCTGCACAAGCAAAACGTGTTCGACGACTTCATCGGCGCGGCCGAGTGGCTGGTCGATAACAAGGTCAGCTCGCCGGCCAAGCTGGCCATCGGCGGCGGCAGCAACGGCGGCCTGCTGGTCGGCGCGGCAATGACCCAGCGTCCCGAGTTGTTCGCCGCGGCGATCCCGCAGGTGGGCGTGCTCGACATGCTGCGCTTCCACAAGTTCACCATCGGCTGGGCCTGGACATCGGACTACGGCTCGTCCGACAACGCCGACGAGTTCAAGGCGCTGATGGCCTACTCGCCGCTGCACAACGTGAAAAAGGGCCGCTGCTACCCGGCCACGATGATCACCACCGCCGACCACGACGACCGCGTCGTGCCGGCGCACAGCTTCAAGTTCGCCGCCGCCGCGCAGGCGGCGCAGGGCGGCCCGGCGCCGATCCTGATCCGCATCGACCGCAAGGCCGGCCACGGCGCCGGCAAGCCGACCGCCAAGCAGATCGAGGAAGTGGCCGACCGCTGGGGCTTCCTCAGCCGCGCGCTGCGGATGAACGAGGCGGGCGAACCGGCCAAGGTCGCCGCGCAGTAAGCGCCACGGCGCCGTAATAGGCGGGCGCAGCGGGGGCGGGCGGCGGCGTCGCCCGCCTTTGGCTTTGCGCGGCGCCGGCCATGAAATCCATACATGCCGCAAAAGTGGGCCGGAATGCGGATCGAACCGCCGACATCGCCGCCCAGTTCCAGCGCGCTAAATCCCGCCGCCAGCGCCGCCGCCGCACGTCAATCCGTGCCGGATAGGTAGCGAGCAAGCCGCGACTGTCGATCGCGCCTCGCTTCAAGCCCGGCAGCAGCTGTGCAGCGCTCTGGTATAGCCATGTCGTATGCACGGATACACCTTGTGCGCTGCCACAGAATAGCCTTATGCCAAAGCGGCGACGAAAATCTCCGGCACCGGCGGCGCGGCCAGCATGGGCATGACTTTGAGCACCTGTTCCAGCAGCACGGCATTGCTGTCGCCAGCCTGCAGATCCGCTTCCGATTCCCATATCGTAATTGACATGCCTTTCCCGGTGGCCGGGTCGGTCAGCAGCAAGCTGCTCTTGAATCCTTGCTGCTGCTTCAAGAGCGGCATGACGGAATCCTGAAATAGCGCGACGATTTCATCGAGTTTTTCGGGTTTTGATTGAACATGGGTCACTCTTGCGAACATGGTTTTCTCCAGCGTTAATAAATCGGCGGCGGCGTACCGGCAGTCGGCGGCGAAGCGGCCTGCCGACCGTCAGTACAGTATGTATGGTAAGACTATACCGCGCCGTTGCCAATCTTGCAATCTTAAGCTCATAGGATATGATTTGCCCGCGTCGCGCCACGACCGCCCCCGTTGTTTGAATTTTTTTAGGAGTCGTAATGATCCAACCGCCGGCCGCCCCGAAGCAGCGCCTGTCACGCGAAGATTGGCTTGATTTTGGTTTGACCGTGCTGCGCGACGAGGGGGCGCAGGCGCTGAAAGCAGAGCCGCTGTGCAAACGCCTGGGCGTCACCCGCGGCAGTTTTTACTGGCACTTTGAGAGTGCGGGCAGTTTCATGCTGGCGGTGGTGGAGCGCTGGGAAGCCAGGGCCACCGAGCAGGTGATGGCGCTGGTCGAGCGCCAGCAGGGCAGCGCCATTGAAAAACTGCGTTTTCTGCTGCGCAAGGTGGGGCGGATGGATATCCAGTTTTACGAGGCCATCAACCACCTGGGCGGGCAAAACCCGGAATTGGCTGCCGTGCTGCGTCGCGTGCACGACAGGCGCGTGCATTTTTTGGCCAAGTTGCTGGGGGAGCTGGGCCTGGAGGCGGGCGAGGCGCAAGTGCGGGCGCACATCATCTATGCCTGGGCCATGGGCGAGTTGCTGACCCGCGAGCGCGGGCTAGCCGCCTACACCGAGGCGCAAATCGGCGCCTTGGAACGTTTGCTGATGACGTGTTAGGCATCGGCCGCCCCCAGCCGCCCATTCCATATTTGTGTCAAAACGATTTTTCCCTTGATCCTGACCTTACGTCAGGTTCTACGATGGTTTGCATGGAGGAAGCGGCGATGCCCTTGAAAATTGGTGAACTCGCAAAGCGGGCCGGTCTGACCGTACGCACTTTGCACCACTACGACAGCATCGGTCTGCTTTCCCCGTCGGCGCGCTCGAACAGCGGCTTCAGGCTGTACAACCAGGACGACGTGGTGCGCCTGCACCGCATCCACGCCCTGAAGCAACTTGGTTGTTCGCTGGCCGACATCGGCGCGCTGCTGGACGGCACCGGTATCTCGCCGGTCGACGTCATCACGCACCAGATCGCCGCTGTGGACGATCAGGTCCAGCGTGGACAGCGACTCGGACAGCGCCTTCGGCTGATGCTCAGGGAACTCAGCGACGGCCGCGATACCAGCGTCGACGAGTGGCTCACCCTCATGGAGAAAATGACAATGTACGAAAAATACTTTTCAAAAGCCGAATTGGGCGCGCTGCGCGCGCGCCAGGAGCAGGCCGGCCCGGCCGCCGACAGTGCCTGGAAGGCGTTGATCGCGCAGGTGCAAAACGCGCTCGACCAGGCGCTGCCGGCAAGCGGCGAACTGGCGCGCTCGCTGGCGCAGCGCTGGATGCGCCTGCTCGACCAGGGCACCGGCAGCGACATCGGCCTGGCCATCAAGCTGCAAACCATGCAGGAAAGCGAGAGCAGGGCGCAGCAGATCACCGGCATCACGCCGGCGATGATCGAATGGATACTGGCGGCCTTCGCCTGCGCCCGCGCCAGCCTGTTCGAATGCCATCTGACGCCGGCCGAGTTCGAGCAGGTGCGCCGGCGCATGGTTGCGCACGCCCCGCAATGGCATCCGCTGATCGAGCAGCTGCGCCGGCAGATGGACGCCGGCGCCGGCCTCGACGAACCGGCCGTGCAGGCGCTGGCGCGCCGTTGGGAGGCGCTGTTCCGGCTATCCTACGCCGGCGACGACGCCGCCCTGGAGTTGAAGGTGCGCGCCGCCTTCCACGCCGAACCGGACCTGTCGAGCGGCGTCGGCGTCGACGCCCGCCTGATCGCCTTCGTGCAACAAGCCATCATGCAGCTGCACCGGCCGCCGGACGAGGCGGTGGCCGGGCCGAAGCCGAGCGCCTACATGGTGGCGGTGCTGCGCGCCGCGCACCAGTTGCTGGACGCGCCGCTGGTGTTCGACGATCCGCTGGCGCTGACCATTTTGGGGCCGGTGGAGGAGGCCGCCGTGCGCGCCAGCATCGGCCGCTACACCGACCCGATGTCGACGGCGCTGCGCGCCACGCTGGCGGTGCGCAGCCGGCTCGCCGAGGACGCCTGGGCCGTCGCGCAGCGCGACGGCGCGCGCCAGTACGTGGTGCTGGGCGCCGGCCTCGATACCTACGCCTGCCGCGGCGCGGCGCTGGCGGACAGCCGCATCTTCGAGGTCGACCTGGCGGCGACGCAGCGGTGGAAGCGCGAGCGCCTGGCCGCGGCCGGCATCGCCGAACCCGCCGCGCTGAGCTACGTGCCGCTCGATTTCAAACGCTCGACGCTGGCCGCCGGCCTGGCCGAAGCCGGCTTCCGCTCCGACCAGCCGGCGTTCTTCTCGTGGCTGGGCGTGACGATGTACCTGGAGCAGGAGGAAGTGTACGAGACGCTGCGCTACATCGCCTCCTGCGCGGCGGGTAGCGGCGTGGTGTTCGATTACGGCGCCGACCCGGAGCTGCTCGCGCCGGCCGAACGCACCGCGCTGCAAATGATGTCGGCGAAAGCGGCCGAACGCGGCGAACCGTGGAACAGCTATTTCGACCCGGCGCAGCTGGCGGACATGCTGGGGAAGATCGGCTTTGCCGATGTGGAGGCGTTCAGCGCGCCGCAGTTGAGCGAACGCTACCTGTCCGGGCGCCAGGATGGCTTGCGGCTGGGCGGCGTCACGCGCCTGATGCGGGCGACGCTGCGCTAAGCCGCCGCCGGCGCCAGTCGGGTTACGCCCGTTGGGCTAACCCGAGCTACCACGCCTTAACGGTGAATCACCACCAACAGCGCCTTGCCCTCGGTTTTGCCGGTGTTGCGGATGGCGTGCTGCTGGTCGGCCGGGTAGCGCGCGGTGCCGCCGATCTTGACCTTGCGCTTGGCCGCGCCGACTTCGATCTCCATCGAACCGTGCAGCAGCGTCAAATGCTCGGTGGTGCCGGGGTCGTGCGGCTGCGACACCAGTTCGCCGCCGGGCGCCAGCGTCAACTCGTACCACTCGTACTTCCCGGCCAGTTCCATCGGCCCGAGAATGCGCAGCACATAGCCGGCGTGGTCGCCCGGCAGCGTCGGCGTCTCGTGCGCGTCGAGCACGCGGATGGTCTCGACACTTTTTACCGTGCTCGACAGCAGCTCGCCGATCGCCACCCCCAGCGCGTTCGCCAGGCGCCAGGTGATGGCGATGGTGGGGTTGGCCTTCTCCCGCTCGATCTGCGACAGCATCGACTTCGACACCCCCGCGATGCGCGACAAATCCTCCAGTGTCAGGCCGCGCGCGAGGCGCAGTTTTTGCAGCGTGGCGCCGACTTCGGGCGGAGAATTGGTCGAAACGGGTGTTTTCATCTGGGAGAGGCTTGCAAAGTTCAATAGGCTTGGGTAATATCCATTATATTGAATTTGAGTTCGACATAACGGAATTCGAGGGTGCTGTTGGAAAAGAGTGTAAACTCTGAAAACATCTCCAGGCGCAGGTACGGTACAACATAGTGCGACAATCGGTCAAGCGGCCGCCACACCAATACACAAAGGGACAAAACATGAGCGAGCAAACCAAGAGCGTTTTCTTCAGCGGCCTGCAGCAAAGCCTGGACCAGTTGCGCGAGCAGGGCTTGTACAAGCCGGAGCGCGTGATCGCCTCGCGCCAGGGCGCCGAAGTGGTGTGTGACGACGGCCGTACCCTGATCAATATGTGCGCCAATAACTACCTGGGCCTGTCCGGCGACCTGCAAACCCAGCAGGCGTCGATCGCGGCGACCGAACAATACGGCTACGGCCTGTCGTCGGTGCGCTTCATCTGCGGCACCCAGACCGTCCACAAACAACTCGAACAAGCCATCTCCAGCTTCCTCGGCACCGAAGACACGATCCTGTACGCCGCCGCCTTCGACGCCAACGGCGGCCTGTTCGAGCCGCTCTTCGACGAACAGGACGCGATCATCTCCGACGCCCTGAACCACGCCTCGATCATCGACGGCATCCGCCTGTGCAAGGCCGGCCGCTATCGCTACCTGCACAACGACATGGCCGACCTGGAAGTGCAGCTGCAGGCCGCCGTCGCCGCCGGCAAGCGCCACAAGGTCATCGTCACCGACGGCGTGTTCTCGATGGACGGCACCATCGCCCAGCTCGACAAGATCTGCGACCTGGCCGACCAGTACGACGCCCTGGTGATGATTGACGAATGCCACGCCTCCGGCTTCATGGGCGCCACCGGCCGCGGCACCCACGAGCACCACAACGTGCTGGGCCGCATCGACATCATCACCGGCACGCTCGGCAAGGCGCTGGGCGGGGCGATGGGCGGCTTCACCTCGGCGCGCAAGGAAGTGATCGACATGCTGCGCCAAAAGTCGCGTCCCTACCTGTTCTCGAACACGCTGGCGCCGTCGATCGCCGGCGCCTCGCTGTCGGTGCTCGAACGCCTGTCGAAGTCGACCGAGCTGCGCGACCGCCTGCACGAGAACACCGCCTTCTTCCGCGCAGAAATCGAGCGTATCGGCTTCACCATCAAGCCGGGCACCCACCCGGTGGTGCCGGTGATGCTGTTCGACGCGCCGGTTGCGCAAAAATTCGCCGCCCGAATGTACGAACTCGGCGTGCTGCTCACCGGTTTCTTCTACCCGGTGGTGCCGATGGGCCAGGCGCGCGTGCGCGTGCAGCTGTCGGCCGCCCACAGCCGCGAGCAACTGGTCACCGTGCTGGCCGCGTTCGAACAGGCGGGGCGTGAGCTCGGCCTGCTGAAGACCCAATAAAATCGAATCAGGAAAAATAAAAATGGAACGCATCTTAGTCATCGGCGCCAACGGTCAAATCGGCAGCGAACTGGTGGGCGCGCTGGCCGCGCGGCACGGCGCGCAGAACGTCGTCGCGGGCGACATCGGCGCCGCCAACGTCTACAACGCGGCGCGCTACACCCGCCTCGACGTGCTGGACCGGGCCGGCCTGGCCGCGCTGGTCGAGCGGGAGGGCATCACCCAGGTCTACCAGCTGGCGGCGCTGCTGTCGGCCACCGGCGAACAGGCGCCGCTGAAGGCATGGACGCTGAACATGGACGGCTTGCTCAACATCCTCGAAGTGGCGCGCGAACGCGGCGAGGCCGGCAAGCCGCTGCGCATCTTCTGGCCGTCGTCGATCGCCGCCTTCGGGCCGAACACGCCGCCGGTGAACACGCCGCAAATGACGGTGATGGACCCGACCACGATTTACGGCATCAGCAAACTGGCCGGCGAGCGCCTGTGCGAATACTACTTCAGCAAATACGGCGTCGACGTGCGCAGCATCCGCTACCCCGGCATCATCAGCTATAAATCGCCACCGGGCGGCGGCACCACCGACTACGCCATCGCGATTTTCCACGCGGCGCTGCGCGGCGAACGCTACGAGTGTTTCCTCGCCCCGCAGACCGCGCTGCCGATGATCTACATGGCCGACGCGATCCGCGCGACGATCGAATTAATGGACGCGCCGGCGGCCCAAATCAAGATTCGTTCGGCATATAATGTGGCCGGTTTGTCGTTCAACCCGGAGCAACTGGCCAAGGCCATCGTGCAGCGGGTGCCGAACTTCGCCATCGGCTACAAGCCGGACAGCCGCCAGGCCATCGCCGACAGCTGGCCGCAAAGCCTGGACGACGCGCAGGCGACGGCCGACTGGGGCTGGAAGGCGCAAATCGGCCTGGACCACCTGGTCACCGACATGCTCGCGCACATCGACGTGAACGTCGGTAAGGCGATGGCCGAAGCGGCCTGAACCGGCGGCTGATCCACCCACGATAACTATATATAAAGAGACTATCCAATGGACATGAGCGTATTTGATCTATTTAAAATCGGCATCGGGCCGTCGAGTTCCCACACCGTGGGGCCGATGGTGGCGGCGCGGCGTTTCTTGATCGAATGCGGTTCACTGGATAATGCCGTCGGCGTCGAAGCGGCCCTGTACGGCTCGCTGGCGCTGACCGGCGTCGGCCACGCCACCGACAAGGCCGTCATCCTCGGCCTGATGGGCGAAACCCCGCAGGGCGTCGCGCCCGGCGACGTCGACGGCAAGCTGGCCGGCGTCGAAGCGGCGCGCGAAATCAAACTGCTGGGCAGCCACGCGGTGCCGTTTACGGCCGCGACCGGCTTGATCTGGCACAAAAGCGAATCGCTGCCGGAGCACCCGAACGGCATGCGCTTCACGCTGATGCTGGCCGACGGCGGCCGCATCGACCGGGTGTTCTACTCGGTCGGCGGCGGCTTCATCCACGCCGCCGGCGAGGCCCAGGCCAAGCAGCAGTCGGGACAGGCGGGCGACGCCCCGGCCTCGACGGTCGTCTACCCGTTCGACACGATGGACCAGTTGCTGGCGCACGGCAAGGCCAGCGGCCTGTCGATCCCGCAGATGCTGCGCGCCAATGAGTGCGTGCGCCTGGGCAACGACGAATTGAACGCCGGCATCGACAAGATCTGGCACGTGATGCGCGACTGCATCGCCCACGGCCTGGAAACCGGCGGCCAACTGCCGGGCGGCCTGAACGTCAAACGGCGCGCGGCCAAGTTGTGGACCATGGCGCAGGAAGCGAAGGCGTCGGACAACCGCGCCAACGACCTGCCGCACGACGCGATCCACCAGGTGAGCCTGTACGCGATGGCCGTCAACGAGGAAAACGCCGCCGGCGGGCGGGTCGTCACGGCGCCGACCAACGGCGCGGCCGGCATCATCCCGGCGGTGCTGCGCTATTACGCCGAAGACTGCCATCCGAGCGACCCGGTGACCGGGGTGCGCGACTTCATGCTGACGTCGGCGGCGATCGGCATGCTGTGCAAGCGCAACGCCTCGATCTCCGGCGCCGAAATCGGCTGCCAGGGCGAAGTCGGCGTGGCCTGCGCGATGGCGGCGGCCGGCCTGGTGGCCGCGCTCGGCGGCAGCAACGAACAAATCGAAAACGCCGCCGAGATCGGCATCGAACACCACCTGGGCATGACCTGCGACCCGATCGGCGGCCTGGTGCAAATCCCCTGCATCGAGCGCAACGGCATGGGCGCCGTCAAAGCCATCACCGCCGCCTCGCTGGCGCTGAAAGGCGACGGCACCCACTTCGTCAGCCTCGACGAAGTCATCGAAACGATGCGCCAGACCGGCGCCGACATGCAAGACAAATACAAGGAAACCTCGCTGGGCGGGCTGGCCATCCACGTCATCACCGTCAACCACGCCGCCTGCTAAACAACGCATTGACTTGGGAGTTCGCAAGGATGGGCGGGCCGCATTATAATAAGCGTTCAATTGCACTCGATGCTTCTTAGCCGTTAGCCCAACCGGACTTTTCTACTTTATGCAATACGTGTCTACCCGCGCCGCCCAAGCGCCTGCTTCTTCCGCTCCGCAACAATTTTCCGACATCCTGTTGGGTGGCCTGGCCCCCGACGGCGGCCTGTATTTGCCGGCCGAGTATCCGCAGGTGACGGGCGCCGAACTCGACGCCTGGCGCAAGCTGTCCTACGCCGAGCTGGCCTATGAGATTTTGCGCAAGTTCGCGACCGATATTCCGGACGCCGATTTGAAGGCGCTGACGGCGAAGACGTATACGAAGGCGGTGTACCGCAACGCGCGCGACGGCGAGAAGGCCGCCGATATCACGCCGCTGCGGGTGCTCGAAGAAAACCTGGCCAAGGGCGGCGCCACCACGTTGTTGCTGCAGGGGCTGTCGAACGGCCCGACGCTGGCGTTCAAGGATATGGCGATGCAGTTGCTCGGCAATCTGTTCGAGTACACGCTGGCCAAGACCAAGGCCGAGCTGAATATCTTCGGCGCGACCTCGGGCGACACCGGCAGCGCCGCCGAGTATGCGATGCGCGGCAAGAAGGGCATCCGCGTCTTCATGTTGTCGCCGCATAAGAAGATGAGCGCCTTCCAGAGCGCGCAGATGTTCAGCCTGCAGGACAAGAATATTTTCAATATCGCCGTCGAGGGCGTCTTCGACGATTGCCAGGACATGGTCAAGGCCGTCTCGAACGACTTGCCGTTCAAGGCCGCGCAAAAGATTGGTACCGTCAATTCGATCAACTGGGCGCGCGTCGTCGCGCAGGTCGTGTATTACTTCCGCGGCTACCTCGCGGCCACCACCGACAACGCCCAGAAGGTGTCGTTCACGGTGCCGTCGGGTAACTTCGGCAATATCTGCGCCGGCCACATCGCCCGCATGATGGGCTTGCCGATCGCCAAGTTGGTCGCCGCCACCAATGAAAACGACGTGCTCGACGAGTTCTTCCGCACCGGCGTCTACCGCGTGCGCAAGTCGGCCGAGACTTACCACACCAGCAGCCCGTCGATGGACATTTCGAAGGCGTCGAACTTCGAACGTTTCATTTACGACTTGGTGGGCCGCGACGGCGACCGCGTGCGCGCGCTGTTCCACAAGGTGGAAACGGCCGGCGGCTTCGACCTGTCCGGCAAGCCGGGCAGCGACGGCGACGAGTTCACGCTGGTGGCCAAGTACGGCTTCCAGTCCGGCAAGTCGACCCACAAGGACCGCCTCGACACCATCCGCGACGTCGCCGACGACTACGGCATCGTCATCGACACCCATACCGCCGACGGTATCAAGGTGGCGCGCGAGCATCTGGAGCCGGGCGTGCCGATGATCGTGCTGGAAACGGCGCTGGCCGCCAAGTTCAACGAAACCATCCTCGACGCGCTGGGCGTCGACGCCGAGCGTCCGGGAGGCTTCGAAAATATCGAGGACTTGCCACAGAAATTCGTCGTGATGGGCACCGACGTGGCCGCCATGCAGGCTTATATCGCCGCCAATACTGGCCTGTAAGCCGCCGATGAGCGAATATAAGCCAAAACCGATGCTGACGGCGCAAGCCGCGCTGGACCTGTTGCTGGGCGCGGCGCGCCCGGTCGCCGCGGTCGACTCCGTGCCGACGCTGGCGGCCAACGGCCGCGTGCTGGCGCGGGCGCAGAGCTCGGACATGAACGTCCCGGCGCGGGACAACACGCAAATGGATGGCTACGCGGTGCGCGCGGCCGATTGCGCCGGCGCGGCGGCGGCCTTGCCGGTGTCGCAACGGATCGCGGCCGGCCACGTCGGCGAGCCCTTGCAGCCGGGTACGGCGGCGCGCATTTTCACCGGCGCGCTGATTCCGGAAGGCGCCGACGCCGTCGTCATGCAGGAGCAATGCGAGTTGCTCGACGGCGTAGTCACGGTGCGGCACGCGCCGGCGCCGGGCGAGTGGATACGCCGCGCCGGCGAGGACATCACCGCCGGCAGCGTAATTTTGCCGGCCGGCACGCGCCTGCGCAGCCAGGAGCTGGGGCTGGCGGCGTCGGTCGGCCTGGCCGAACTGCCGGTTTGGCGCAAACTGCGCGTGGCGGTGTTTTTCACCGGCGACGAGCTGACCATGCCGGGCCAGCCGCTGGCGCCGGGCGCGATCTACAATTCGAACCGCTTCACCTTGCGCGCGCTGCTGGAAAACCTCGGTTGCCAGATCAGCGACTACGGCATCGTCCCCGATTCGCTAGACGCCACCCGCGCGGTGCTGCGCGAGGCGGCCCAGGCGCACGACCTGATCATCACCTCGGGCGGCGTGTCGGTCGGCGACGAGGACCACGTCAAGCCGGCGGTCGAGGCGGAAGGGCGTCTGAACATGTGGCAGATCGCCATCAAGCCCGGCAAGCCGCTGGCCTTCGGCGAGGTCAAGGACGCCTTCTTCATCGGTTTGCCGGGCAATCCGGTGTCGAGCTTCATCACCTTCCTGATGTTCGTGCGGCCGTTCATCCTGCGCCTGCAAGGCGTCGGCGACCCGGCCGCGCTGGCGCCGAAGGGCTACACGCTGCGCGCCGACTTCCACTGGCCGAAGGCGGACCGGCGCAACGAGTTCCTGCGCGCGCGCATGAACGCCGGCGGCGGCCTGGACCTGTTCGCCAACCAAAGCTCGGGCGTGTTGACCTCGACCTTGTGGGGCGACGGCGTGGTCGACAACCCGCCGGGGCAAACCATCGCGCCGGGCGACACCGTCCGCTTCATCCCATTCAGCGAATTGCTGCACTAATCAAGTCGGTCGATCACACTATGAACATTACGCTGCGTTTTTTTGCCAGCGTGCGCGAGATTCTCGGCACATCCCAGGAAGCGCTGGCCTTGCCGGCGCACGTGACGACGGTCGGCGAGCTGCGCGCCTTCCTGCTTGCCCGCGGCGGCGCCTGGACCGAAGCGCTGGCCGAGGGCCGCTCGCTGCGCATGGCCTGCAATCAGATCATGTGCCAGCCCGAGGCGACACTGTCGGAGGCCTGCGAAGTGGCGTTCTTTCCGCCGGTCACCGGCGGCTGATGCGGCGGGAGCGGGGGCATATTTTTTATGGCATCGAAAATGCCGCTACATTCCGTAGGTCGGATTAGCGTAGCGTAATCCGACAATGTTGGCTGAGGCGCGACGCGCCGCTCCAGGCCAACGTTGACGGCTTACCCGCGTCGCGTCGCGGTGATCGGCCATTCCTAGTTGCAGTATGCACCAACTCCATGAATAGAATCGATGTCAACTAGCAGCCACACCCCACCACGCGTCGCCGTCATCGGCGGCGGCCCAGCCGGCCTGATGGCGGCGCAAACCCTGGCGCAGGGCGGCGCGCGCGTCGACGTCTACGACGCGATGCCGTCGGTCGGCCGCAAATTCCTGTTGGCGGGGCGGGGCGGCATGAATATCACCCACGCCGAGCCCTACGCCGATTTTGTCGGGCGCTACGGCAAACAAAGCGTCGCGTTGCGCCCGCTGCTGGACGGCTTCGGCCCCGACAGCGTGCGCGCCTGGGTGCACGGCCTGGGCGTGGACACCTTCGTCGGCACCTCCGGGCGGGTGTTCCCGACCGACATGAAGGCGGCGCCGCTGCTGCGCGCCTGGCTGCACCGGCTGCGCGAGAGCGGCGTGGCGTTCCACATGCGCCACCGCTGGACCGGCTGGCGCGACGCCGAGCTGCTGTTCGCCACGCCCGGCGGCGAGCTGGCGGCGCCGGCCGACGCCGTTATCCTGGCGCTGGGCGGCGCTAGTTGGGCCAGGCTAGGGTCGGACGGCGCCTGGTTGCCGCTGCTGGAGCGACAGGGCGTGCCGGTGGCGCCGCTGCGGCCGGCCAACTGCGGCTTCGACGTCGATTGGAGCGAGCACTTCAGCAGCCGCTACGCCGGCCACCCCTTGGCCACGGTGGCGATCACCTCGACCGACGCCGGCGGCCAGCCGCTGCGCCGGCAGGGCCAGTTCGTGGTGACGTCCGGCGGCGTCGAGGGCAGTCTGATTTATGCGTTGTCGGCCGCGCTGCGCGACCAGATCGACGCCGACGGCGGCGCGCTGATCCATCTCGACCTGGTGCCGGACTGGACGCTGGAGCGGGTCGTCGACGAGGTCGGCCGGCCGCGCGGCGCGCGCTCGATGTCGAGCCACTTGCAGAGCCGGCTGGGAATCAAGGGGGTCAAGTCGGGCCTGTTGCGCGAATGCCTAGGCGCCGACGAATTCGCCGATCCGTGGCGGCTGGCGCGGGCGATCAAGATGTTGCCGCTGCGTTTGCGCCGGCCCCGGCCGATTGACGAGGCCATCAGCAGCGCCGGCGGGGTCCGTTTCGACGGGGTGGACGCGTTGATGCTCAAGGCCATGCCGGGCGTGTTCGCCGCCGGCGAAATGCTGGACTGGGAAGCGCCGACCGGCGGCTACCTGCTGACGGCCTGCCTGGCCAGCGGCCGGGCCGCCGGCGCCAGCGCGTTGAACTGGCTGGGCCGCTAAGGCTGAGGCGCGGGCCGGCGGTTTACTCCCATTCGATGTCGCCGGAACCGTTGCTGCTTGAGCGGCGTTGCGGCGGATTGCCGTAGACTTTGATATTGCCGCTGCCGCGCAGCGTCAGGTCGGCCGCGTCCCTGGCGAACACCACGGCCGCGCCCGAACCCTGCAACGACACCTCGACCCGGTCGGCCGCCAAGTGCTCGGCGTCGAGGTCGCCCGAGCCGCTCAGCTCGGCGCGCAGCAAGTTGCAACTGCCGCTGGTCGTGATCGCGCCGGAGCCGGCCAGGTTGACCGTCACGCTGCCGCTGTTGCCGCCGTTCAGATTCAAGTCGCCGCTGCCGTTCATCCCCGCCAGCACATGCTTGAAGCGGCCGTTGAAGGTGACGTTGCCGCTGCCGTGTACGCGCAGCTCGAAGCGCTCGCCGCTGAAACCGTTCACGGTGCTGTCGCCGCTGCCGTGCATGTCAAGTTGTTGTAGCGCAGGTAACACCAGCTCGACTTGCAGCGGCTGGCGGTGATGCAACAGCATCCCCTTCGGTCCGATGTGCAGCGTGGCGCCGCGCTCGCTGGTCTCGACGTTGGCCAGCAGACGCTGCTCGCCCCGCACCAGCAGCGACGGCGCCAGCCCTTGCCGCACCGTCAGATCGATCGGGCCGCTTACTTCAATGGTGTGGATGTTCTTGCCTATCGTGCGCGCCTCGCTGCGCACGGCCCGGCCCGCCGCGCTGCCGGGGTTGCTCAGCCCCTGCGCCCGCAGCATCGTGTATGACACGCCGATCAGCGCAAAGGCCAGCAGCAACAGGCTGACGCCGACTTTAATGAGTGTTCGCATGGTGTGGCTCCTGTTCCCGGCGGTGCGTCCGCCATAAATATGCTTATCGCTGGCGTGTATCCGCCAGTTTCTGGTGTGTTCCGGGGTGAGGCGGCTGCCTTAGCGCCCCTTCAACAGCGTGAAATTCATTTCGATATAACGCTTGATGCCGAACAGCGTGTACTTCGTCACGACCAGGCTGAGCAAGAAGAAAACGATGCCACACAGCACCATTGCCATTCCGAACATGGTCTGGACGCTGCGCGAGTCATGGTCGAGGTCGGTGGATATATGCAGGCCGCCGCCGGCGAGGGCCTCGGCGCGGCGCATGACGCGCGAGGACGAGGGCGCGTCGCCGGCCTCGTCCTCGGCCTCGGACTCGCCTTTGTCGCCGTCGTGCCTGGCGCCGCTGGCCGGCTCCTGGATGACCTGGATAGTCGACCCTCCGATCGAAATCCGCGTCTGCGCCGGCTCGCCGCGCTCGTCGCCCTTCAGCATAAAGTGGCGCAGCGGACCGTCCAGCACCAGCTCATTGGCGCCCGACAAGCCGCTGGCGGTGATCGCGATGCCGCCCACATAAAACGCCAGCGCCGCCACATACATGGCCGCCAACAATGCCGAATACACCATCGCCGGCAGCACCATGAACAGATTGAAAATGGCCAGCCCCAGCGCGGACACCACCAGGCGCGCGAAATTGGCGGGATT
Organism: Janthinobacterium sp. CG_23.3; assembly: GCF_046115965.1. NCBI lineage: Bacteria > Pseudomonadati > Pseudomonadota > Betaproteobacteria > Burkholderiales > Oxalobacteraceae > Janthinobacterium > Janthinobacterium sp. CG_23.3. The sequence goes on along the minus strand of NZ_JBJXIB010000001.1, from coordinate 216,872 downwards.
CCGGGTTCGCTCGAAAGCGCTCAGATGCGTACTGGCGCGCAGCGTCACGGCGATCTTCTTCGGCTCGCCCAAGTCGGCGGCGATTTCCGCCTCGCTGCGGCCGGCGGCCAGGCCGTCGATAAACCGCTGTTCGTAATACGCCAGCGTCTTGGCGAGCGTTTCGGCCGGCAGGCCCGCCAGCGCGCGCCGCAGCGCGTCGATATAGTCTAATTTGCTCATTTCATACTCACAGATTCAAACGGGCGTCGATGCTGTTACTGTAGGCCAACAGCGTCGCCGTAGCCAGCCACATGCGACAAGCTGCGATATTCGCGGCGCAGACGACAGCCTGCCGGGATATACGGCGCGCTTATGACGAAGTGACAATATCGACAGTGGAGACGGTCAGAGGGCGGCGGCCAGGACGCCGCTGCGCACCGCCGATTCGATGGTCGCCGGGTAGTCGCTGTGGGTGTAGTCGCCGGCCAGGGCCAGGCCGGGCAGGCCGGTGGCGTTGTCGGGCCGCGCCAGGCCGGGGCTACAGGCGTAAGTGGCGCGCTTGTCGGTGATGACGCGGCTCCACGCCGGTTCGGCCAGCTCGGGCCGGCGGAAGACGTCGGCCAGTTGCCGGGCGACGGCCTTGGCCAGCGCCGCCTGTCCCTGCGCGGCGGCCTCGGCCGACGCGCTGATGACGACTGCCAGCATGCCGGATTGGGCCGGGTCGAGTTGGCCGCGGTCGAAGACGAATTGGCCCCAGTGGCCGGCTTGCGGCGCGTCGATCAGGGCGAAGAACGCCCGTTCCAGGCGCGTGCCGGGCGGGTACTGCAAGTAGCAGGTGCTGATAGCTTCGAATTCGAATGCCGCCAGTTGGCTGGCGATGGCCGACATTGCCGGGTTTTGCAGTTGCTCCAGCAGGGCCGCGGTCTGCGCCGCCGGGGTCGCCAGGATGACGCCGTCGAAGGCGCCGCCGCTCGCTTCGCCGCGGGCGTCGAGTTGCCAGCCGCCGTCGGCTTGCCGGCGCAGGCCGGTAACGCTGGCGCCGCAGTGGACCGCGCCGCCGTGGCGCCGGACGAACGCGGCGGCGGCGTCGGGAAACAGCGCGCTCAGGTCAACTTTCGGCAGCAGCATGTCGGAGGCGCGCCGCCGCGCGCCCAGGCTGTCGCGCAGCACGTTGAGGAAGATTTTCGCGGAGGCGCGCTCGGGCGGGGTGTTCAGCGCCGCCAGGCACAGCGGGCGCCACATCAGTTGGATCAGGCGCGCGCTCTGGTCGAAGCGTTCCAGCAGTTCGCTGACGCTGCAGTCGCTGTGCAGTTGCCAGCCCATCCAGCGCGCGGTGCTGGAGAAGCGCGCCAGCGCCATTTTGTCGGCGCGCGCCAGGCCGTCGGCGCGCAGCAGCGCGGCGGCCAGGTGCAGCGGCGCCGGCCAGCGCGGCGCGACGAAGTCCATGCCGCCGCAGCCGGGCGGATAGCGCATTTGCAGCGGCAGGTTCAGCAGCGCTTGCCGCGCCTCGACGCCGACCAGTTGCAGCAGCCGCAGCGTGGCGCCGTAGGCGCCCAGCAGGATGTGCTGGCCGTTGTCGACGACGCCGCCGTCGAATTCGACGCGGCGGGCGCGGCCGCCCAGCGTGCGCGCCGCCTCGAACAGCGTGACGTCGTGGCCGGCGCGGCTGAGTTCAACCGCCGCGGCGCAGCCGGCCCAGCCGCCGCCCACCACCGCCATCCGTTTCGGCGCTGCCGCTGGCTTGTTGTTAGCCACGTACGTAGGTTTTCCACGCCAGCCACAGTTTGCGGATCGGCGTCAGCGAGATGCGTTGCTTGAGCACGTGGTAGCCGTCGCGCTCGACCTCGGTCAGCAGGGTGCGGTAGATCGCCGCCATGATCAGGCCGGGGCGCTGGGCGCGGCGGTCCTCGGCCGGCAGCAGCGCGAACGCCTCGTCGTAGGCGCTTTGCGCGCGCGCCACCTGGAAGCGCATCAGGTTGTCGAAGTTCTCGCTGTGGCGGGCGTTGAGCAGGTCGGCCGCCGTGACGTTGAACCGCTGCAATTCGTTGACCGGCAGGTAGATGCGGCCCTTGCGCGCGTCTTCGCCGACGTCGCGGATGATGTTGGTGAGCTGGAAGGCGTGGCCGAGTTTTTCCGCGTACAGCAGCGTTTCCGGCTTGGTCGCGCCGAAGATGCTGGCCGACAGGATGCCGACCACGCTGGCCACGTGCCAGCAGTAGCGCGTCATTGCCTGGTAGTCGAGGTAGCGGGTCTGGTTCAAGTCCATTTCCATGCCGTCGATGATGGCCTGCAGGTATTTTTCCTCCAGCTTGTAGACCGCCAGGTGCGGTGCCAGCGCGCGCATCACCGGATGCGCCGGCTTGCCCTCGAACATGGCCCGCACTTCCTTGCGCCACCAGGCCAGCTTGGTGCGCGCGATCGCCTCGTCGGTGCATTCGTCGACGGTGTCGTCGACTTCGCGGCAGAACGCGTACAGCGCCGTGATGGCGCGGCGCCGCTCCGGCGGCAGGAACAGGAAGCTGTAGTAAAAACTGGAGCCGCTCTGGGCGGCTTTTTGTTGGCAGTATTCGTCGGGAGACATAGTCAAAATTGCATGGGTTGCGTTCGAAGCCGCTATTCTATAGCCGAAGCGCCCTCGGCGAAGGCGTCAACGCGCTTTTTTAGCGCGCATGCGCAGCGCGCGCCAGCAAATGACCAGCCAATCGCGCTTTTGCAATGCCGGCCGGCGCCGGAACACGTCGTAATTGACCGTTTCGATCGCTTCCAGGATGCGCAGGCCGCCCTGGACCACCAGCCGCAGTTCCCAGCCGATGCGCCCGCGCAGGCGCAGCGCCAGCGGCGCGCCGCTGAGTAGCAGCGCGCGCGCCCGTGCCACCTCGAAGCGCATCAACGCGCTCCACTTGCCGTGCGACTCGGCCCGCTCCAGCGCCGCCGGCGACACGGCGAAACGGGTCAGGTCTTCCAGCGGCAGGTAGATGCGTTCTTTTTGTTGGTCGATTGCCACATCTTGCAAAAAGTTAATTAATTGCAGGGCCGAACATATGGCGTCGGAATCGCGCAGATTATCCTCGTCGGCCGCCTTGTACAGATTGAGCATCAGCGCGCCGACCGGGTTGGCCGAGCGCCGGCAATAGTCGAGCAGGGTGGCGAAGTCGGCGTAACGCGTCACGACGACGTCTTGTTTGAAGGCGGACAGCAGGTCGTAGAACGGCTTCAGCGGCAACTCGTGCTTGGCGATCACCTGGGCCAGGCGTTCGAACATCGGGTCGGCGCCGCTCTCCTTGCGGTGGATGCGGTCCAGCGCCGCTTCGTAGGCTTGCAGCGCGGCCAGGCGCTCGGCCGGCGTGGCGTCGCCCTCGTCGGCCAGGTCGTCGGCGCTGCGGGCGAAGGCATAGATGGCTTCGACCGCCGGCACCAGGCGGCGCGGCAGTAGCACGGAGGCTACGGGGAAATTTTCGTAATGGTCTACTGGCATGAAAAACACTTATTTAAATTATTGACGCGAAAGTCATTTGCAAACAATTTAGTCCCGTCTATAATTACTTAACGGAAAGTCATTTACTTTTTAACTCGGAAGAATAGTAACATCTTGATATCGCTACCAGTTCCCCGTATTGCACGTCCGGCATGATTTTTATGTTGCCGTGCATAAATCGAACAGCCCGCATAGTAAAGGAAAATAACGTGTTCGCCCTGAAATCCCCGCGTCAAATTACGCCGCTTCCGCTTGCTTCGCTACTCGCCACCGCCTTCTTGTTGAGCGCCTGCTCGAAACCCGCCGAAAAAACCCAGGATATCCGTCCGGTGCGGGCCTTGGTACTGGAGAGTAATAGCGTCGATGTCAACGCCGAATTTTCCGGCGAGGTGCGGGCGCGGGTGGAGTCGCGGCTGGGGTTCCGGGTCGGTGGCAAGATCGTCGCGCGCAAGGTCGACGCCGGCGCCGTCGTCAAGCAAGGCCAGGTGCTGATGCAGCTCGATGCGCAGGACTTGCAACTGGCGCAGGCGCAGGCGCTGGCCGGCTTGCGCGGCGCCGAGACCAGCCGCGACCTGTCGCGCGCCGAACTGAAGCGTTATCAGGAGTTGCGCGAGAAGAATTTCGTCAGCCAGGCCGTGCTCGACACCAAACAGTCGGCCTTCAAGGCGGCCCAGGCCGGCGTCGATTCGGCCCAGGCGGCCTATCGCGGCCAGTCGAACCAGGCCGCCTACACCAGCCTGGTGTCGGATATCGACGGCGTGGTGACGGCGGTCGACGCCGAAGCGGGGCAGGTAGTGGCGGCCGGCGCGCCGGTGGTGCGTATCGCCAAGTCCGGCGAGAAGGAAGTGGTCATCGGCATTCCCGAAGACAAGGTCGAAACGCTGCGCCACGTTTCCGACGTGCAGGTGCGGCTCTGGGCCAAGCCGGGCCAGGCCGTGCCCGGCAAGATCCGCGAGATTGCGCCGATGGCCGACCCGGCCACGCGCACCTACACGGTGAAGGTGGCGATTCCCGACAGCATGGCGCAGGCGCGCCTGGGCATGACGGCGATGGTGCAGTTCGCCTCGAAGACGGCGGTGCCGCAACTCAAGGTGCCGCTGACGGCGCTGTTCTATGAGAAGGCCGCCACCTCGGTGTGGGTGGTCGAGCAGGGTGTGGTCAAATTGGTGCCCGTCACTATCGGCGGCGCGGCCGGCAACGACTTGTTGCTCACCAGCGGGGTCAAGGCCGGACAGACCGTCGTCACGGCCGGCGTGAACTTGCTGAAGCCGGGCCAGAAGGTCAAAATCCTCGGCGACGACCTGCCGACCAAGGCCGCGGCGCCGGCCACCGGGGCCATGCAATGAAGGGCGGCTTCAACCTCTCGCGCTGGGCGTTGGAACACATTCCCCTGACGCGCTATCTGATCGCCGTGCTGTTGATCGGCGGCATGCTCAGCTACGCCAGCCTGGGGCAGGACGAGGACCCGCCGTTCACCTTCCGCGCGATGGTGATCCGCGCCAACTGGCCGGGCGCGACCGCCTTGCAGATGGCCGACCAAGTCACCGACAAGTTGGAGCGCAAGTTGCAGGAAACCCCGTTCATCGACGAGATCAGCAGCTATTCGAAGCCGGGCGAAACCCTGATCATCCTCAAGCTGCGCGAGTCGGCGCCGCCCAAGGACACCGCCGCCGCCTGGTACCAGGTGCGCAAGAAAATCGGCGACATCCGCGGCACGCTGCCGGCCGGCGTCGTCGGCCCCTTTTTCAACGACGAGTTCGGCGACACCTATGGTTCGATCTTCGCGCTCTCCGGCGACGGTTTTACGTATGCCGAGATGAAGGATTACGCCGACTTCGTGCGCCAGCAACTGCTCAACGTGCCGCTGGTGGCCAAGGTCGAACTGTTCGGCGTGCAGGATGAAAAAGTCATCATCGAGTTTTCGCACAAGAAATTCGCGCAACTGGGCGTGCCGTTCGAGGCCATCGTCAACCAGATCGCCACGCAGAACTCGGTCGAGGCCACCGGCGTGCTGGTGACGCCGACCGACAATTTGCAGGTGCGCGTCAGCGGCGCGCTGAAGTCGACCAAGGACTTCGAAGCATTGGAGCTGCGCGCCGGCGGCGCCACATTCCGCCTGGGCGACTTCGCCGTCGTCAAGCGCGAATACCGCGACCCGCCGCAGGACAAGATGCGCTTCAACGGCAAGGAAGTGATCGGCCTGGGCGTCTCGATGGAAAAGGGCGGCAACATCATCGAGATGGGCAAGCACATGGAAAAGACCGTCGAGCGCCTGCGCGGCCAGCTGCCGGTCGGCATCGAGCTGGCGCGCGTGTCGAACCAGCCGGAGGCGGTCACCGCTTCGGTGGGCGAATTCATCCGCACCTTGATCGAAGCGATCCTGATCGTACTGGCCGTCAGCTTCCTGGCGCTGGGCCTGCACACCAAGCCGTTCCGCCTGGACGTGCGGCCGGGCCTGGTGGTGGCGCTGACCATTCCGCTGGTGCTGGCGGTGACTTTCCTGTTCATGCGCATGCTCGACATCGACTTGCACAAGATTTCGCTGGGCGCGCTGATCATCGCCCTGGGCCTGCTGGTGGACGACGCCATCATCGCCGTCGAAATGATGGTGCGCAAAATGGAAGAGGGCTTCTCGCGCTTCGACGCCGCCACCTACGCCTACACGTCGACGGCCATGCCGATGCTGACCGGCACCCTGATCACGGTGGCGGGCTTCCTGCCGATCGGCCTGGCCAAGTCGGCCGCCGGCGAATACACGTTTTCGCTGTTTTCGGTGAACGCGCTGGCGCTGATCATTTCCTGGGTGGTGGCGGTGGTGTTTACGCCCTACATCGGCTACGTGCTGCTGAAGGTCAAGCCGCACTCCGACGGCCACCACGAGCTGTTCGACACGCCCGGCTTCCGGCGCTTCCGCGCCACCGTCAACTGGTGCGTGGACTGGCGCAAGAGCACCATCGCGGCGACCCTAGCTATCTTCGCGCTGGGCATTTACGGCTTCAATTTCATCGAAAAGCAATTCTTTCCCGATTCCAGCCGGCCCGAGCTGATGGTGGAGATGTGGACGCCGGAGGGCACCACCTTTGCCGCCAACGAAGCCCAGGTAAAGAAATTCGAGACCTTCGTGCGCAAGCTCGACGGCGTCGTCAGCGTCACCAGCTACGTCGGCACCGGCAGCCCGCGTTTCTACCTGCCGCTGGACCAGATCTTCCCGCAGTCGAACGTGTCGCAGATCGTGGTGTTGCCGAAGGACTTGGCGACGCGCGCCGCGCTGCGCGAGAAGATCGTCGCGGTCTTCAAGGAAGATTTTCCGGAAGTGCGCGGCCGCGTCAAACTGTTGCCGAACGGGCCGCCGGTGCCGTATCCGGTGCAATTTCGCGTCACCGGCACCGAGGTGGCCAAGGTGCGCGCGATCGCCGACGAGGTCAAGGACGTCATGCGCGGGAACCTCAACACCCTGGGCGTGAACGACAACTGGAACGAGTCGATCAAGGTCTTGCGCCTGGACCTGGACCAGGACAAGATACGCGCGCTCGGCATCACCTCGCAAACGGTGATGCGGGCGGCCAACACCATCCTGTCCGGCACCACCATCGGCCAGTTCCGCGAGGACAACAAGCTGATCGACATTCAGGTGCGCCAGCCGCTGCAGGAGCGCTCGACGATCTCGGTGTTAAACGACACCAATATTCCCACCGCCAGCGGCAAATCGGTGACGGTCGCGCAGGTGGCGCGCGCCCATTTCGTCTGGGAGCCGGGCGTGGTCTGGCGCGAAGGGCGCGAGTGGGCCATTACGGTACAGTCCGATGTCGTCGACGGCATCCAGGGGCCGACCGTGTCGGGCCAGGTCAACGCCAAGCTCGACGCGCTGCGCGCCAAGCTGCCGGCCGGCTACCGTATCACCGTCAAGGGGGCGGCGGCCGACAGCGGCGCGGCCGAGGCATCGATCGCGGCCAACCTGCCATTGGCGATCTTCATTATCTTCACCTTGCTAATGTTACAGCTGCATAGCTTCTCGCGCTCGCTGCTGGTGTTCCTGACCGGTCCGCTGGGCGTGGCCGGCGCGGCCGCCGCGCTGTTGCTGCTGGGCCGCCCGCTGGGCTTCGTCGCCAACCTGGGCGTGATCGCGCTGTTCGGCATGATCATCCGCAACTCGGTGATCCTGGTCGACCAGATCGAGCAAGACATCGCCGGCGGCGCCGAGCCGTGGGACGCCATCGTCGAATCGGCGGTGCGGCGCTGCCGGCCTATCGTGCTGACGGCGGCGGCGGCCGCGCTGGCGATGATACCGCTGTCGCGTTCGGTGTTTTGGGGACCGCTGGCGGTCGCCATCATGGGCGGCCTGATCCTGGCCACGGCGCTGACGCTGCTGTTCCTGCCGGCGCTGTACGCGGCCTGGTTCCGCGTCAAAAAGCCCGCCGCGAAAGCCGCCGCGGCGGTAAGCAACATCCCGGCGGCGTAAAAGCGGGGGGGGGGCTGGCCCTCTGGGTCCGCCCCCGGCGGACCGCCGCCGGTTTCTTTTCGGCCGCGCGCCAATGTCAGCGCAAAAAAACGCCGCATTCCTGCTGGGAATCCAGTAGAATGCCGCGTTCCCGCAGGACGATTGCCTAGCAGTAATTGGCCCGTGGTAGCCAGAACGGCCGCGAGTTGTTAGAATCGTGGAGCAGGGAAGCGGATGTGGTGGAATTGGTAGACACGCTGGTCTTAGAAGCCAGTGCTTCGGCTTGGGAGTTCGAGTCTCCCCATCCGCACCATGCAGTGCCTTATTGTCGCGCTGGTGGTTTTTCTTCGTTGTATTTTTCTCATTGCCTCGTCCGGGCGTTCCACCGGTGCCGGGTGCCTATCAGTCGCGTAGCCGCGCGACTCGATATAAATTACACCAAATCGTTTTTCGCCGGCGGCTATGCCCCCGTGTTTTCTTGCGCTGTTCTGCTTCAAGCGCGACCCCGGATGGCATATACTGTGCGTTGCAACGGGCGGCGGCGCCCGTTTCGGCGCTGCGCAAAAGCGGCTCGGCCGAAACCGGCATTGCCCTATGGCGCCGCAAGGAGATCCGTACGCAATGTTGGCCACATTCCCTAGCGGCTTTGCTATAATGCCACGCTTTACCGAATTTTGGTCAGCCTGCGACTTTTCCTCGTAGCAAGCTTGATTGGTCGGAGCCCTGTTACGCTGTTGCGGTCAGAGGGGTAGTTTGGACGATAGTTGGGAAACTCCGGAAAGCGGGGGAGCTATCACCATAAGACCTTTGCTCGTCAACGAGTTACAGATGAATATGCGAGCGGGCGGTGGCGGGCATCTTGTGATGTCGGCGCATCGCCTTCTTCGCACCAACGTATTTTATTTTTTGGACGATTTTTACATGGCAACTGCAGTCGAAACCTTGGGCAAACTCGAACGTCGTATCACGATCTCCTTCCCGCTGACGGACGTCCGCACGGAAGTTGAGAAGCGCCTGAAAGTGCAAGCCCGTACGGCTAAGGCACCGGGCTTCCGTCCGGGCAAAGTTCCTTTAAAAATGGTCGCGGCACAATACGGTTATCAAATCGAAACCGAAGTGCTGAATGACAAAGTCGGCCGCGCGTTCAACGACGCCGCCAACGAAAACCAGCTGCGCGTGGCCGGCTACCCGAAAATCGAACCGAAGGAAGAAGCCGCCGACGGCGTGCTGGCGTTCGACGCAACCTTCGAAGTCTATCCGGAAGTCGTCATCGGCGACCTGAGCGGCGTGGAAATCGAAACCGTCAAGGCCGAAGTGTCGGAAGCGGAAATCGACAAGACCATCGACATCCTGCGCAAGCAGCGCGTGCACTACCACACCAAAGGTGAGGCTGGTGAACACGGCGACGGCGGCGCCGACCTGAGCGCGCAAAACGGCGACAAGGTCACCGTTGATTTCGTCGGCTCGATCGACGACGTCGAGTTCCCGGGCGGCAAAGCCGACGGCTACTCGTTCGTGCTGGGCGAAGGCCGCATGTTGCCTGAGTTCGAAGCGGCAACCATCGGTTTGAAAGTCGGCGAAGCGAAAACCTTCCCGCTGTCGTTCCCGGAGGATTACCACGGTAAAGACGTCGCCGGCAAAACGGCCTCGTTCACCATCACCCTGACCAAGCTGGAATGGGCGCACCTGCCGCAAGTCGATGCTGAATTCGCCAAATCGCTGGGTGTTGCCGACGGCGACCTGGCCAAAATGCGCGAAGACATCAAAGTCAACCTGGAACGCGAAGTAGCCGGCCGCGTCAAGGCGCGCAACAAGGAAAGCGTGATGGACGCGCTGGTCAAAGTGGCCGAGCTGGACGTGCCGAAAACGCTGATCGCCCAAGACTCCGAGCGCCTGGCCGAAATGACCCGTCAAGACATGGCGCAGCGCGGCATGAACGTCAAGGACGTGCCATTCCCAGCGGAGATGTTCGCTGAAAAAGCCGAGCGCCGCGTGCGCCTGGGCCTGATCCTGTCGCAACTGGTCGGCACCAACAAGCTGCAGGCGACGCCTGAGCAAGTCAAGGCCCAGGTCGAAGACTTCGCCCAAAGCTACGAAGACCCGCGCGAAGTGCTGAAGTACTACTACAGCGACCGTCAACGTCTGGCTGAAGTCGAAGCCCTTGTATTGGAAGAAAACGTCGTCAACTACGTGCTGGGCCTGTCGAAAGTGTCGTCGAAAGCGGTTGCCTTCGACGAACTGATGGGAAGCAACGCACAACAAGCGTAAACCGGCAGGGCGCCGCCGCCAACCGGGCAACCGGACGGCGGCGGCGCCTCCAAGCTGCTTCACAAGGAAAGAACATGACAGGTATGAACCGAAATCCAGCGCTGGACACTGAAATGCTTGGCCTCGTGCCAATGGTGGTGGAGCAGAGCGGCCGTGGCGAGCGCTCCTATGACATTTACTCGCGCTTGCTGAAAGAGCGGGTGATTTTCATGGTCGGCCCCGTCAACGACCAGATGGCGAACTTGATCGTGGCCCAGTTGCTGTTCCTGGAAAGCGAAAATCCGGACAAGGATATTTCGCTCTACATCAACTCGCCTGGTGGTTCGGTATCGGCCGGTATGGCGATTTTCGACACGATGCAGTTCATCAAGCCGGACGTCTCGACCCTGTGCACCGGCATGGCCGCCTCGATGGGCGCCTTCCTGCTGGCCGCGGGCGCGAAGGGTAAGCGTTTCTCGTTGCCGAACTCGCGCATTATGATTCACCAGCCGTCGGGTGGCTCGCAAGGCCAGGCGTCGGATATTGAAATCCAGGCGCGCGAGATCTTGTATCTGCGCTCCCGTCTTAACGGTATCCTGGCGGAACGCACCGGCCAGTCGGTCGAGCAGATCGCCAAGGACACCGACCGCGACCGCTTCATGTCGGCCGACGAGTCCGCCGAGTATGGTTTGATCGACAAAGTGTTGACCAGCCGCGCTTGATGTGCCCCAACCGGTATTGCTAAAAAACGCCCGGGCGCTGAAACGTTCGGGCGTTTCTTTTTTATTTCGGGTAGCATGGAGTATGTGTGCGGTTTTTCCGTACGCTAACGCTTTAAGGGCAGCTCCCTGTCAGCGAGTTTGCAATATTGTTAATGTAGTTCCAACCAAAATGCCTTATGTCAGACAAAAAATCCTCTAGCGGCGAAAAACTACTGTATTGCTCGTTCTGCGGCAAAAGCCAGCACGAGGTGAAAAAACTCATCGCCGGCCCGTCCGTGTTTATTTGCGATGAATGTATCGACCTGTGCAACGACATCATCCGCGATGAAACGTCGAGCATCGAGTCGGTCACCGGCGCCAAGTCCGACCTGCCGACGCCGCAAGAAATTGCCGCGTTGCTGGACCAGTACGTGATCGGCCAGCAGACTGCCAAGCGCATCCTGTCGGTGGCGGTGTACAACCACTACAAGCGCCTCAAGCATCTGGGCAAGAAGGACGACGTCGAACTGGCCAAGAGCAACATCTTGCTGGTTGGTCCTACCGGTTCGGGCAAGACCCTGCTGGCCCAGACGCTGGCGCGCATGCTCAACGTGCCGTTCGTCATTGCCGACGCCACCACGCTGACCGAAGCCGGCTATGTCGGCGAGGACGTCGAAAACATCATCCAGAAGCTGCTGCAAAGCTGCAACTATGATGTCGAGAAGGCCCAGCGCGGCATCGTCTACATCGATGAAATCGACAAGATTTCGCGCAAGTCGGACAATCCGTCGATCACCCGCGACGTTTCGGGCGAGGGCGTGCAGCAAGCCCTGCTCAAACTCATCGAGGGTACGATGGCGTCGGTGCCGCCACAAGGCGGGCGCAAGCATCCGAACCAGGACTTCGTGCAGATCGACACGACCAACATCATGTTCATCTGCGGCGGCGCCTTTGACGGCTTGGTGAAGATCATCTCGAACCGTTCGGAGAAGAGCGGCATCGGCTTCTCGGCCATCGTCAAGAGCCAGACCCAGCGCGCCAGCAACGAAGTGTTGTTGGAGGCGGAGCCGGAAGATCTGATCAAGTTCGGTCTGATCCCGGAACTGGTCGGCCGCCTGCCGGTCGTCGCCACCCTGGCCGAATTGACCGAGGAGGCGCTGATCCAGATCCTGATCGAGCCGAAGAACGCCCTGATCAAGCAGTATTCGAAACTGCTGGAGATGGAAGGCGCGGAACTGGAAATTCGCCCGGCCGCCTTGCACGCCATCGCCAAAAAAGCGCTGGCCCGCAAGACCGGCGCGCGCGGCCTGCGTTCGATCCTCGAGCACGCCTTGCTGGACGTGATGTACGAATTGCCGAATGAGCAAAACGTCGTCAAGGTCGTTATTGATGAAAATACGATCACTAGTGGCGCGAAACCTTTATTGATTTACCAAGAGCAAGCAAAAGCATCCGGAGAAAATTAAAGAAAGCCGCCACACTATTGCACAAAAGAGATTTCCATCCCTAATGCAAGGCGGTACAATTTAAATCAATGATAGATGTCGGGCTTCACTCGAAAAGCCACTCGCCGCGACATGCTGCGTGTGGCTTTTTTATTGGGATTTGTGCATCGATTAGAGTTATGGCGATGTTTTCCGGATAAAACGATAGAATATTGTTATTTTCCGGAATTATTTCTTCTCGCCGGTCTTGTGTTTCGGCAGCGAGCGCCAACATCATCAATACGCTTTCTATAAGGTACGCCATGACAACTTCCAAATTAACAGAGCAAACTCAATTGCCGTTATTGCCGCTGCGGGATGTTGTAGTTTTCCCGCATATGGTGATACCGCTGTTCGTCGGCCGCCCAAAGTCGATCAAGGCGCTTGAGGCTGCGATGGAGCAGGGCAAAAGTATCATGCTTGCCGCGCAAAAAGCCGCCGCCAAGGACGAACCGTCCGCGTCCGATATCTACCAGATCGGTTGCGTCGCCAATATCTTGCAGATGCTCAAGCTGCCCGACGGCACCGTCAAGGTGCTGGTCGAAGGCGCCCAGCGCGCCCGCATCAACCACATCAGCGACGCGCCCACGCATTTCATCGCCGACCTGACGCCGCTCGAGTCCGAGCCGGGCGACGATTCGGAAGTGGAGGCGATGCGCCGCGCCATCGTCCAGCAGTTCGACCAGTACGTCAAACTGAACAAAAAAATTCCGCCTGAGATCCTGGCGTCGCTGTCGGGCATCGACGACGCCGGCCGCCTGGCCGACACCGTTGCCGCGCATCTGCCGCTCAAGCTGGAACAGAAACAAGTGATCCTGGAGATTTTCGGCGTCGCCAAGCGGCTCGAGCACCTGCTCGGTCAATTGGAAGGCGAACTCGATATCCTGCAGGTGGAAAAGCGCATCCGCGGCCGCGTCAAGCGCCAGATGGAGAAATCGCAGCGCGAGTACTACCTGAACGAGCAAGTCAAGGCGATCCAGAAGGAATTGGGCGAGGGCGAGGATGGCGCCGACCTCGACGAGCTGGAGAAGAAAGTCGTCTCGGCCAAAATGCCGAAGGAAGCGCTCGACAAGGCCACCAACGAACTCAAAAAGCTCAAGCTGATGTCGCCGATGTCGGCGGAAGCCACCGTGGTGCGCAACTACATCGACACCCTGGTCAACCTGCCGTGGAAGAAGAAGTCCAAGGTCAACAACGACCTGGCCAACGCCGAGAAGGTGCTGGAAGGCGACCACTACGGTCTCGACAAGGTTAAAGAACGCATTCTGGAATACCTCGCGGTGCAACAACGCGTCGACAAGCTGAAAGCGCCGATCCTGTGCTTCGTCGGTCCCCCGGGCGTCGGCAAGACCTCGCTGGGGCAGTCGATCGCCCGCGCCACCAACCGCAAGTTCGTGCGCATGGCGCTGGGCGGCGTGCGCGACGAGGCCGAGATCCGCGGCCACCGCCGCACCTACATCGGTTCGATGCCGGGCAAGATCCTGCAATCGCTGGCCAAGGTCGGCGTGCGCAATCCCTTGTTCCTGCTCGACGAAGTCGACAAGATGGGCGCGGACTTCCGCGGCGATCCGTCGTCGGCGTTGCTGGAGGTGCTCGATCCGGAACAGAACCACACGTTCTCCGACCATTACATCGAAGTCGATTTCGACTTGTCCGACGTGATGTTCGTGGCCACCTCGAACTCGTACAACATTCCGCCGGCGCTGCTGGACCGGATGGAAGTGATCCGCCTGTCGGGTTACACCGAGGACGAGAAGACCAGCATCGCGCAGCGTTATTTGCTGCCGAAGCAGATCAAGAACAACGGCTTGAAGGAAGAGGAAATCACGGTCGCCGAATCGGCGCTGCGCGATATCATCCGCTACTACACCCGCGAAGCCGGTGTGCGTTCGCTGGAACGCGAAGTGTCGAAGATCTGCCGCAAGGTGGTCAAGATGCTGTTGCTGAAAAAGACCGAGAAAAAGGTCATCGTCAATTCGAAAAACCTCGACAAGTTCCTCGGCGTGCGCCGGTATGACTTCGGCGTGGCCGAGAAGGAAAACCAGGTCGGGCAGGTGGTCGGTCTGGCCTGGACCGAAGTCGGCGGCGATTTGCTGACGATCGAGGCGGTGACGATGCCGGGCAAGGGCGGCATCATCCGCACCGGCACGCTGGGCGACGTGATGAAGGAATCGATCGAAGCGGCCCGCACCGTCGTGCGCAGCCGCGCCGCCCGCCTCGGCATCAAACCCGAGGTGTTCGAGAAGAGCGACATCCACATCCACGTGCCGGAAGGCGCGACGCCGAAGGACGGTCCTTCGGCCGGCGTGGCGATGACGCTGGCCCTGGTGTCGGTGTTCACCGGCATTCCGGTGCGGGCGGACGTGGCGATGACTGGCGAGATCACCCTGCGCGGCGAAGTGTTGCCGATCGGCGGCCTGAAAGAGAAGCTGTTGGCGGCGCATCGCGGCGGTATCAAGACGGTGCTGATTCCCGAGCAGAACGTCAAGGATCTGGCTGAGATCCCGGACAACGTGAAGAACAAACTGGAAATCGTGCCGGTGCGTTGGATCGACAAAGTCCTGGAAATCGCGCTGGAACGCGCGCCGGAGGCGCTGGTTGAAGTGCCCGCGGTGGAGGCGGTTGCCGCCGCCGCGGCCAAGCCCGACGTCGCCGGCGAGGTCGTCAAACATTAAGCGTTTTTAGCGCTTAGCACCCAAACAAGCGCTTTTATAGCGCTTGTTTGCTATTCAAACGGCATTCTGCGGGCCAAACGCTTGACACAAAACAGCCCGGCTTGTTTAATACGCCCTGCAGAATTTTCTTCCGCAAGATTGCGGCGGGTTGACACAATCAATCCGCGGCGAAGACGATATATACCTTTGTAACGGGGACCGCTAGTGAATAAGACTGAATTGATCGACCACATTGCTGAAAAAGCCGACATCTCGAAAGCGGCCGCGGCGCGCGCACTCGATGCGGTCATTGGTGGCGTAACGGAGACCTTGCAAAAGAGCGACAGCGTAACGTTGGTCGGTTTTGGCACTTTCTCGGTGAGCGAGCGTGCCGAGCGTACCGGTCGCAATCCGCGCACCAAAGAAGCCATCACGATCGAGGCTGCAAAAGTTCCTAAATTTAAAGCTGGTAAAGCTTTGAAAGATGCAGTAAACTAACGGACTTCGGTGAGGTGACAGTCACTGAAAAGGTCTGGTGGTAGTACCGGCCAGATCGTAGTACCTTGTATTTTTTCGGAGTGGTAGTTCAGTTGGTTAGAATGCCGGCCTGTCACGTCGGAGGTCGCGGGTTCGAGTCCCGTTCACTCCGCCAAAAAATACAAACATTTGCAAGAGCTGGAGCGGTAGTTCAGTTGGTTAGAATGCCGGCCTGTCACGTCGGAGGTCGCGGGTTCGAGTCCCGTTCGCTCCGCCATAATCTTGTAAGTACCTGGAGTGGTAGTTCAGTTGGTTAGAATACCGGCCTGTCACGTCGGGGGTCGCGGGTTCGAGTCCCGTCCACTCCGCCAGAATAAAGATACCCTCGTTGCTCAGTGAGTTACGGGGGTTTTTCTTTTTCCGTTCGCATTTTCTTTTCCCCATTCCACTCATCGCCGGCGCGCGACGGGCAATTCCCGGTTGGTGCGGCGCGGCCGGATTATTCCGTCGCCCCGCCAATCTTCCAGCCCCGTCCGCCATAGCCGAAAACCGAGTTCAACCCCGCCGTTTCGCCATGATTTACCCTTGCTATAGCGCTAGCGTCGAGGTAGAATCCAGTGGTATTGATTTGGTCGACGGATTCTTCGTCCGGTTTTGTCGCCAAGTCATTGAATTTAAAGGGGAAGTGGGCTGCGAATAAAGTCCAATCCACTCCGCCGGAACAAAAAGAGGCGAACGAGAGTTCGCCTCTTTTTATATGCGCAAGTCCATCGTAATCCACTCAAATCCGAATTGGCTGACCATGTTTGAATTTATTCGTACCCATCAACGCTGGATGCAAATTATCCTGATGTTGATCATCGTTCCGTCGTTTGTATTCGTTGGTGTCAGCGGTTATCAAAGCTTTGGCGACGACGCCACCACCATCGCCAAGGTCGGCGGCCAGCCGATCACGCAGCAGCAGTGGGAAGAGGCGCAGCGCCAGCAAATCGAACGCTACCGCCAAATGCTGGGCGCGCAATTCGACCAGAAAATGTTCGATACGCCGGAAGCCAAGCAAGCCATCCTCGACAATATGATCGCCGAGCGCGCCGTCGGCGCCGAAGTCAAGCGCGGCCATTTGAGTGTCAGCGATGCCGCGATCAAAAAAGTCATCATGGAAACCCCAGGCTTGACGCTGCCGGATGGCAGCTTCGACTTGGAGCGCTACAAGGCGATTCTGGCGGCCCAGGGCATGACCCCGGAAATGTACGACGCGCGACTGCGCATCGACCTGGCCGCGCAGCAATTGAGCGGCGCGATCCAGGGCACCGCGTTCGCCCCGAACACGCTGGCGAGCCGTCTGTCAGACATCAATGACCAGGAACGCGAAGTGCAGGAGCTGTTGCTGCCGGCCGCCGAGTTCCTGCCGCAGGTGAAAGTGAGCGACCAGATGGTCAAGGCTTTCTACGACAAGAACAGCAAGTTTTTCGAAATCCCTGAGCAAGTCAAAATTGAATACGTGCTGTTCGACAGCTCCGCGGTGGCCGACCAGGTCAGCGTCAGCGACGCCGAAGTCGCCGCGTACTACGCGCAGAACGCCAAGCGCTACACGGCCGACGAAAGCCGCCGCGCCAGCCACATCCTGATCGCGCTGAAGAAAGACGCCAGCGCCGCCGAGAAAGCCGCCGCCAAAGCCAAGGCCGAAGCAGTGCTGGCCGAGGTGCGCAAGGCCCCGGGCGATTTCGCCAAGATTGCCAAGGCCCAGTCGCAAGATCCGGTCTCGGCCGAATTGGGCGGCGACCTGGACATCGTGGAAAAAGGCGCGCTGCCAAAAGCGGTGGAAGAGGCCGCTTACAAACTGAAGCAGGGCGAAATCAGCGACGTCGTCACCTCCGAATTCGGTTTCCACATCCTGACCGTGACCGCGCTCAAGCCGGCCCAAGTGCGCCCGCTGGACCAGGTCAAAGGCGAGATCCTGGCCGACCTGAAGAAACAAAAATCGGCCAAGAAATATTCGGAGCTGGCCGAACAGTTCACCAACACCGTCTACGAGCAATCGGACAGCCTGAAACCGCTGGTCGACAAGCTCAAGTTGAAAGTCGAAACCGTTGCCAACCTGTCGCGCGTGCCATCGCCGGCGCTGGGCGCGGCGCCGTTTAACAACGCCAAGTTCCTGAAGGCCATCTTCACCGACGACGTGCTGAAAAACAAACGCAACACCGAAGCCGTGGAAGTTGCACCGAACACCCTGATCGCCGGCCGCGTGGTCGAATTCAAGCCTGCGAGCAAGCGTCCGCTGGCCGAAGTCGACGCCATGATCCGTCAGCGCGTTACCCAGGAAGAAGCCGTGAAGCTGGCCAAGAATGCCGGCGATAGCAAACTGGCGGCCCTGAAGGCCTCGGGCGAGGCGACCGGCTTCGGCGCCGCCAAACTGGTGTCGCGCAGCAAAGCCGACGGTATCAACCGCCTGGCGATGGCGCAAGTGATGAAAGCCGATGTCAGCAAGCTGCCAGCCTATGTCGGCGTGGACGTTCCAGGCATGGGTTATGGCATCTACCGTATTGGCAAAGTGCAGCAATCGGCCACGCCGGACGCCGCGCGCCGCCAGTCGGAAAAAGACCAGATCGCCAACATCCTGGCCCAGCAAGAAATGTTCAACTACGTTGAAGTGCTGAAAGAAAAAGCCAAGGTCAAAGTGCTCAAGCCAATTACCCTGGCCAGCACCGACGTTAAGCCGGATGCCGATGCGAAGTAAGTCGTCGCCATATTAAAAAAAAGCCGCTCTCGAGCGGCTTTTTTTATTGGATCGAGTTGTCTCCACGTATACTGTAAGAACCGCCATGAGGCGTATGCGACCTTCAGCGATGTTGAATGAATTAAACCGTACAGCCGATGACGCCAAAGCTTCATCCAATTAGCGCCTTCCCTTGCGAACAAATACTGCGCGGGCGGAAAAATCCGCTTGGCTATGCAAGCGCCAGCATAGACCGCGAAAAAAGGGAAATCCATATCCGCGTGCTGATGGACTATCGGACACCGTCGTTTGCCAGTCGGATCAGCGGCTTGGCGAGCCGCATAACCCGGGCGCAGTTCGATGTATACGCGCGTTTGGCGAACCAGGGAATGGTCGATTACTGGAGCAGATCCGTGCGCTTGAACGGACTCGAATGGAGCGTCAAGGTCACGGTGCGGGAATCGGCGCAGGGCATGCCGATCACCTTTGCCAATCCCGGCATTCGGCTGTTGGGTAATCTCAGCAGTCGGTCGCGCAATCCCTACCCTGTATTTACCGGCAATTTGTACTACGACCACAGTTGCGGCAGCGATTCCGACGCCATATTCAGCATGACCGCCGCGCACGAAATCGGCCACGGCTTCCTGACCAGCGCATTCGGAATAGCGTGGTCATGGGGCCATGGCGGAACTTCATCCATCCTCGGTTGCGCGCATGCGAACGCGCCGCCGTATCCGCCGTCCGGCGAAATTGGCTTGATGTCGTACTACAGCACAAATATCAATTCGCCAGTCTACCGAGGCGACATCATACAAAGAACCATCGCCAGCGAAGACGACGTCAAAACCCTGATTCTGATATCCGGCCGCGCCACTTAACATCGAGCTCGACTGCTATTTTTCCGCGTTCAGGTGGCTGGCGGCGGCCAGGAACGACGCCTCGCCAATGCCGTCCAGCGCCAGTACCTCGGCCTCGGCGTATTGGGCGAAGTTGCGGCCGATCGAACGGGTGTAGGCGGGGTCGTAGTGCTGCACCAGCAATTCGTCGACCAGTTCCGCCATCTGGCCGGCGTTGGACATCGCGTGCCAGCGGGCGATTTTCTCGCGGCCGTACAGGCTCAGCAGGCAGTCGAGCTGGGCATTCAAGTGTGCCGGGTCGAGCGTGAAATGGGCGTAGTCCTCCATCAGCAGGCGCACCCGGTTCGGCCGCGACAGCGTCAGCGAGATGCAGGGCGCGGCGCGCATCTTGTCGATCAGAGCGTCGGGCACGCGCAGGTTGCCGACCTTTTTGCTCTCCGATTCGACGAACACCGGCCGGGCCGGGTCGAACTGGCGCAGTCGCTTCCAGATCGCGCTTTCGAACGCCTTTTGCGACGGCTGCGGCTGGCTTGGCAGGGTGCCCAGCACCGAGCCCCGGTGCGCCGCCAGTTGTTCCAGGTCGAGCACCTGGGCGCCGTTGGCGTGCATGATCTCCAGCAGGCGGCTCTTGCCGCTGCCGGTGGTGCCGCAGATCACCTTCAGGCCGACCGCCGGTTCCTGCGCCAGCGCGGCGTTGATGTGGTTGCGGTAGGCTTTGTAGCCGCCTTCGAGCTGGATCACCGGCCAGCCGATTTTCGCCAGGATGTGCGCCATCGCGCCGCTGCGGTTGCCGCCGCGCCAGCAGTAGATCAGCGGCTTCCAGTCGCGCGGCTTGTCGAGCCACAACGTGTCAATGTGCAGGCCGATGTTTTTGGCAACCATCGCCGCGCCGACTTTCTTCGCCTCGAAGGCGTTGGCCTGTTTGTACAGCGTGCCCACTTCGATGCGCTGGGCGTCGTCGAGCACCGGGCAGTTGATGGCGCCGGGCAGATGGTCGAGCGCGTACTCGGACGGGCTGCGCGCGTCGATGATGGCGTCGTAGCTGTCGAGCTGGGACAGGACTTCTTCAAAATTAAGCAGGGCCGGGTATTTCATCGGGCTTTCAGCAATGGCAGCAGTTGTGGCCAGATATTGGCCAGGATGATGGGGTGGGCCTCGGCGGTCGGGTGCAACCGGTCGGCCTGGAACAGTTGCGTCTTGTCGGCGACGCCGTCGAGCATAAACGGCACCAGCGGCGCCTTCAGTTGCCTCGACAGTTTGCCGTACATGGCGAAGAATTTGTCGGCGTAGGCGCTGCCGTAGTTGGGCGGCAGGCGCATGCCCACCAGCAGCACCTCGGCGCCGGCGCCCTTGGCCTCGGCGCTCATCGCTTGCAGGTTGGCCTCGGCGGCCGCCACCGGCAGGCCGCGCAGGCCGTCGTTGGCGCCCAGTTCGATGACGACGATGTCGGGGCGGTGCCGTTTCAGCAGCGCCGGCAGGCGCGTGCGCCCGCCGCTGGTGGTTTCGCCGCTGACGCTGGCGTTGACGATGGCCGCGCCGAGTTTTTGCGCAGCCAGGCGCTGCTCCAGCAGGGCGACCCAGCCGCTGCCTCGGCTCAGGCCGTATTCAGCCGATAAACTATCGCCCAGCACCAGCACCGTTTTTGGTGCAGAATAGGCGCGCGTCGTGCCTGCGACAAACAGCAGGGCGGCCACAGGCAGCGACAGCAACAGGCGCCGATGCGGTTTCAACTGACCGCCACGGCCACCAAGGTGTTCACGAATTTTTTTAAGATAGATCAGCATGCCCGATTTTCCAAAAGCGACTTCCCCGAATTTTGTTCCCAATGAAGCGGCGGCTGCCGCGTCCGGCCCTGGCGCCGCCGTCACCCGCCTGGAGCGTGCCGCGTTGCCGGCCGCGATCCAGGTGAGCGGTCTGACCAAGCGCGTGCCGGACGCCGACGGTGAGCTGACGATACTGCATAGTGTTGATTTTACCGTGCAACGGGCGGAGACGCTTGCTATTGTCGGCGCCTCCGGTTCGGGCAAGTCGACCTTGCTTGGTTTGTTGGCCGGGCTGGACACGCCGTCGGCCGGCAAGGTGGTGCTCGACGGCAGCGATATCTTCGCGCTCGACGAGGACGGCCGCGCCGGCCTGCGCATGGCCAAGCTGGGTTTCGTGTTTCAGTCGTTCCAGTTGCTGGCCCATTTGACGGCGCTGGAAAACGTCATGCTGCCGCTGGAGTTGCGCGGCGAGGCCGACGCCAGGGAGAAGGCGGCGGCGATGCTGGAGCGGGTCAAGCTGGGCAGCCGGCTCAAGCATTATCCGAAGTATTTGTCGGGCGGCGAGCAGCAGCGCGTCGCGCTGGCGCGGGCGTTCGTCACCGAGCCGCCGCTGCTGTTCGCCGACGAACCCACCGGCAGCCTGGACGCGGCCACCGGCGAGGCGGTGATCCAATTGATGTTCCAGCTCAACCGAGAGCATGGTTCGACACTGGTGCTGGTGACGCATGACCCGTCGATCGCGGCGCGTTGCGGGCGCACCATTACGATTGCGGCGGGCCGCCTGGTGTAGCGGTGATATGGAGGCGCTGCGAAAGTTAAGGAAACCAGGGGCGTAACCCCGGCTCTTTGACTGTGTTTTTTTTGGCTTTTGCGGCGTTTTTATGTTCCGCTCCGGGCCATGCGGTTGATGGCGCCGCGGATCGCCGGCAGCAGCTCGCTGGCCGTCAGGCCGATGGGGCCGACGCCTGCGGCCACCAGGGCGTCTGCCGCCGCGCCGTGCAACCACACCGCCGCCAGTGCCGCCTGCCACTGCGGCCAGCCCTGCGCCAGCAGACTGCCGCACAGGCCCGACAGCACGTCGCCGGTACCGGCCGTGGCCAGCCCCGGGTTGCCGGTGGTGTTGACGACGACGGCGCCGTCGGCCGCCGCCACCACCGTACCCGATCCCTTCAATATCACCGTCACCTGCATCTGCGCGGCCAGCTGGCGCGCCGCCGCCAGCCGGTCGCCCTGCACCTCGGCGATGGTGACGCCGAGCAGGCGCGCCGCCTCCAGAGGGTGCGGCGTCAGCAGCGCGCCGCCGGGGCGCAGCGACAGCGCGCTTTGCAGCTCCGGCTCGGCCGCCATCAGGTTCAGCGCGTCGGCGTCGAGCACCAGCGCGCTACTGCTATCGATGGCGCGCTGCAGCAGCGCATATGCGCGGTGCGAGGTACCCAGGCCGGGGCCGGCCACCAAGACGGCCGTGTCGAAGTCGAAGTCGCCGGCCAGCCGGCACATCAGTTCGGGCTGGCCGCTGTCATAGGCCGGGGCCTCGTCCGGGAAGGCCAGGTAGACCCGGCCGGCGCCGCCGAACAGCGCGCTGCGCGCCGCCAGGATGGGCGCGCCGGTCATGCCGTGTGCGCCACCGACGACGGCGACGCTGCCGTAACTGCCTTTATGGGTGTTTTGCCGCCGCGCCCGCAGGTGCTGGGCGAAATGGCTGGCGTCGTTCAGGCGCGCGCGGGCAGGCGCAAGGTGCCGCGCGTCGATGTCCAGCGGCGCCACTTGTACGGCGCCGGCGTGGTCGCGGCCGTCGCCGGTGTGCAGGCCGGGCTTGTCGCCAATGAAGGTGACGGTGTGGCTGGCGCGCACCGCAACCGCGTCCGGACCGACCACGGCGCCGGTGTCGGCGTCGAGGCCGCTGGGCACGTCCAGCGCCAGTACCGGGCAGTGTTGCCGGTTCAGCTGCTCGACGGCGGCCAGCGCCACGCCGTCGAGCGGGCGCCGCAAGCCGATACCGAACAGGCCGTCGACGACCAGGTTCCAATCGGCGCGGGCCAGCGCCGCCGGAGTGGCTTCGATGAAGGTGGCGTCGCTGGCGCGGGCGCGCTGCAGCGCGTGGCGCCGTTCCTCCGACGGCGCGCCGGTGTCGGGCAGCAACCAGACCGAGACTTGCAGGCCGGCGTCCGCCAAGTGGGCCGCCGTCTCCAGCGCGTCGCCGCCGTTGTTGCCGGGACCGGCCAATACCAGCACTTTGTACTGCGCCGGCGCAGCGGGCAACAGCGCGCGCGCTACGTTGGCGCCGGCCAGGCCGGCGCGTTGCATCAGCGTGCCGGGTGCTAACTGCTGCGCCGCGGCCATTTCGGCGGCGCGGATTTCGGCTCTGGTATAGAGTGGGTTCATGGGCTGGTATCCGTATTCGAATGGAAAGATGTAGCCAACATAGTGGGGATTGCCTTGCCGCGCAAGGGGCGTGCGCGCAATGTTGACGGCCCGGCTACAATGGGCGTTTCCAACTTGGCGGACGCACAATATGGATTGGCAATTCTGGATCGACCGGGGCGGCACTTTCACCGACATCGTGGCGCGCCGTCCCGACGGCACGCTGGTGACCCACAAGCTGCTGTCCGAGAATCCGGAGCGGTACCGCGACGCCGCCGTGGCCGGCATCCGCCACCTGCTGCACGTGGCGGCCGGCGCGCCCATCCCGGTGGCGCGCATCGGGGCCGTCAAGATGGGCACCACGGTGGCCACCAACGCTTTGCTCGAACGCAAGGGCGAGCCGACCGCGCTGGCCATCACGCGCGGCTTCCGCGACGCGCTGCGCATCGCCTACCAGAACCGGCCGCGGCTGTTCGACCGGCAGATCGTGCTGCCCGAGCTGCTGTACAGCCACGTCGTCGAGATCGACGAGCGCGTCGGCGCGCACGGCGAGCTGGTGCGCGGGCTGGACGGGGCCGCCGCCCGCGCCGCGTTGCAGGCGCTGTACGCGCAGGGCCTGCGTTCGCTGGCGATCGTTTTCATGCACGGCTACCGCTACAGCGCGCACGAGGCGCGGGTCGCCGAGATCGCCCGCGAAATCGGCTACACCCAAGTGTCGGTGTCGCACCGGGTCAGTCCGATGATGAAGCTGGTGGCGCGCGGCGATACCACCGTCGTCGACGCCTACCTGTCGCCGATCCTGCGGCGCTACGTCGACCAGCTGGCCGCCGAGATGCCCGGCGTCCACCTGCAATTCATGCAGTCGAACGGCGGCCTGAGCGACGCGCGCGCCTTCCAGGGCAAGGACAGCATCCTCAGCGGGCCGGCCGGCGGCGTCGTCGGCATGGTGCGCGCCAGCCAGCCAGCTGGCCGGCTTCGAACGGGTGATCGGCTTCGACATGGGCGGCACCTCGACCGACGTGTCGCATTTTTCCGGCGAGTTCGAGCGCGTCTTCGACACCCAGATCGCCGGCGTGCGCGTGCGCGCGCCGATGATGAGCATCCACACCGTGGCCGCCGGCGGCGGCTCGATCCTGCACTTCGACGGCGCCCGCTACCGCGTCGGCCCGGACAGCGCCGGCGCCAATCCCGGCCCGGCCAGTTACCGCCGCGGCGGTCCGCTGGCTGTGACCGACTGCAACGTCATGCTCGGCAAGATCCAGCCGGCGCATTTCCCGAAACTGTTCGGCGCCGGCGCCGGCGAGGCGCTCGACGCCGACACCGTGTTCGCGCAATTTGCCGCCTTGGCGGCCGAGATCGGCGCCGCGACCGGCCAGCCGACGACGCCCGAGCAGGTTGCCGAAGGCTATCTCGACATCGCGGTCGGCAACATCGCCAACGCCATCAAGTACATTTCGGTGCAGCGCGGTCACGACGTCACCGAATACACGCTCACCAGCTTCGGCGGCGCGGGCGGGCAGCACGCCTGCCTGGTGGCCGACGCGTTGGGCATGAAAAGCGTGTTCATCCACACGCTGGCCGGCGTGATGTCGGCCTACGGCATGGGTCTGGCCGACCAGAGCGCAATGCGCGAGGCGGCCGTCGAGGCGCGGCTGGACGCCGGCGCCCCGGCCGAGCTGGCGCGCCGTCTGGACGCGCTGGGCGCCCAAGCCCGCGCCGACCTGCTGGCGCAGGGCGTGGCGGCGGCGCGCATCGCGCTGATCCGGCGCGTGCACCTGCGCTACGAGGGCACCGACTCGGCGCTGATCGTGCTGTTCGACGGCAACGAGGCGATGCAGGCGCAGTTCGAGGCCGGCTATAAGAAGCGTTTTTCCTTCCTGATGCCGGGCAAGGCGCTGATTGTGGAGGCGGTCTCGGTCGAGGCGATCGGCAAGTCCGACGCGCCGGCGCCGCTGGAAAGCGTGCCGGTGGGTACCGCGCCGCTGGCTATCGCCCCGCTGCAGACCGTCCCTATGTATTCCGGCGGCCGCTGGCGCGACACCGCGCTGTACCAGCGCGTGGCGCTGCGCCCCGGCGACGCCATCGCCGGACCGGCCATCATCGCCGAGACCAACGCCACCACCGTGGTCGAGCCGGGCTGGCTGGCCCGCGTCACGCCGCACGCGCACCTGGTGCTGACGCGGGTCGAGGCGCTGCCGGCCCGGCGCGCCATCGGCACCGGCGCCGACCCCGTCATGCTGGAGATTTTCAACAACCTGTTCATGTCGATCGCCGAGCAGATGGGGCTGCGGCTGCAAAACACCGCGTATTCGGTCAACATCAAGGAGCGGCTCGATTTCAGCTGCGCCATTTTCGACGCCGACGGCAACTTGATCGCCAACGCGCCGCACATGCCGGTGCACCTCGGTTCTATGGGCGAAAGCATCAAGACGGTGATGCTCGAGAACGCCGGGCGCATGCATCCGGGCGACGTTTTCATGCTCAACGACCCCTACCACGGCGGCACCCACCTGCCCGACGTGACGGTGATCTCGCCGGTGTTCGACGAGGCGGGCGCGGCGATCCTGTTCTACGTCGGCTCGCGCGGCCACCACGCCGACATCGGCGGCACCACGCCCGGTTCGATGCCGCCCGACTCGCGCAGCATCGAGGAGGAGGGCGTACTGATCGACAACTTCAAGCTGGTCGACGGCCGCCAAGGCGGCGGCCACCTGCGCGACGCCGAGGCGCGCGCCATGCTGGCGGCGGCGCGCTATCCGGCGCGCAACCCCGACCAGAACATGGCCGACCTGCGCGCGCAGGTAGCGGCCAACCAGAAGGGCGCCGACGAGTTGCGCAAGATGGTCGCGCACTTCGGCCTCGACGTGGTGCGGGCCTACATGGGCCACGTGCAGGACAACGCCGAGGAGGCGGTGCGGCGGGTGATCGGCGCGCTCAAGGACGGCGCCTACACGGTGCAATTGGACAACGGCGCGCAGATCCAGGTGGCGATCCGCGTCGACGCGGCCAGCCGCAGCGCCGAGATCGACTTCAGCGGCACCTCGGCGCAGTTGCCCAACAACTTCAACGCGCCGTCGGCGGTGTGCATGGCGGCGGTGCTGTACGTGTTCCGCACCTTGGTCGACGACGAGATTCCGCTCAACGCCGGCTGTCTGAAGCCGCTCAAGGTCATTATCCCGCACGGCTCGATGCTGAACCCGCGCTATCCGGCGTCCGTGGTGTCGGGCAACGTTGAAACCTCGACCTGCATCACCAGCGCGCTGTACGGCGCGCTGGGCGTGATGGCGGCGGCGCAGGGGACGATGAACAACTTTACCTTTGGCAACGCCAAGTACCAGTACTACGAGACCATCGCCGGCGGCTCCGGCGCCGGGCCGGGCTTTGACGGCACCGACGTGGTGCAAACCAATATGACCAACTCGCGCCTGACCGACCCGGAAATTCTGGAATGGCGCTTCCCGGTGCGGCTCGACAGCTACGAGATCCGGCCCGGCTCGGGCGGCGCCGGGCGCTGGCATGGCGGCAACGGCGGCGTGCGCGAGGTGCGCTTCCTGGAGCCGATGACGGCGGCGATCCTGTCGAACAACCGCATCCACGCGCCGTTCGGCATGGCCGGCGGCGCGTGCGGGGCGCTGGGGCGCAACAGCGTGCGGCGCGCCGACGGCAGCGTCGAGCAACTGGCGCACATCGGCAAGACCGAGATGCGGGCGGGCGACGTGTTCGTCGTCGAAACGCCGGGCGGCGGCGGTTACGGTCCGCCTGGCTAACGCGGTTTTCGGAGTTCGGGTTAGCCCAAAGGGCGTAACCCGGCAACGTTGGCCCGGAGCGGCGCGTCGCGCGTCGGCGAACATCGTCGGATTACGCGTCCCGCCAGTCCGACCTACGGCACGCTAAGCGAACGCCATCGGGCGCCGCCGCTTCCTGCAGCGCTTTCCCAACTGTGGCAGAATTTGCTTCGCCATGACACATACGAGAGGAAGCACCATGACCGACCTGTCCATCTTTCCCATCACGACGAAATGGCCCGCAGCCCATCCAGAGCGGCTGCAATTGTATTCGCTGCCTACGCCGAACGGCGTCAAAGTCTCGATCATGCTGGAAGAAACGGGGCTGTCCTACGAACCCCACCACGTCAATTTCGGCACCAACGACCAAACCTCCGCCGAGTTTTTATCGCTGAACCCCAACAATAAAATCCCCGCCATCATCGATCCCGACGGTCCCGACGGCAAGCCGCTGCCGCTGTTCGAATCCGGCGCAATTTTGCTGTATCTCGCCGACAAAACCGGAAAATGTATTCCGCAGGACGCGGCCGGGCGCTACGAAACCATCCAGTGGCTGATGTTCCAGATGGGCGGTATCGGGCCGATGTTCGGCCAGCTGGGCTTCTTCAACAAATTCGCCGGCAAGGACTACGAAGACAAGCGCCCCCGCGACCGCTACGTCGCGGAGGCGCAGCGCTTGCTCGGCGTGCTGGAGCAACGGCTCACCGGCCGCGACTGGATTATGGGCGACCGCTATACCATCGCCGACATTGCCACCTTCCCATGGATACGCAATTTGATTGGCTTTTACGAGGCGGGCGAGTTGGTTGGTATGGCGGACTTCCCCCAGGTGACAAGGGTGCTTGCAGCGTTCCTGGCGCGTCCGGCGGTGAAGCGGGGCCTTGAGATTCCTAAGCCGGCCTGATCTGATGAGTACACACCCATCTCCGGTCAACATAGCCCGCGCGGCTATCTCGCGCTTGCCCGACGCGCAGCTTTTGCTCAGCGAGTATTACGCGGCGGTCGGCGTGACGAAGCGCGATACCCAGCAGGAAATTGAGGCATTTCTGAACGATGCGTCGTCGGCATTGTGGATTGCGTACGTGGGGGACATCCCGGCCGGTTGCGTGGTGCTTCGGCCTCTTGCGTCGATCGCCCTGGCGGCGGAGTGCAAACGTCTTTACGTGCGCCCGCAGTTCCGCGGCAGGGGCCTGGCCGAATCCTTGCTCGATGCGATGGAGGAACACGCCGTGGCCGCCGCCGTGCAGTGGTTATATCTGGACAGCAAAGACGATCTGACGGGCGCGCTGCGCATCTACGCGGGACGCGGATACCAAGCATGTGAGCGCTACAACGACAATCCTCAGGCGACGGTTTTTCTTCGCAAGGATCTTCGAGTCTAGCGCCGACGCCCTTCTTTTAGCGGGACCGGCCCCAGGCATGTGGGCATTGTAACTATTTGATAGTATTGCTAAGGATGGCGTGTGGAATCACATAGACTGGTTCAGCAACTGAGTTTTTTGCGTGAGATTGATCGGCTGAAAAGTGTCGTGCGGCAGTCGCCGCTGCTCGACCGGAGCAGGAAAGAAAACTCGGCCGAGCACTCGTGGCATCTGGCGCTGTATGCCTGGGTGCTGGAGGAGCACGCCGCCGCGCATGTCGACGTCGGCCGCGTGGTGAAGATGCTGTTGCTGCACGATATAGTTGAAGTCGATGCCGGCGATACGCCGATTCATGGCGTGCTGGACGGTAGCCAGGAGGCGCGCGAAAAGCTGGCCGCGGATCGCTTCTTCGGCTTGCTTCCCGCCGGGCAGGGCGAGCAATTGCAGAACCTGTGGGGGGAATTCGAGGCGGGCGAGACCGGCGACGCGCAGTTCGCCAAGGCGTTGGACCGCTTTCAGCCGCTGTTGATCAATGTGTTTACCGATGGCGGCACCTGGGCCGAGAGCGGCGTGCAGTATCAGCAGGTGCTGGAGCGATACGGGCCGGTGATCGAACGGGGCGCACCGGCGCTGTGGCTGGTCGCCAGGGATTGGGTGGCGTCGCATTTCGGCCGGGCGGTTTCGCAGGCTCAATGTAAGGTGGATAATGATGACGGTAAATGATCAGATTCTGGACGTCGAGGAGTGGTTGCGCCTGGCCATGCTGGCGTCGGATATCGTTGCCTTGGATGCCTTGCTGGCGCCGGGCTTGCTTTTTACCAACCACCTGGGCCAGTTGTTTGGGAAAGGCGAGGATCTTGCCGCCCATGAATCCGGTTTGCTCAAGCTGCACGAGCTGACGCCGTCGGAGCAGCATGTGCAGTTGCATGGCGGGGTTGCGGTGGTGTCGGTGCGGATGAAGGTGTCCGGCACCTATGCCGGCCAGCCGGCCAATGGCGACTTCCGCTTTACGCGCATGTGGGCGCGTTCGGCAGACGGGGTTCTGCAGGTGGTCGCCGCGCACGCGGGGATGGTGGTGTGAGTGCCGCGGGATAGCATCCCGTAGGGAGAATCCGGGGTGGGGTAGCGTGCGTCATTTGACGCCTGGCCGCCGCCGACGCCGGTCGGGTTACGCGCGCTTTGCGCGCCAACCCGACCTACAGCTTAAAGGTATCTGACCTTGAGTCGATCCGGCTGGGCTTCGACGATTTCAATGACCTTGCCCGGCATGATCCCGCCCTCCAGGCGGAAGCGGTTCATGCCCAGCGGGGTCAGGCCGGCGTCGGTCAGAACGCGCCGGTCGTCCGGGCCGGGGACGCCGGTGAGCATCCGGCCGGCGGCGCCGAATTCCAGCGTTTCGCGCCCGCGCCTGCTGGGCGGGAACGGGAACGACCGGGTCGGCCGGTATAGATGAACGCCGCCTTCGTCCTCCTCGAACGAATGGGTCCAACTGCCGCTGGGCGCTGCGCTGTCTTGGTTCATCTGCATGTCCTCATGCTAGCATGCCGGCGCCCGGCGCCCGCTGCTCGCGTTGAACCGCGTGTGTCGGCGCCACGGCTTGCTGCGCGGGCGCCTCTTGCTGGACGCGGGGGGCTTGCCGGAACGCGGTGATGATGCCGCCCATGTACTCGTAGCCGGTGAGCGACGGCCCCCAAGCCCCGCCATCCCACCACTTGTGGTAAAGCGCGCTATCGGTGCCGGTGGCGAAGACGTCGAGGCGGTTCGCGCCCCACGCCACCACCCGCGGCGCCGAGGTGATAATGCCGCCCATGTACTCGTAGCCGGTCAGCGCCGGCCCCCATGCGCCGCCATCCCACCATTTATGGTAGAGCGCGCTGTTGGTGCCGATGACGAACAGGTCGAGCCGGTTCGCGCCCCACGATACCGCTTCCGGCTGACCGACGCAGACGCCGCCCATGTACTCGAAGCCTTCCGGCGACGGACCCCAGTTCGCACCGTCCCACCACTTGTGGTACAGCGCGCCTTCGGTGCCGGTGACGAAGACGTCGAGGCGGTTCGGACCCCATGCCACCGCGCGCGGCGCGCAGGTGCAGACGCCGCCCAGGCGTTCGTAGCCTTCCAGCGACGGCCCCCAGTTGGCGCCGTCCCACCACTTATGGTACAGCGCGCGGTCGGCGCCGATGACGAAGACGTCGAGCCGGTTCGCGCCCCACGAGACGACTTCGGGTTGTCCCAGGCAGACGCCGCCCATGTA
Source organism: Janthinobacterium sp. CG_23.3 (assembly GCF_046115965.1). Taxonomy (NCBI): domain Bacteria; kingdom Pseudomonadati; phylum Pseudomonadota; class Betaproteobacteria; order Burkholderiales; family Oxalobacteraceae; genus Janthinobacterium; species Janthinobacterium sp. CG_23.3. Next base: position 186,320 of record NZ_JBJXIB010000001.1, on the reverse strand, counting down.
TTCGTAGTCGGTCAGCGACGGCCCCCAATTGGCGCCGTCCCACCACTTGTGATACAGCGCGTGGTTGCTGCCGATGACGAAGACGTCGAGCCGGTTGGCGCCCCACGAGACGATGCGCGGTTCGCCCAGGCAGACGCCGCCCATGTATTCGTAGCCGGTCGGCGCCGGCCCCCACGCGCCGCCGTCCCACCATTTATGGTACAGCGCGCTGTCGGTGCCGGTGACGAAGACGTCGAGGCGGTTCGGGCCCCAGGCCACCGCTTGCGGCACGCTGGTGCAGACGCCGCCCATGTAGTCGTAGCCGGTCGTCGCCGGACCCCAGGCGCCGCCGTCCCACCATTTGTGGTACAGCGCGCGGTCGGTGCCGAGCACGAAGGTGTCGATCCGGTTCGCGTCCCACGCCACCACCGGCGACGAACTCGGCCGTCTCATGCCGGCGCCGGCGCCGAGGGTGCCGCGTACGCCGTCGAGGCAGGCTTGCATGCGCGCCACTTGGCCGGCGGTGAACATGAACATGGCGCGGTCGTCGGTGTAGTCCATATAGTTCATGAACATGTCGCCGTGCGGGGCGTTGCCGCAACTAACGTGCGGAAAACTCGGTGCGCCGGTGTTGTAGCCGGCCTGGTTGGGCGTGTCGGCGACGTTGTCGGTGCCGCTGCAGCCGGTGCCGTCGTCGCCCCAGATGTGGTTCAGGTTCAGCCAGTGGCCGATTTCGTGCGTGGCGGTGCGGCCCAGGTTGAACGGCGGCGCCGCCGTGCCGGTGGTGCCGAACGCCGATTGCTGGATCACGACGCCGTCGGTGGCGCCGGGGCCGCCGGGGAACTGGGCGTAGCCGAGCAGGCCGCTGCCGAGCGGACACACCCACATGTTCAGGTAGCGTTCCTGCGGCCAGGCGTTCAGGCCACCGGTGGCGAAGGATTTGACGGCGTCGTCGTCAATGAACGCCGCGACGCTGGTTTGGCGCCGTTCGACGCCGCCGCTAGGCGCGCCGTTGGGGTCGGTGTTGGCGAGGAAAAATTCGATGCGCGAGTCGGTGGCCAGCGGCAGGTAGGGCGCCGGCGTCGAGTTGGCGTCCGGGTTGGTGCGGCGGAAGTCGCGGTTGAGCACGTCCATCTGGCTGGCGATCTGCGCGTCGCTGACGTTCTGGGCGGCGCTGTTCCACACCACGTGCACCACCACGGGAATGCGCGTCACGCCGCTGCGTTCGGTGGCGCCGGCGCCGAGTTCATACAGGCGTGCGTGGTTTTCTATCTCGGCGCGGATGCGGGCGTAGGAGGGCACCGTCGATAACAGGCGGCGGTGGACGTCCATCGTGCCGCACTTGCGCACTGGCGGCGGCCGATAACCGCCACCGCCACCGCCACCGCCGGCGCCGAAATTGCCGCCACCGCCGGCGCCGAAATTGCCGCCACCGCCGGCGCCGAAATTGCCGCCGCCGCCGACGCCCATGTCGGCGCCGGGCATGTCGGTGGCTTTGCCGGCGGCCGATAGGTCGACCATGGCGCCGTCGGGCATCGCGTCGCGGGCGCCGCGGCCCGCCAAGCCAGCCGAGCCGGTCAGGCCGGGCATGCCGCGCTCGTCGAGGCCGGACAGGTCGGCGGCGGCGTCGTTCGGCATCGTATATGCGGTGGCCTTCTCGGTGTCGCGCGCGCGCGGACCGGTGCGCGAATCGGGTTCGCTCCGCGTGTTGTGCTGGGAAGCCGAACCGCCGTTCATGGACGCGGGTTCTTTGGCTTGTTTCTCTTTCATGTTGCCCCCTGTAGGATTGCAGTCGTCGTCTGCGGGCGCGCGAGTGCAAAGTAGGCACCAGCCGGGTGGCGGTGCTGGTCTGTTTATTAGGACTGCCTTCGCGGCTAGAACGTTCCGGGGGGAGGGAGGGGGACGCGCGTTGGGCTTGCGCGCGATCAATTGACGGGACGATCGGTAAAGTTGGCGCGGTTTTCGTCGGTCGGATTACGCGTCCCGCGCATCCGACCTACGCCACGCTAGTTGGCGATACCGTATTTGCGCTGGGTCGCCGCGTACTGGTCGTGCAGCGAGGCCAGCATCGGGTGACTGGCGTCGAGCTTGCGGATGCTGTGCATCTGGTGCTGGGCCTGCTCGGCCAGCGGCGGTTCCCAGCCCAGCGTGTTGAGCTGGCGCAGGATCGCTTCCACCGACTGCAGCAGCAATTGCAGATTGCTCGGGGTGCGCCGCAGCGCCTGGCGCAGCGCCAGCACCGCCGCCTTCAGCTCGCCGTGGCTGGCCTGGTCGGCCGCGTCGCTCATCAGTTCCTCGACCTGTTGGCTGATATGGGCGCCGACGCTTTGCGCCATGTCGTGCCGGCCGGCCTTCTCGAATTCGTCGATCGCCTGTTCCATCGTCACGTCGCTGTCCGGGTCGTTCATCAGGCCGAGCATGACGTCGGAGGCGGCCTTGTCGAGTTTGTTGTTCAGGCAGCTGTGCACCAGGCCGATTTTCAACTGGGTCGACAAGCCCTTGCTGGCGGCCAGCGCCGTCACCGCCAAATTCAGTTCGTTGGCGGCGGCGCTGACGTTGCCGGCCAGTTCCTGCACCAGCGCCGCCGAAATGGCCCGGCAGGCTTCGACGTTGGGGCTGCCGCGCATCGAGCGTTCGAGGTCGCGCACCACGCCGCTGGCCTGGCCGCCGTCGCCCTTTTTAACCAACGCCTTGACCAGGTTGACGTGGTCCTCCGGGTCGCGGAATTCGGAATACTTGGCCTTCGCCACGACTTGCTTGAAGGCGCGCTCGGCGGCGACGATGTCGTCCGCCGTCAGCGCCACCTCGCCCAGGTGGCGCAGGCGGCGCACCATGTGCGGCGACAGCGCCACCGCGTCTTCCAGCGTTTTCTTCGCCTGCGCCGCCTGGCCCAGCGCCTGCTGGGTCTTGGCCAGCAGGTCGTAGGCCGACATCAGGCGCGGATTCTGCTCGATCAGTTTCAGCAGCGCCTCGTGCGCGTCATCGTAGCGCTGCTGCCCGAACAGGGTCCTGGCCAGGCCGAGGTTGGCCCAATCCAGCGGTTTCAGCGCCAGCGCCTCCTGGTAGAGTTGTTCGGCCAGGTCCAGCTCGCCCAGGTCCAGGTGCAGTTCGGCGCGCAGGCGCAGGAAGTCGCCGGCGTGGCGCACGTGCTTGCTTTCGGCGGCGCCGCAAGCCTTGATCGCCTCGCGCAGATTGCCCTGGCCGATCAACTGGTAAACCGGCAGGAAGATCGCGCGGCGGTCGATGGCGCGGCCGATGCGCCCGCTCAGCACGTCGACGGTGAAGGGTTTTAAGATGTAGTCGGTCGGCGTCAGCTCGGCCGCGCTCATCACCTTGCCGTAGACGCCTTCCGAGGTCAGCATGATGAAAATGGTCCACACGCCGATCAGTTTGTGGTGGCGCAGGTCTTCCAGCAGTTGCTGGCCGTCCTGGCCGTCGCTGCCGGTGCCCAGGTCGTATTCGCACAGGATGATGTCGAAGGATTTCTTGCCGAGCTGGCGGATGGCCGTGCCGGCGCTGACCGCGTAGTCGATTTTGGTGATCGACGACTGGTTCAGCATGTTGTGCAGATTGCCCCGCATGCTGGGGTTGGGGTCGACGATCAGAACCGATAAGTCGCTATATTCTTTCATCGTGCATCTCTCGTGGTTCTCTGTGGAATCTGCGAGCCGGCTCGGTCGGGGCGCTAGGCGGGCATTGTCCAACGAGGATACTGCAAAGATGCCAAAAAACGCACCATTTTGGCGGTGCCGATGCCGATTTCCGCCAAACAAAGCAAATAATGTTGCTTTGAACGCAGATCAAGCCCCGGATAGGGCGCCGCCGACCTGCTAACGGGGGGGCGAAACGGGTATAATGCGCGCAAAGGAATTCCAGCTCCACCGTCTCGTGCCACACCTACCTTTAACCCGCAGCCACGCTGCATCAACCACCTTCCAACCATGTTGATTCTGCCGGGTTCCAATGCCCTGTCCGTATTCCGTAGCCAACGCCTGTTAACCCAATTGCAGGCCGTGTGGCCCGCCATTACGTCGGTGCAGGCGCGCTATGTCCATTTCATCGATGCCGCCGCGCCCCTGTCGGCCGACGACAGCAGCCGCCTCGGGGCGCTGCTGACCTACGGCTCGCCGGCCGAGGCCGAGCACGCCGACGGCGTGTGCGAAGAGTTCTTCGTGATCCCGCGCTTCGGCACGATTTCGCCGTGGGCCTCGAAGGCCACCGACATCGCGCACAACTGCGGCATGGCGCACATCAAGCGCGTCGAGCGCGGCGTCGCCTATCGCGTCAACCTGAAATCGGGCATTTTGGGCAGCAGCATCGGCGCCGCCAAGAAGCTGTCGGACAGCCAGGCGCAGGACGTCGCCGCGCTGCTGCACGACCGCATGACCGAATCGGTGCTGCGCCATCCGGACGAGGCGGCCAATCTGTTCCGCACGCTCGCAGCGCGCCCGCTGGAATCGATCGACGTGCTCGGCGCCGGCAAGGCCGCGCTGGAAAAAGCCAACACCGAGCTCGGCCTGGCCATGTCGGACGACGAGATCGACTACCTCGACGCCGCCTTCACCAAGGCCAAGCGCAACCCGACCGACGTCGAGCTGATGATGTTCGCGCAGGCCAACAGCGAGCATTGCCGCCACAAGATCTTCAACGCCGACTGGACCATCGACGGCGTGGCGCAGCCGAAGTCGCTGTTCGGCATGATCAAGAACACCCACGAATTGCAGCCGAAGGGCACCGTCGTCGCCTACAGCGACAACTCGTCGATCATGGAAGGGGCGAGCGTGTCGCGCTTCTACCCGCGCGGCGAGGCCGGCGGCCACGAATACGCGGCCTCGACCGAACTGACGCACACCTTGATGAAGGTCGAGACGCATAACCACCCGACCGCGATTTCGCCGTTCCCGGGCGCCTCCACCGGCGCCGGCGGCGAAATCCGCGACGAGGGCGCGACCGGCCGCGGCGCCAAGCCGAAGGCCGGTCTGACCGGTTTCACCGTCTCCAACCTGATGCTGCCGGGCGCCGTCCAGCCATGGGAAAACGCCGCCAGCGTGACCGCGCCGCAAGCCGGCCGCGACACCTCGGTGCGCTACGGCAAGCCGGACCGCATCGCCTCGGCCTTGCAGATCATGATCGAAGGCCCGCTGGGCGGCGCCGCGTTCTCCAACGAATTCGGCCGTCCGGTGCTGGGCGGCTATTTCCGCACCTACGAGCAAAACATCGGCCGCCAGTTCGCCGGCGCCAGCGACACCGTGTACGGCTACCACAAGCCGATCATGATTGCCGGCGGCATCGGCAACATTTCGGCCCAGCACACCCACAAGAACGACATCCCGGTCGGCAGCCTGCTGGTGCAACTGGGCGGTCCGGGCATGCGCATCGGCATGGGCGGCAGCGCCGCCTCGTCGATGGCCACCGGCACCAACACCGCCGACCTGGACTTCGACTCGGTCCAGCGCGGCAACCCGGAAATGGAGCGGCGCGCGCAGGAAGTCATCAACGCCTGCTGGCAGATGGGCGCCGACAACCCGATCATTTCGATCCACGACGTGGGCGCCGGCGGCCTCTCGAACGCCTTCCCGGAAATCACCAACGACGCCAAGCGCGGCGCGATTTTCGACCTGCGCAAGATCCCGCTGGAAGAAAGCGGCATGGCGCCGAAGGAAATCTGGAGCAATGAATCGCAGGAACGCTACGTGCTGGCGATCGCGCCGGAGAGCCTGCCGCTGTTCAAGGCCCTGTGCGAGCGCGAACGCTGCCTGTTCGCCGCCGTCGGCGTCGCCACCGAAGAGCGCCAGCTGAAGCTGATCGACACCGACCTGGGCAACGAGCCGGTCGACATGCCGATGGACGTACTGCTGGGCAAACCGCCGAAGATGTTGCGCGACGTGCACCACGTCCACCACGCGTTCCCGGCCATCGACTTGACCGGCCTGGACCTGGCCGACGTGGCGCAGCGCGTGCTGCTGCTGCCGACGGTGGCCGACAAGTCCTTCCTGATCACCATTGGCGACCGCTCGGTGGGCGGCATGACCGTGCGCGACCAGATGGTCGGCCCGTGGCAAGTGCCGGTGGCCGACTGCGCCGTCACGGCGATGAGTTTTGAAGGCTACCTGGGCGAAGCGATGGCCATGGGCGAGCGCACGCCGCTGGCCGTCATCGACGCGCCGGCGTCGGGCCGCATGGCCGTCGGCGAGGCGATCACCAACATCGCCGCCGCGGCGATCGGCGACATTTCGGATCTGAAACTGTCGGCCAACTGGATGGCCGCCTGCGGCCAGCCGGGCCAGGACGCGGCGCTGTACGACACCGTCAAGGCGATCGGCATGGAACTGTGCCCGGCGCTGGGCATCAGCATCCCGGTCGGCAAGGATTCGCTGTCGATGCGCACCACCTGGCGCGACGACGAGGAAAGCAAGGCCGTGGTGTCGCCGGTGTCGCTGATCGTCTCGGCGTTCGCGCCGGTGACCGACGTGCGCAAATCGCTGACGCCGCAAATCAAGACCGACGCCGGCGACAGCGCCATCATCGTCATCGACCTGGGCCGCGGCAAGAACCGCCTGGGCGCCTCGGCGCTGGCGCAAGTGACCGGCCAACTCGGCAACGAGACGCCGGACGTCGACAGCGCCGCCGACCTGAAGGGCTTCTTCGCGGCGATCCAGCAACTCAATAGCGACGGCAAGCTGCTGGCCTACCACGACCGTTCCGACGGCGGCCTGTTCGCCACGCTGGCCGAAATGGCCTTCGCCGGCCACAGCGGCCTGTCGATCAACCTCGACATGCTGACCTTGGAAGGCGAGCACGCCAGCGACTGGGGCGACGCCAAGAACTGGGCCGGCCAGGTGGCCGAGCGGCGCAACGAACTGACCCTGCGCGCGCTGTTCAACGAAGAGCTGGGCGCCGTCATCCAAGTGCGCGCCGACGAGAAGTCGCTGGTCATGGACGTCTTGCGCAGCTTCGACCTGGGCGCCTGCAGCCACATCATCGGCAAGCCGAACGAGCGCGACGTGATTGAATTCACCCGCGACGCCAAGCTGATCTACTCGCACCCGCGTTCCGCGCTGCAACGCCTGTGGAGCGAAACCAGCTGGCGCATCGCCCGCCTGCGCGACAACCCGGCCTGCGCCGACGCCGAATACGACCGCGCGTTCGACCTGGCCGACCCGGGCATGACGCCGGTGCTCACGTTCGACCCGGCGGAAAACGTCGCCGCGCCGTTCATCGCCACCGGCGTGCGCCCGCGCGTGGCCATCCTGCGCGAGCAGGGCGTGAACTCGCACATTGAAACGGCGTACGTGATGCACCAGGCCGGCTTTAGCGCCGTCGACGTGCACATGAGCGACCTGATCGCCGGCCGCGTCCGCCTCGACGACTTCCAGGGCGTCATCGCCGTCGGCGGCTTCTCGTACGGCGACGTGCTGGGCGCCGGCGAGGGCTGGGCCAAGACCATACTGTTCAACGCCAGCCTGGCCGAGCAGTTCGCGCGCTTCTTCTCGCGCAGCGACAGCTTCGGCCTGGGTATTTGCAACGGCTGCCAGATGATGAGCAACCTGAAGGCTATCATCCCCGGCGCGCACGCCTGGCCCAAGTTTACGCGCAACAAGTCGGAGAAATTCGAAGGCCGTTTCGCCATGGTCGAAGTGCTGGATTCGCCGTCGATCTTCTTCCAGGGCATGGCCGGCACGCAAACGGCGATTGCCATCGCCCACGGCGAAGGGTACGCCGACTTCTCGCAGACCGGCAACATCGGCGACGTCACGAAGGCCATGCGCTTCGTCGACAACCGCGGCCATGCCACCGAAGCGTATCCGTACAACCCGAACGGCTCGCCGGACGGCCTGACCTCGGTGACCACGCCGGACGGCCGCTTCACCGTGCTGATGCCGCACGCCGAGCGCGTGTTCCGCAGCGTACAGCAATCGTGGCACCCGGAATCGTGGGGCGAGGATTCGCCGTGGATGCGCATGTTCCGCAACGCCCGCAAGTGGGTGGGCTAACTAGTTGACAGCGCCCGGGCAAGCGGGCGCTCCATCCCGAACCGGGGACAGACCACGATTTCCGAGCAATAGCTGCTCGAAAATCGTGGTCTGTCCCCGGTTTTTTTATGCCGTTAAACCAAGAAGCTGGCCTGAATTGCCGTTTCGGGCGCCAGCACGAAGGCGCGCGCCGCGCTGCTGTCGTAGCCGCTCAGGCGCGACCAGCCGTCGGTGCCCGTGTGCGCGACGTACAGCTGCTCGGTGAAGCCGGCCAAGGTGCAGGTGTCGAGCAACGTGCCCACCGTTGGCAGCGCATCGGCCGGCGGCGACGGCGGTATCGCGCCGGGCATGCCGGCGATGCCGGACGCCGCCGTCCCCGCCAGGCTGTACTCGGGTGGCGTGACCGCGCCGCGCTGCACGTAGAACGAGTAGGTCGCGTAACGGTTGATCTGCAAGCCGTAGAAGGGTACCTCGACCGTCTGCGCCAGCGCGGCGTAGTTCATCACGCCGCATTCGTCCGTCGCCGTGCTGCCGCCCACGCTGGGCGCGTCGATGCGGGCGTAGCTGCGGTTGTTGTCCAGCCGTATCGTCAGCAGCATGCGGTTGTTGGCCGCGTCCACCAGCCCCAGCAGCGCGGCGTCGCGCGTCTGGATCGTCCCGGTCAGCGTATCGCTGGCGGGAACCCGCCATTTAATGCCCAGCGCCTCGGGATCGACCAGGTTGCCGGCGGCGTCGAACAGTTCCACCTTGATCTGCCAGGGGCCGCCCTGGTCGGCGCCCAGCGCGACGCCGTTGTCGTCGAACGGCACGCCGGGCGCCACCGCGGTGGTGGGAATGACCGCGTTTTGCGTGTCGAGCACGGCGTTCGGAATCGACCACTGTCCCAGCGGTGGCAAGCCCGGCGGGATTTTATACAGGTGCGCGCTGGTGCCGACGCTCTGCGGGCCGAGCGGGTATTGTTCGAGGATCAGGTCGCCGCCCACCTCGTGCGCGTAGTGGCGGCTGACGGCCTCGGTGCTGGGGCGCCACTCCGTCTCGACCTCGGTGGCGCGCTTGTACGACACGCGGTAGTAGAACACGCCCAGGTCGCTGCGCAGGGAGGTGTCGAATTCCAGCCGCGGCCGCAGCGTGCCGCCCCACGGCGCGCCGCCGTCCAGCAGGCCGAGCTTGGCGGGGTCGTGGCCCGGCGCGCCGACGCGGGTGCTGTCGTTGGCGCCGTGGATGCGCCACACCGAGGTATTGCCGATGGCCATGAACAGTACCCAGTTGTTGGGTGCGACGATGGGCGGGCAGGGCGGGCAGGCGTGCGCCAGCGGGTGCGCGGTGACGAGGACGACTTCGCTGCCGCACACATAGTTCCACCAAGTGTAGCAAATCACCGGTTTCGGTTCGTAAATCGTCACCCAGAAACCGGGCCAGATGCGCTGGCGCGCGATGAAATACAGGTCGGGCTGGTCGAAGTTGACGATCGAGCGCCAGATCAAGGCGTGAAAACGGCCGCATTCGTCGGTCGTCACCGTCGTTAGCCTGGTTTTGTGGACCGGGAACGGGAACAGCCAGCACAGTAGCGGGCGCAGCAGGTCGAGGTGGCTGAGGATGGCGCGCTCGAAAATCGGCCGCGAGGCCCGCGCCGCCAGTACCAGGGAGGCCGGCAGCGCCAGTGCGCCGAGTCGCCCGCCGGCCTGCGCGGCTTGCTGCCAGGCGTGCTCCGGGACGCGCGCTTGAAGCTGGCGCGGCGGCAACGGTTGCGGATGCAAACCGACCGGCGAGGCCGGATTGTCGATGACGTCGAAGGGAAAGGGCTCGGGCGGACGCGGCGGGATCGGCTAGTGGAGCGGCGGCCACGGACCGTCGACGACGTCGCGCAGGCGGTCGAGGTCGAGTTCCGGCAGTTCGGCGATGATAAGCGGCCACGGGTCGATTTCGAAGATGTCGACGGCGGCGTTGCACACCGGCAGCCGCAGCAGCACACCTCCCGAGACCACGCGTTTGAGCACAGTACCGTTGACGACGCAGAGCCGGCCTATCCAACGGCGCCAGATTTCCGGCCCGACCTGGAAGATCAGCGGCGCCAGGCGCTCCAGGTTCGGCCGCACCGCCACATGCCGGTCGATGCCGCCGCGGCGCAGCAACTCGCCGGCCTCGACGAATTCCTTGTCCACCTCGGGGCCGAGCACCACGCGCACCGATTGCGCTTCGTTGCCGACGGGGATGGTGAACTTGGCGCGCCCCTCCTGGTCGAGCGTCTGCATGTCGAGCAGCGCGCCGCCTTGGCTGAAGGCATAGGCGACGACGGTGGGCAGGTCGTCCGGGCGTTCGGCGCATTCCGCCCTGACCTCGAGCGCAATCGTGCGCCCGTCGTTTCGTGACTCCTCGTTCTTGCTCGTGGCCATGGCCGCTCCTCGGTTGTCGGTATAGGAGGTCCAAAATATGCCGTTGAGTAGTGGAGCGCCACAAGCGATCTCAAGAAAAGAATGATTATTTGCTTCCGATTGATCTGGCTCAGCCTTGTCCCCGAACCAGGGCCGTTGCCGGCGGTCCGCTAACGCCAAGACGTCATGCGGGCAATTCCCTATGCCGCGTGAGGTGTTTTTCCGCTTCGCGATAGCTCAGCGCCGCCAAGCGCCCGTGCGCTGCGTCGAGGAAGCGGCGCACCGCTTGCGGGTCGTGCCAGGCATGGTCGCGCAAGGCCCAGCCGACCGCTTTTTGAATGAAGAATTCCTTTTCCGGCGCCAGCGCCAGCGCGTAGGCGAAGAGCCGCTGGGCGTCGGTGGCCTCGTGCCAGCCGAGCTGGTGCAGCATGGCGATGCGCCGTACCCACAGGCTCGGATGCGCCAGCGCGGCGTCCATGCACGCGTGGGCGTCGCGCCCGTGGCGTTTTTCGGCCAGCAGCACGTCGCCGACGATCGCCGCCAGGCCGTCGACGCTGTCCCACCACGGGCGCCGCTGGGCCAGCGCAAGCAGGTCGCCGATGTGCTGCGCGCCCAGCGTTTTCCAATGCATCGCCAACAGGTCGATGGCGACGTAATGGTACTCGCGCTGCGGCAGTTCCCACAGTGCGCCGGCGTACGCGAACAGGGTGTCGGCGTCGGCGGGCTTGAGCGCGCGCAGCAGGGACCGCGCGGCCACGCGCCGCTGTGGCGTGGGCACGCCGAGGAAGTCGAACTGCTCGCGCATGTAGGCGCGCATCGGCGCGGCGCGCCCGACGTCGGCCACCGCCGCCAGGGCCGCTTGCAGCGCTGGCAAAAACGTGCTGTCCATATTGTCTATCCGATCACGATTGGCGCGGCGGCGGGGGGTGCTGGCGCACGAAAAAAAAGCGTCCCGAGGGACGCTTTTTCGATTCCAGTAATGATTACTGGATTTTTGCTTTTTTCAGCAAATCTTCGCGCAAAGCGGCAACCTTCTTCTGTTGCAGCGCTTCGCCGATCTGGCCTTTGACTTCTTCCAACGACGGCACTTTGGCCGGGCGGGAGTCTTCCAGTTTGATGACGTGGAAACCGAACTGCGTCTGCACCGGGGTCTGGGTGAACTCGCCTTTTTTCAGGGCCACCATGGCGTCCGAGAAGGGTTTGACGAAGGAACCCGGGTTGGCCCAGTCCAGGTCGCCGCCGTTGGCGGCAGAACCGTCTTTCGATACCTTGGCCAGTTCTTCGAACTTGCCGCCGGCTTTCAGCTTGGTGATCAAGTCTTTGGCTTCCGCTTCGGTCGCGACCAGGATGTGGCGGGCGTGGTATTCCTTGTCGCCAACCTGGGACTTGTACTTGTCGTACTCAGCCTTGATGTCGGCGTCTTTGACCGGGTTCTTCTTGACGTGGTCGGCCAGCATCGCGTTGATGATGATGCTCTGGCGGGTGTTTTCAAGCTGCGCCTTGACTTCAGGGCGGGTACCGTAGCCTTGTTTGTCGGCTTCCTGGATCAGCACTTCGCGGCCGATCAGGTCGCGCTTGATGGCTTCGCGCAATTGCGGCGAATCGGTTTGCTTACCCTGGGCGACAACTTGCTTGACCAATTGATCGACGCGGGCGGCCGGAATGGCCTTGCCGTTGACGGTGGCGACGTTTTGCGCAAAAGCGGGGATTGCTACAATGGCGAGTAGGGCTAACAACAGGCGGGCTGGTTTCAAAATCATCATCACATCCTTAAAAAAACAAGAGATCGCCCTGCCGGGCAGTACAGATTCTTACACACGCAACAGTATGCCGGCGCCGCGTCGGGCGCCGGACGGGCACATCTTTACTGCACTTTGGCTTTCTTGACCATTTCTTCCTGGAACGCTTGCAGCTTCTTCTGTTGCAGCGCTTCGGTGATCTGTGGCTTGACTTCTTCCAGCGTCGGCAATTTCGCGGCGCGGGTGTCGTCCAGTTTGATCACGTGGAAACCGTTCGGCGTTTGCACCGGGGTATCGGTAACCTGGCCTTTTTGCAGGCCGACGAAGGCGTCCGAGAACACTTTCGGGAACGACGACGGGGCTGCCCAGTCGAGGTCGCCGCCATTGCTGGCCGAGCCGGTGTCTTTCGACGCTTTGGCCAGCTCTTCAAACTTGGCGCCGCCCTTCAGTTTGGCGATGACGTCTTTCGCTTCGGCTTCGGTGGCCGTCAGGATGTGGCGCACATGGTATTCCTTGTCGCCGGACTGGGCCACGAAACGATCGTATTCGGCCTTTACTTCAGCGTCGCTGACCGGATTCTTTTTGACGAAATCACCGACCAGGGCGTTGATGATGATGGCTTGGCGCGCGTTCTCGATCTGTTGCTTGACGGCGGCGTCTTTGCCGAAGCCTTGCTTTTCCGATTCCTGCATCAGCACTTCGCGGCCGATCAAGTCTTTCTTGATCAACTCGCGCAATTGCGGCGAATCAGCTTGCTGGCCTTGCGCCACAACTTGCTTAACGACCGCGTCAACGCGCGACGACGGGATAGGCTTGCCGTTAACCACAGCAATGTTTTGCGCCAGAACAGGTACGGCGACAACGGCGAGAAGTGCGATCAGCAAGCGGGCTGGCTTAAAAGTCATTATTAAATCCTGTTAGGGAAAAGTTCGTGAAAGAGTGCGTTGAAAAAAAATTCAATCGTCCAGCGTCTGTTTCGTTCAATGTATCAATAATATTGACACAGCTCAATTCCAACCATGGTCGCTCAGACTTCGGATGGCGCCAAGGCGATTATCGACAATGCGTGAATCTCCACATGCATCATATCGTGCACGGAATCATACACGAGTCGATGGCGCATGACGAGTCTGACCCCCTCAAATTGAGCTGAAACAATGCGTAAATTGTAATGCCCGCCGCCGGAAGCGGCCCCGGCGTGCCCGGCGTGGCTGGCCGAATCGTCCTCCAGCACGCATTCCAGCGGCGCCAGCGCCGTGTCAATGCGCGCGCGGATGCGTTCGAGGCGGTCGTCGGCGGCGCTCATGCGTCCTCCTCCTGGATGTACTTGGACAGGAACAAGGTCTGGGCGATGATAAAGACGAAGAAGATGCCGGTGGTGCCGAAAGCTTTGAAACTCACCCAGGCGCTCAGGTCGTCCTTGAAGACGACAAAGGCGACAAACAGGTTGAGCGCGCCGATGGCAATGAAAAACACCGCCCAGACCATCAACAGTTTCTGCCAAATCGCGTCGGGCAGCTTGATCTGCGTTTCCATCGTTTTGCGCATCAGGTTCTTGTTGAAGAACACTTGGCCGACCACCAGGGCGAGACCGAACAGCCAGTAGATCAGCGTCGGCTTCCATTTGATAAAACTGTCGTCATGGAAATAAATGCCGGCGCCGCCAAACACCACGAAGACGAACAGCGACAACCACAGCATGCCGGGAACCGGTTGCTTGCGCGCCAGCAAATAGGCGACCTGCATAAACGTGGCGAGAATGCCGACCAGCGTGGCGAGCATAATCGGCGCCTGCGCCGGCGCGACCACGCCGCCCGAGATAATACCGGACAGATATTGGGATACCAGCGCGTGCGCGGCCTCTTCGTTGCCGCCGGCCCATTTATAAGCGCCGAAAAACAGGAAGAGCGGGAAGTAATCGAACAGAAATTTCATCGTATTCTTTTAAACAGGTTGGGGGTCAAAGCGCAGCGACGCCGAATTAATGCAATAGCGCAGCCCGGTCGGCGCCGGGCCGTCCGGGAACACGTGGCCCAAATGGGCGTCGCACACCGCGCAAACGATTTCGGTGCGCAGCATACCATGGCTGCGGTCGACAATTTCGGTGACGTTGGCCGGATCTAGCGCCTTGAAATAACTGGGCCAGCCGCAACCGGAGTCGAACTTGGCGTCGGAGGCGAACAGCGGCGTGTTGCAGCAGACGCAGGTATAAATGCCGTGCTCGTGGTGGTCCCAGTACGTGCCGGTGAAGGCGCGCTCGGTGGCGGCGTGGCGCGTCACCTCGTATTGCATCGAATCGAGCATGGCGCGCCATTCGGCGTCGGTTTTCCGTACTTTATTGGTCGTCATAATATCGGTCTCAGGAGGAACAACTAACTTCAAGATGGCTGGCCCAGTCCGGCGGCAGCGCGGCGTATTGCTCGTGTTCAGGCTGCTCGTCGAACGGGCGCTCCAGTACTGACAGCAGGCGCGTCACTTCAGTAAAGTCCTTTTGCTGCGCTTTTTCAATGGCCACCTGCGCCAGATAATTGCGTAATACGTACTTTGGATTGACCAGGTTCATCGCCGTCCGGCGCGCGCCGTCGGCGCTGTCCTCCTGGCGCAGGCGCTGGCGGTACTGGCCGGCCCAGGCGTCGAAGCCGGGCCGGTCGATGAACAGGTCGCGCAGCGGCGCGTCGGCGCCGGCTTGCTCCAGTTGCAGGTCGCCCAGGCGGCGGAAGAACAGCGTGAAATCGACGTGGTTGGCCTGCATCAGCGCGAACAGCGCGTCGAACAGCGCGGCGTCGTCCGCCAGCGCGCTGCGCAGGCCCAGCTTGGCGTGCCACAGCTCGTCCATTTTGGCGGCGTAGGCTGGCTGGTACACGTCCAGCGCCTGCTGCGCCGCGGCGACCTCTCCGATCAGCGGCAGCAGCGCCTGGCCCAGCGCGTAGCAGTTCCAGTGGCCGATTTCCGGCTGCATCGCGTACGCGTAGCGGCCCTGCTGGTCGGTGTGGTTGCAGATGTGCTTGGCGTCGAAGGCTTCCATGAAGCCGAACGGGCCGTAGTCCAGCGTCAGGCCGAGGATAGACATATTGTCGGTGTTCATGACGCCGTGCATGAAGCCGACCGCCTGCCAGTGGGCGATCATGTGGGCGGTGCGGCGCGACACTTCGGCCAGCAGCGCCTGGTAGGGATTGGCCTGTTGGCGCAGCTCCGGGTAGAAGCCGTCGATGACGTAGTCGGCGAGGATTTTCAACTCTTCCGGTTTCTCGTGGTAAAACCAGTGCTCGAAGGAGCCGAAGCGCACGAAGGTCGGCGCCATGCGCGTCACCACGGCGGCGCTTTCAACCGTCTCGCGCATCACGCCCTGGTCGGAGCCGGTCACGGCGAGCGCGCGCGAGGTCGGGATGCCGAGCCCGGCCATGGCTTCGGAGCAAAGAAATTCGCGGATCGACGAGCGCAGCACGGCGCGGCCGTCGCCCATGCGCGAGTACGGCGTGGCGCCGGCGCCCTTCAATTGCAATTCAAGCGGGCCGTTCGCGGTGGCGATGTCGCCCAGCAAAATGGCGCGGCCGTCGCCGAGTTGGCCCGCCCAGACGCCGAACTGGTGGCCGGAATACACCGCCGCCAGCGGCAGCGCGCTGCGCGGCACGCGGTTGCCGGTCAGCGTGGCGACGAAATCCTCATTGGCGAGCGTGGCCGGGTCCAGCCCGAGCAGCGCCGCCGCCGGCGCGCTAACGGCGACCAGGTAGGGGGCCGGAAGGGGCGTCGGCATCAGGCGCGTGAAGAACGCGGGCGGCAACGTGGCAAATGAGTTGCCCAGTGGGAGAGTGTCGGCAGTAATAGCGATTCCGTTCGATCTATGTTGTTGCGCACCTATGGGGCGCAGGGGTAGGATGGATTTTACCGCACCGGGCGATTTTATTCGCGGGTAGGGCGTTTCGACGTGTTCGTTACAAATGCTCACTAACATGCTCACTAACAATAAGTGAATAGGGGCGCATTTTTTACACGCCCGGAACGTCTGCATTCAAGCAAGGGCGCGACCCCGGCTCTTTGGCGCTGGTTTTTGCTTGATGTCGCGGCACTCGGCGAGCGGCTATGCGACTTGCTGCGCCGCAGCATCGAAATGCGTTGACTGTTTTAGCACGGTCGTACGAAACTGAATGTTAAATTTGACAAACTTGCGGGAGATTAGATGTCGTCTTATCCACAAAGCCCCTTGATGGGCCAGATGATGAGCCAGCCTTTGCTCATTTCCAGCATTATCGAATTCGTCGCGCGCCACTATGGCGGCAACGAGATCGTCTCGCGCCGGATCGAAGGCGATCTGCACCGTTACACCTACCGCGAATGCCACCAGCGCGCGCGCCGGCTGGCCAACGCGCTGCAAGGCTTGGGCGTGCGCATCGGCGACCGCGTCGCCACGCTGGCCTGGAACGGCTACCGCCATCTGGAAGCCTATTACGCCGTGTCCGGCTCGGGCGCGGTGTTGCACACGATCAATCCGCGCCTGTTCCCGGAGCAGATCGCCTATATCAGCAACCACGCCGAAGACCAGTGCCTGCTGTTCGACCTGACGTTCCTGCCGGCGGTCGAGGCCATCGCCGCGCAGTGCCAGACCATCAAGTATTACATTTTGATGTGCGACCGCGACCGCATGCCGGCAGACAGCAAGATTGCCAATTTGTTGTGCTACGAGGACTTGATCGACAGCCATTCCGACCAGTACGAGTGGCCGCTGTTCGACGAGAACTCGGCCGCCACGCTGTGCTACACTTCGGGCACGACCGGCAATCCGAAGGGCGCGCTGTATTCGCACCGCTCGACGGTGCTGCACGCCTACGGCGCGGCGATGCCGAACGCCCTCAACGTGTCCTCGGCCGACACCGTGTTGCCGGTGGTGCCGATGTTCCACGTCAACGCCTGGGGCTTGCCGTACTCGGTGCCGCTGTCGGGCGCAAAGATGGTATTCCCCGGCGCCGCGCTGGACGGCAAGTCGCTTTACGAGCTGTTCGAGAGCGAGAAGGTGACGTTCTCGGCGGGCGTGCCGACCGTCTGGTTGGGCCTGATGAACTACGCGCTGCAAAACAAGTTGAGGTTTTCGACCTTCCGCCGCACCGTCATCGGCGGCGCGGCCTGTCCGCCGGCGATGATGGACACGCTCATCGACGAGTTCGGTATCGAGGTTATCCACGCCTGGGGCATGACCGAAATGTCGCCGCTGGGCACCGCCGGCGGCTTGCAGGTCAAGCACCTGGCCTTGCCGAAGGACGAGCAGCGCAAGATTTTGCAGAAGCAGGGCCACGCGATCTACGGCGTCGACATGAAAATCGTCGACGACGACGGCAAGGAGTTGCCGTGGGACGGCGTCAGCTACGGCCACTTGCTGGTCAAGGGGCCGTGGATCATTTCGCGCTATTTCAAGGACGAGGGCGGCGACGTGCTGCAGGACGGCTGGTTCCCGACCGGCGACGTGGCCACCATCGACGCCGACGGCTACATGCACATCACCGACCGCAGCAAGGACGTCATCAAGTCCGGCGGCGAGTGGATCGGCACCATCGACCTGGAGAACCTGGCGATGGGCCACCCGGCCGTGCTGCAGGCGGCCTGCATCGGCGTCGCGCATCCGAAATGGGACGAGCGTCCCTTGTTATTAGTGGTCAGGCGCCCCGGCCAGGAACTGAGCCGCGAGGAGATGCTGCGCTTCTTCGAGGGCAAGATCGCCAAGTGGTGGACGCCGGACGACGTGCTGTTCATCGACGCTTTGCCGATGGGGGCGACCGGCAAGATCCAGAAAAACAAACTGCGCGAGCAATTCAAGGGGCACCGGTTGCCAACCGCGTAAGGCAAACGCTTTTTACCCGATGTAGAGGTAAAAGTAGCAGTACCGACCGCAGGATAGCGGATCACTAAAAAAAAGGATGGAGACTATGACAAAACGCGCGTGCGCAGTAGCTGTTTCTCTCGCATTTCTCGGGGCGCCGTTCGCGCTGCCGACCGCCTCGGCCGATACCGTGAAAATCGCCTTCATCGATCCACTGTCCGGGCCGTTCGCGCCGGTCGGGCAAAATCAGCTGAAGAGTTTCCAGCTGAGCGCCGAGATGGCCAACAGCGCCGGGCTGGCCGGCGCGCACCAGATCCAGGTCGCCGGTTTCGACAACAAGGGCAGCCCGCAGGAGTCGCTGACCCAGTTGAAAACCGTCATTGACCAGGGCTACCGCTATGTCACGCAGGGCAACGGTTCCGGCGTCGGCCTGGCCCTGCTCGACGCGATCAACAAGCACAACGAGCGCAACCCCGGCAAGGAAGTGGTGTATCTGAACTACGCCGCGATCGATCCCGACATGACCAACGGCAAATGCAGCTTCTGGCATTTCCGCTTCGACGCCAACTCCGACATGAAGATGGAGGCGCTCACCAGCTTCATGGCGCCCGACAAGTCGATCAAGAGCGTCTACATCATCGGCCAGAACTACGCCTTCGGCCAGGCCGTCAGCCGCGCCGCCAAGGAATACCTGGGACGCAAGCGGCCCGACATCAAAATCGCCGGCGACGACCTGCATCCGATCGGCCAGGTGAAGGACTTTTCCCCGTACATCGCCAAAATCAAAGCCTCCGGCGCCGACACCGTCATCACCGGCAACTGGGGCGCCGACCTGGCGCTGCTGATCCGCGCCGCCAAGGACGCCGACCTGAAGGCCAACTTTTACACGTATTACGCCACCACCACCGGCGTGCCGACGGCGATGGGGGCGGCCGGCGCCGACCGCGTGAAGATCATCGGCAACTGGCTGGCCAACAACGAAACCTTCAACGGCAAGGAAGTGGTCGAGGCGTTCAAGAAGAAATACAACGACGACTTCTACGCGGCGCAGCCCTACGTCATCGTCGCCATGCTGTCGAAGGCGATCAAGGAGGGCAAGTCGACCGACCCCGTCAAGGTTGCCTTCGCGCTGGAGGGATTGAAGTTGCAAAGCCTGAACGGCGGCGTCATGATGGCCAAGCAAGACCACCAGTTGCAGCAGAACCTGTACATCGCCACCTGGATGAAGACCAACGGCAAGGACGTCAAGTACGACCAGGAAAACACCGGCTACGGCTGGCGGCTCGACAAACGCATCGACGCGTATGTCGCCAACCAGCCGACCTCGTGCCAGATGAAACGGCCCAGCCTGTAAGCGAGGGCGCCGGCAGCGTTGAAAATCAAGCCTAGGCACAGCGCCGGGGTCGGACCTTCTCGCCTTGGCGCGACGGTTTGCCCCCGGGGTGACCGCCTTGGTTTTGATTGCCTCAACGCCGAAGCCGCTCGCGCATTGATCTATTTTCTACTCGGATCGGCCTTCCAATGGAATTCATCCTGTTTACCCTGCTCAACGGGGTCAGCTATGGACTGCTGCTGTTCATGCTGTCCTCCGGCCTGACCCTGATTTTCAGCATGATGGGCGTGCTTAACTTCGCCCACGCCAGCTTCTATATGTTGGGCGCGTATCTGGCCCATACTATCAGCGCCAGCATCGGCTTCTGGCCGGCGCTGGTGCTGGCCCCGTGCGCGGTCGGCCTGCTCGGCGCGCTGGTCGAACGCTACGGCTTGCGCCCGCTGCACAAGTACGGCCACATCCCCGAGTTGCTATTCACCTTCGGCCTGTCCTATCTGGTGGTCGAACTGGTGCAACTGATATGGGGCCGCGCCGCGGTTGCCTATCCGATACCGAAAGAGCTGGACGGCCCGCTGTTCACGCTGTTTTCCACCAGCTTTCCGATCTACCGCGGCTTCATGATGCTGGTCGCGCTGGCGATGTTGGCGTCGATCTGGCTGGTGCTCACGCGCACCCGCGCCGGCCTGGTGATCCAGGCGGCGCTGACGCATCCCGAAGCGGCCGAGGCGCTCGGCCACAACGTGCCGCGGCTGTTCATGTGGGTGTTCGGCGGCGGCTGCGCGCTGGCCGGTCTTGCCGGCGTCATCGGCGGCAACGCCTTCGTCACCGAGCCGGCCATGGCGGCCACGGTCGGCAGCATCATTTTCGTGGTGGTGGTGGTCGGCGGCATGGGGTCGCTGGCCGGCGCCTTCCTCGCCTCGCTGCTGATCGGCGTGCTGCAAACCTACGCCGTGGCGCTCGACTATTCGCTGCTGAGCCTGCTCAAGCTGCTGGGCGCCGCGCCGGGTCCGGCCACGCCCGGCTACGCGGTGCTGAAGGTGACGATCGCCCAAAGCGCCGCCATCCTGCCGTACCTGCTGTTGGTGCTGGTGCTGATATTTCGTCCGAAGGGTTTGATGGGGACACGCGAATGAAAACGCTCAGCTCGATTAGTTTTGCGCCGATGAACCTGCCGCGTTACCTGGTCTGGGGCGGCTACGCGCTGGCCCTGGCCGTGGCGCCGCTGCTGTTCAGCAAGGGAGGCGCGCTGTCCCTGCTGTGCCAGATGGGCACCATGATGCTACTCGGCCTGTCCTATAACATGCTGCTGGGGCAGGGCGGCATGTTGTCGTTCGGCCACGCGGTGTACGCCGGGCTCGGCGCGTTCTGCGCGATCCACGCGATGAACCTGACGGCGGCCGGCGGCCCGGGCCTGCCGACCAGCCTGATTCCGCTGCTCGGCGGCGTCGCCGGCATGTTCTTCGGCATGCTGTTCGGCTACGTGACGACCAAGAAGTCCGGCACCACCTTCGCCATGATCACGCTCGGCCTGGTGGAACTGGTGTTCGCCGCCTCGCTGATGTTCCCCGACTTTTTCGGCGGCGAGGGCGGCGTCACCACCAACCGCGTCATCGGCGCGCCGGTGCTGGGCATCAGCTACGGCCCGCAGATCCAGGTGTACTACCTAATCGCGTTCTGGTTGTTCCTGGGCACCGTCGCCATGTTCGCCTTCACGCACACGCCGCTGGGGCGCATGCTCAACGCGGTGCGCGACAATCCCGAGCGGGTCGGCTTCATCGGTTACGACACCCAGTGGGTGCGTTACCTGACCTTGATCCTGTCGTCCTTCTTCGCCGGCGTCGCCGGCGGCCTGTCGGCGATCAACTTCGAGATCGTTAGCGCCGAGAACGTCAGCGCGGCGCGTTCCGGCGCCATCCTGCTATTCACCTTCATCGGCGGCATCGGCTTCTTCTTCGGGCCGCTGCTGGGCGCCATCGTCGGCGTGCTGTTCTCGGTGCTGCTGTCGGACTTCAGCCACGCCTGGCAACTCTACCTGGGCCTGTTTTTCATCGTCATGGTGCGCTACGCCCCGGCCGGACTGGCCAGCCTGCTGCTGATGCTGGTGCGGGTGGCCTCGGCCGGCCGGTTCGGCCTGGTCGGGCCGCGCCTGCTGGGCTTGGTGGCGGTGACGCTGGCCGGCGTGCTCGGCTTGGTGGCCGGCATCGAAATGCTCTACCACCTGACGCTGGAATCGGCCAACGGCAGCGTCATGCCGCTGTTCGGCTTCCAGCCGGACACCCGGGCGGCGCTGCCGTGGCTGGTCGCCGGCGCCCTGCTGCTGTTCGGCGTGCTGGGCTACCGCCGCCTGCAGCCGGGTTTTTACACGCTCTGGAGCGACGTCAACGCCGATATTTCGGCGCAACAGAAAGGGGCAGGCCGATGAGCGCGCCATACGCACTGGAATTGCGCGACGTGCGCAAGAGTTTCGGCAAATCCGACATCATCCGCGGCGCTAACCTGGCCGTGGCCAAGGGCGAGCGCGTGGCCGTGATCGGCCCCAACGGCGCCGGCAAATCAACGCTGTTCAACCTGGTATCGGGACGGTTTCCGATCAGCGGCGGCGACATCGTGCTCAACGGCGCCAGCATCAGCCGGCTCAAAACGTATCAAATCAACCGGCTGGGGCTGGCGCGCAGCTTCCAGATCAGCAACCTGTTCGACAAGCTGACGGTGTACGAAAACCTGCGCTGCGCGGTACTGTGGTCGCTCGGCTACCGCTATTCGTTCTGGCAGCGCTTGAACGGCCTGCGCGACGCCCACGAACGCGCCGAGCAAGTACTCGAAGAGATCGGCCTGCAACGCCAGCGCGGCGTGCCGGCCGGCGTGCTGACCTACGCCGAGCAGCGCGCGCTGGAAATCGGCATCACCATCGCCGGCGGCGCCGACGTCATCCTGCTCGACGAACCGACCGCCGGCATGAGCCGCTCCGAGTCCGACGCCGCCGTCGAGCTGATCCGCAAAGTCAGCGTCGGCAAGACGCTGCTGATGGTCGAGCACGACATGAGCGTGGTCTTCGGCCTGGCCGACAGAATCGCCGTGCTGGTGTATGGCGAAGTGATCGCCTGCGACACGCCGGCCAACATCCGCGCCAACGCGGCGGTGCAGGCCGCCTACCTGGGCGGCGACACGGAGCATGCGGCATGAGCGCGATCCTCGATATTCAAAATTTGCACGCCTACTACGGCAAAAGCCACGTCTTGCACGGCGTCGACCTGCAGGTCGGCCGGGGCGAAATCGTCAGCCTGCTGGGACGCAACGGCGTCGGCCGCTCGACGCTGGTGAAGGCGGCGATGGGGCAGGTGACGGCGAGCGGCGCGGTGCGCTTCAAGGGCGAGGACATCCTCGGCCTGAAGGCGTTCCAGATCGCCCACAGGGGATTGGGTTACGTACCGGAAAATCGCGACATCTTCCCGACGCTGACGGTCGAACAAAACCTGATTCTAGGGCGCAAGAAGAATGTGCAGTCGGGGCGTTGGAGCCTGGACGATATGTACCGGATGTTCCCGCGCCTGCAGGAACGGCGCCAGGTGGCCGCCGGGGTATTATCGGGTGGCGAGCAGCAGATGCTGACCTTGTGCCGCACGCTGATGGGCGACCCGGATTTGATCATGATCGACGAGCCGACCGAGGGGCTGGCGCCGAAGATCGTCGCGCTGGTGGCGCACTATCTGCTGGCGCTGAAGGAGCGCGGCGTGTCGGTCTTGCTGGTGGAGCAGAAACTGGCGATCGCGCTGGACATTTCGCAGCGCGTCTACGTGATGGGCCGCGGCGCCATGGTGTTCGAGGGCACGCCGGAACAATTGCGCGCCGACGCGGGCGTGCGCAGGGAGTGGCTGGAGGTGTAGGGCGCAGCGCACGCATCCCCGCCGTTGAATTTGCGGGATATCAACATTAACGCCCCCCGTAAATAAATAATACGACCGTGCTTTTTGCGGTATAGTGAGACACTGCGTTTACCGAATTGAAGTTTTCACTAAAAGGAAGAGACATGAGCGCCGAATACCACGTCACCGGCTCCGTTGCCGTTATTACCTTAGCCAATCCGCCGGTCAACGGCCTGGGCCTGGCGACCCGCACCGCCGCGGTCGACGGCATCAAGAAGGCGCTGGCCGACCAGGCCGTCAAGGCCATCGTCATCACCGGCGCCGGCAAAGCCTTCTCCGGCGGCGCCGACATCAAGGAATTCAATTCGCCGAAAGCGCTGGCCGAACCCAGCCTGCACACGCTGATCCGCACCGTGGAAGACGCGACCAAGCCGGTGGTGGCGGCGATCCACAGCGTCTGCATGGGCGGCGGCCTGGAGCTGGCGCTCGGTTGCAACTACCGCGTCGCCGCGCCGGGCGCGCAGATGGCTTTGCCGGAAGTCAAACTCGGCCTGTTGCCGGGCGCCGGCGGCACGCAGCGCCTGCCGCGCGTGCTGGGCCTGGAAATGGCGCTCAACATGATCGTCTCCGGCACCCCGGTGGCGTCGGAAAAACTGTCCAACACCGCGCTGTTCGACGAAGTGACCGCCCCCGGCGCCGACCTGATGGACGCCGCGATCGCCTTCGCCAACAAGGTCGCCGACGCGCGCCCGCTGCCGAAGGTGCGCGAGCGCAAGGTCGACTACCCGAACCACGAAGCCTTCCTGCAATTCTCGCGCAATACCGTCAAAGCCATGTCCGGCCCGTTCCCGGCGCCGCTGCAATGCGTGGAAACCGTGGCCGCCTCGGTGACGATGAAATTCGAGGACGGCCTGAAGTTCGAGCGCGAGCGCTTCATGCAACTGATCCAGTCGAACGAGTCGAAAGCGCTGCGCCACGCCTTCTTCGCCGAGCGCGTCGCCAGCAAAGTGCCGGACGTAGCGGCCGACACGCCGACCCGCGCCATCAAGCAGGCCGCCGTCATTGGCGCCGGCACCATGGGCGGCGGCATCGCGATGAACTTCGTCAACGCCGGCATTCCGGTGATCCTGCTGGAAACCAAGCAAGAGGCGCTCGACAAGGGCCTGGCGACGATCCGCAAGAACTACGAAAACACCCTGAAAAAAGGCAAGCTGACGCAGGAGAAGTTCGACCAGCGCCTGGCGCTGATCAGCGGCACGCTGTCGTACCACGACATCGGCCAGGCCGACATCGTCGTTGAAGCGGTGTTCGAGGAGATGGGTGTCAAGGAAGCCGTCTTCAAGAAACTCGATGAAGTAATGAAACCCGGCGCGATCCTGGCGTCGAACACCTCGACGCTGGACCTGAACCAGATCGCCAACTTCACCAAGCGCCCGCAAGACGTCGTCGGCACGCACTTCTTCAGCCCGGCCAACGTTATGAAGTTGCTGGAAATCGTGCGCGGCGCCGCCACCGGCAAGGACGTGCTGGCGACCACGCTGGCGCTGTCGAAAAAGCTGAAAAAGACCGGCGTCGTCTCGGGCGTGTGCGACGGCTTCATCGGCAACCGCATGATCGAGCAATACAGCCGCCAGGCCGGCTTTCTGCTGGAAGAGGGCTGCCTGCCGGAGCAGGTCGACAAGGCGCTTGAAAAATTCGGCTTCGCAATGGGGCCGTTCCGCATGGGCGACCTGGCCGGCAACGACATCGGCTGGTACATCCGCAAGCGCCGCTACGTCGAATCGCCGGGCATCACCTACTCGAAAACCGCCGACCTGCTGTGCGAGCTGGGCCGCTTCGGCCAGAAAACCGGCGCCGGCTGGTACGACTACAAGGCGGGCGACCGCAAAGCCTACGCCTCGGACATCGTCAACGCGATGATCGTCAAGCACTCGGCCGACAGCGGCGTCGAGCGGCGTAAGATCAGCGACCAGGAAATCGTCGAGCGGCTGGTGTACTCGCTGGTCAACGAGGCGGCGCGGATACTCGAAGAGGGCATCGCCCTGCGCGCCTCCGACATCGACATGGTCTACCTGACCGGCTACGGATTCCCGCTGTACCGCGGGGGCCCGATGTTCTACGCCGACACCGTCGGCTTGCCGAACGTGCTCAGCGCCATGGAGAAATACGCGAAGGGTCGCCACGGCGACGCCTGGACCCCGGCGCCGCTGCTGGTGAAACTGGCCGCCGAAGGCAAAACCTTCAACGGTTAATGGCGCACACATGGAAACGGCCCCGCGAAGCGATTCGCGGGGCCGTTTTGTTATGCGCGACCGGTTGCCGCCGTGTTTGGCGGTATTAGCTTGGGCGGTCGAAGCGAGCGGACGCCTTGCCTTCTTGAACCCACCACACAAGCAACACGATCCAGCCGATGATCGGAAGGAACCACAGCAATTGCCACCAGCCGCTGTGGTCCGTGTCGTGCAGCCGGCGCGCGGCGACGGCAATCGCTGGCAGCAGCGTGGCGATGGAGAAAACGGCCGACAACTTATCGCTGACCACGCTCAGGGCCGCCGACGTCAGGAAAGTGAACAAAAACCACCACCAGAACTCCGAGCGCGAGGCACGGCCGGTGAAGTCGGCGTATTTCGTAAAACACGTGCGAATGGATTCGGAAAGAGTCATGGACGTCCTTGTTTTTCTGGTTAAGTTGCAAATATGAATCATAAGCCACAATCCGAGGAAAAGGGACGGTTAAACGCGGCCAATTCGACCGGCGATTCTCCCTCTCGACCGTCTGCGTCGGCGAGCACCGGGCGGCGCGAATCCGCGGCCGTCGCTGCACCGCCCCCCCCCCCAAGAAAAGAAATTGTATTTTGATGAATCCATTGTTGTGTAAACAACTTACATCTGTATGATGCTTTTTTTCGTCATATTGATTAACGATTGGATTAGATATGCCTCTTCACGCTACGCGCAAGCCATTGGCTATGGCGCTCGCTTTCCTGTTCAGTGCGCCGGTATTAGCGACCGATACCGCGTTGGTCGCGCCTATCGTTGTTGTGGAGGGATCGCGTCCGACCCAGCTTGGCGTAGCCGAATCGGCCAGCGCCGGAGTGGTAACCCAAAAGCAGCTCGAAGCGCGCACGGTATATCGTCCGGGCGAATTATTGGAGGTTATGCCAGGTCTGCTCGTCAGCCAGCACAGTGGCGAAGGCAAGGCGAACCAGTTCTATTTGCGGGGCCTGAACCTGGACCATGGCACCGATTTGCGGACAAGCGTCGACGGCATGCTGGTCAACCAACGCACCCATGCGCACGGACAAGGCTGGACCGACGTTAATTTTTTGATTCCGGAACTGACGTCTTATCTTGAGTACGTGAAGGGGCCCTACAGTGCCGAGCAAGGCGACTTCGCCTCGGCCGGCGCGGTCAGTGTGAATTACGCGAATACCCTGGCACAAGGAATCGCCAGTATCGGCATCGGTCAAAACGGCTATGCGCGCACATTGATCGCGGACTCGCCGAGTGTAGGCAAGGGCAATCTGCTTTATGCGATGGAACTTTTGCGCAACGACGGCCCATTCGTCAACAAGGACGGCTACCGGAAACTCAACGGCGTGCTCCGGTATAGCGAAGGAAGCGAGACGAATGGCTTTAACGTCACGTTGATGGGCTACAAGGCCCACTGGAATGCGACCGACCAGATACCGCAACGTGCTATCGACAGCGGACTGCTGCAGAGCCGCTTCGATACCATCGATCCGACGGACGGTGGCAAAGCGCAGCGTTTTAGCCTGTCGGGTGCGTGGGTGCGCACCGGCGACGGCGACGCGACCAGGGTTAACGCTTATCTGATCCATAATCAGCTGGACCTGTACTCGAATTTCACCTACTTTTTGGACCATCCTGAAACGGGGGACCAGTTCAGCCAGCCAGACCGACGCAGCACGCTTGGACTCAATGCCACCCATTCATGGCGGCATTCGGCATTGGGCCGCCCATCCGAGACGACCGTGGGCTTGCAATTGCAAGCCGATGATATTCATAATGGCCTGTACGACACGCAAGCACGGGTGCGGCTGGCGACGACGCGCCAAGACCATGTGCGCGAACGTAGCGCCGGCGTTTACGTGCAAAACGCCGTCAAATGGAATCCGTGGCTGCGCAGCGTTATCGGCGTGCGAGGGGATTATTATCGCAATGCTGTCGACAGCAACCTCGCTATCAATACCGGCACGGCGAGCGGCAGTCAGGCAAGTCCGAAGCTTAGCTTGATTTTAGGCTCTTGGGAAAAGACGGAATTCTATGTCAACCTCGGCCGCGGCTTTCATAGCAATGACGCGCGCGGCACCACTATTCGCGTCGATCCAAAGAATCCGGACACCCCGGCGGTCCAGGAAGCGCCGCTTGTGCAATCGCGCGGCATGGAACTCGGTGCGCGGACTGAATTTGTAAAGGGCTTGCAGACCAACTTGGCTCTGTATCAGCTCAACTACGATTCCGAATTACTTTTCGCAGGCGATGCCGGCTCAACCGCGGACACCGGCCGACCTAGCCGGCGTAATGGCTTCGAACTGTCCAATTATTATAAGCTCGCTTCATGGCTGACCGTTGACGCGGACATTGCATACGCACGCACGCGTTACCGCGATGCCGATCCGGCCGGTCAGCATATTCCCGGCTCGATTGAAGGGGTGGCTTCGCTCGCGCTCGCTGTCGATAACCTCGGTCCGTGGTTCGGCGCTGTGCAACTGCGCTACTTTGGCCCTCGGCCGCTGATCGAAGACGATAGCGTGCGCTCAAAAGCGACCGGCACCGTCAACGCCCGTATTGGCTACAAGTTCTCGCCGAAACTGCGGTTTACCGTTGAAGTGTACAACCTGACCAACCGGCGAGATTCGGCGATTGACTATGCTTACGCATCGCGACTGCCGGGTGAAGCCGCGGAAGGGAAGTTCGACGTGCATTTTCATCCAGTCGAATCGCGATCACTTCGCGCGAATCTGATTGCCAATTTCTAATCCAGGCGACGCTCGCGGCGATTATGCAGTACAGCAACGCCAGCCTCCGTGGTTTTCCGCCCACATACAGCGATACTACATATAGCGCACCCAGCCCAGCGTGCTGCGGCGCTTGTACCCGGCGAACCATCGGCATGGATAGTACAGCAGCGGTATCAGCGCCAGGGCGATCAGCCACAATTGCCCGACGTGCGAGGCGGAAGCGCGCTGGCCGGGGCCGAGGTCTAGCCATTTTTCCAGTCCCACGCGCAGCGCCAGCAGCACATACAGGTGCAGCAGATAATAAAACATCGGCGCGCCGCCGAAGGTCGCGATGACGCGGGTGTAGCGGCCTTCGGCTGATTCCAGCCACGCCAAGGCCAGCAGGCCAACGCCCAGTGTCATCAGCACAAAATCCAGCGAAGGCGGGTACTTGGTAAAGTTAAGAAACGACATCACCGTCTGCAAGTCGGTGGCGCCGTGGTGCCAGGGCAGGGGCTCGCCGTACACATTGCTTCCGCGCAGCAGCGCCAGCGCCAGCAACGCGGCCACGCCGGCGCCGCGCAACACCACCCGCCTGCGCTGGGCCGGCACGGCGGGGGCGTACAGCGGGCCGCTGACGTAGCCGAGCAGAATGACGCCTATCCACGGTAGCAGCGGATAGCTGATTTTTACCATGACGGCGCCGTCGGCCAGCAGATAGCCGCGCTGTTTCAGTACGGTCCAACACATGTGCGCCGCGCCGCCCGGCGCAAAGTGGTGGCCGTCGAGGGCGTTGTGCGCGGCCACGATCAACACTGCCAGCGCCGCCAGCAACGCCGGCGGCAGCCGGTGCAGCAGCGCCAGCGCGAGCATGGACAGGCCGATCACCCAGATGACCTGCAAGTACAGTATGTGCGGCGGGAACTGCCCCGACCAGGCGAAATTCACCGGCCCCAGTTCCAGCGCCACCAGCAGCAAGCCGCGTTTCAGCAGGAAAGCGGTGGCGCTGCGCGGCCCGGCGGCGGGGTGGGCGTACAACCACGCCGACAGGCCGCTCAGGAAGACGAATATCGGCGCGCAGAAATGCGCCAGCAGGCGCGTGAAGAACAGCGCCGGCTGCGTGCCCGCGACGTCCATCGGGTCGCTGACCTGCATGTGCAGGAAAAAGGTCTCGCGCACGTGGTCGATCAGCATCAGCAGCATGACGAAACCGCGCATGGCGTCGATGGCGGCGATGCGCCCGCGCAGCGTGGCCGCTGCCGTAGTCGGCGACGCCGCGCCGTAGTTTATTGTTTGCATGGCGCTGCGCCCGTCCCGGTTGCGCCTAGAATTTTTGGTTGATCGTTAGCGTAACATTGCGCTCTGCGCCGGGCGCCACCCACAATTGGCTGTAGGAGCTGGCGTAAAAGCTTCTATTGAACAGATTGTCGACGTTCAAGGCGATACGCAGGCGCGGGTTCGGCGCATACGAGGAGAGCAGCCTCGCGGTGGTGTAGGCCGGCAGCCTGAATGCGCTGGACACGGCGACGTCGCCGACGCGCTCGCCGACGTAATTGAAACCGGCGCCGATGCTCGCCGTTCCCGCGCCCAGGCGAAACGACGGCACCAGCAGCACGCTGGCGCTATGCCTGGCGACGTTGGGCAGGCGGCTGCCTGTGACGATGGCGTGGTCGCCCTTGGTGACGCTGGCGTCGGTGTAGGCGTAGGCGGCGGACAGGCGCCAGCCGCGCGCCACTTCGCCCGCGACGTCCAGTTCGACGCCCTTGCTGCCGACTTGGCCCGCCGGGATGGAGAAGTCGGTGTTGGCCGGGTTGGTGGTCAGCACGTTCTTCTTGCGGATCCGGTACAGCGCCATGGTGCCGCTCAGCTTGGCGTCGGCCGTTTCAAGCTTGGCGCCGGCTTCGTAGGAGCTGCTGCGTTCGGCCGGGAAGGCGCGGTTGTCGACGCTGACGCCGCTGTTCGGACGAAAGCCGCCGGCCGCGCCGGCGTATAGCGAAACGCTGGGGGCCGGCTGGTAGACCAAGCCCAGGCGTGGGCTGGCGGCGCCCAGGCTTTGCGTCGTCGAGACGGCCTGGCGGCGGTTGGCGACGCTTTGCTCATACGTATCGTAGCGTACGCCGGCCAGCGCCTTCCATTGCGACCCCAGGTCGACCTGGTCTTGCAGGTAAACGCCGCGGGCGCGCTGGTTTTCCCGCGTGTCGACGGATGGCGCCAGCGCGGCGGCGACGGCGCCGTAGACCGGTTGCAGCAAGTCGATCGCGTAGGGGTTGGCCGCCGACGGATTGCGGCGCAGCTGGACGCGGCGGTCGTCGAAGCGATACGCGTCGACGCCGAATAGCGTGTGGTGGATCAGCGCGCCGCTGGCGAATGTGCCCAGCAACTCGATGCGCGCCGACTTGTCGGTGGCGGAGAAATCGCGGTGGCGGCGTTGCCGGCGCAGCGTGCGGCCGTCCGCCAGCACATTGTTGGCCTCGGTCGAAAAGCCCGCCAGCTCGCTGTCGCGGTGGGACAAGCCAGCTTGCAACTTCCAGTCCTGGCCCAGCTCGTGTTGCACGAACAATTGCTGGCCGAGCGAGCTGACGCGAACGTCGCCGTCGCCCGGCTCGCCCAGGAAGCGCGAATTGGGCAGCGCGCCGAGCCTGCCGTTGACCGCCGGCACGCCGCGGTCGAGCGGCGCGCGCTGCCGGCTCGCCTCGACTTCATAGGACAGCGTGGTGTGCTCGCCGATCAGCCACAGCAGCGACGGCGACACGAAGCTGCGCTCGCTCTGCAGGGTGTCGCGGAAGCTGTCGGCGCGCTGGTGCGACGCGTTCAGGCGAAACGCCACGGTAACGCCGAGCGGGCCGGTCAGGTCGACCGCGCCGCGCCGGCTGCGCTGGCTGCCGAGCGAGAACTCGGCGGCGTGGGCGGGCGCGAAGCGCGGTTTCTTGGTGCTAATGTTGACGGTGCCGCCGGGTTCCCCGCGGCCGTACAGGGCTGAGCCCGGCCCCTTCAACACCTCGACGCTGTTGGTGCCGGCGATGTCGCGCAGGCCGTTGTAGCCGCGGCTGCTGCTAAAGCCGTTGACCAGGTAATCGGAGCCGAAATTCGGGTCGCCGGTGAAGCCGCGCATGGCGTAGCTGTCCGATAGTCCGCCCAGGTCGCTTTGTCGGGAGATGCCGCTGGCCAGCTCCAGCGCGCCGGCCAGGCTGGTGACGCCGACGTCTTGCAGCAGGTCGGCGGTCAACACGCGTACACTTTGCGGCAAGTCCTTGAGCAAGGTCTCGGTCTTGGTGGCAGCGGTTGCCGACAAGCCGCGGTAATGTTGCCGTTGGCTGGTGATGTTCACTACCTGGTCCGCCTGCTCGCCTTGCCGCGGCGCCTGTTGCGCCGATGCGGCCGCGGCGGTTATGGTGGCCGCGACGGAACAGCTGGCAAGCGGAAGCAGCGCCAGAGCGCGCTGAATTGGGTGCAAATAAATAATGTTCTCCTGATGGCCGCACCAGCGCGGCGATGCACTCTCCAGCGCCGGGGGCGGCGGCACGGTACTGTTGCTCTTATTGCAGTTATCTTGCAATAGCGATAGATTAACGCAAATCGATTGCATTTACAATGGCGGATATGGCCAAGCGGTGCCGGCTGGTCCGCTGTCACGATTGGGTTGACGCAGCGGCCGCCCTGCAAATCAATGAGGCTAGTTGAGGCACTGGCGGCGCCGGCGTCCACCGGAAAACGCCGTTGGCGTTTCAGGGCGCGCGGTGGCAGACCGCTTCGATGCGGTTGCCGTCCGGGTCGAGCAGGAAGGCGGCGTAGTAGGACGGATGGTAGTCGCGCAGGCCGGGCGCGCCGTTGTCGACGCCGCCGTGCGCGAGGCCGGCGCGCCAAAACGCCTCGACTGCGGCGCGGCTGGGCGCCTTGAAGCAGTAGTGCCGCCGTGGCGCGTCGTCCGGCGGCGGGCCGTGGCGCACCGAAAAATAGCTGCGCTGCGGATGGTCGGCGTCGCAGCGCTCGCCGTAGCCGATCCAGGCTGCGGCGTGGTCCGAGCCGACCTTGACGACGCCGAGCGCGGCGAAGACGGCGTCGTAGAAGCGTTCGGCCCTGTCCAGGTCGGCAACCGTCACGGATACATGGTCAAGCATGGACATTCCCCCGCTCAATAGTGGCATGGCAAGTATAAGGCCGCGCGGCCTTCCGCGTGCGCTTACACCTTGGTGTCGCGGCGCGGAAAGCGCCGCAGCAGGCGCTGGCTCAAGCCGTTCACCTTGGGCGCGAACAACATCACCGCGAAAAAGGCGACCGGCCACGCCGCCACGAAAGCATGGCGCCAGCGGGCCAGGAAATCGGGATGGAAACCGATGTTGAGCCAGGTGACCCACATGCTCATCAGCACCGTCATCAGCAAGGACATAAAAAACGCAAAGGTAATACGCAGGCGTATGGCGTCCGACATGATGCATTCCCGGTCAAAAGTTGTTATAAGCATAGCCTAACAAATTGCAAAGTTCTATACTAGGGCGATATCTTTAATCTCAAATTCCACAAATGACATCATGCTGGACGATCTAGCCCTGTTTGTCGCCATTGTCGAGGCGGGCAGCCTGAGCGCCGCAGCCGAAAAGGAGGCGGTGCCCGCTGCCACCGTCACCCGGCGCCTGCAAAAGCTGGAACGCAAGCTGGGCTACCAGTTGCTTAACCGCAGCGCCCGGCGCATGCAGCCGACCGCCGAGGGCTGGCAATATTACGAGCAGTGTCGTCCGCTGGTGCATGCGCTGCGCCAGGCCACGCAGCGCCTCGATGCCAGCCTGGGCGCGCTGTCGGGCAACATCCGTCTGCTGGCGCCGGTCAACTTCGCCAGCGGTTTGCTGACGCCGGCGCTGATCAGTTTCATGCGCCTGTACCCGGAGATCAACCTGGAAATGGAACTGTCGAACCAGATCCAGGACCTGGTCGGCAGCGGCGCCGACCTGGCCATCCGCATCGGCGCGCTGCACGATTCGACGCTGATGCGGCGCCGCCTCGGCAACGCCGGGCTGGTGCTGGTGGCGTCGCCGGCGTATCTGGCGCAGGCCGGCGCGCCGGACGACGTCGCAGCCCTGCACGGGCACGCGTTGCTGGTGGCCGAGCCGCTGCGCCATTGGCGCCTGCGCAACCCGGCCAGCGGCGCCGAGGAGGTGATCGAGCCGCAGGCCCGTCTGCGCGTCAACGAAATGCGGCTGGTGGTGGAGATGGCCGAGGCCGGCTTCGGCATTACGTTGTGTCCGCTATTGCAGTGCCGCGACCTCATCGTCGCCGGCACGCTGGTGCGCCTGTTGCCGCAATGGATGCCGGAGCCGCGCAACGTCTACGCCGTGTGGGCGCAGCAGCTCTACATGCCGGCCCGGGTGCGGGCTTTCCTCGACCATTTGGTGGAATTTGCCGCCAACAATCCTTTACTCAATGATTGATATCGTTGAGTTTCTTTTAGTGCAACAGCACGCGCGGGGTCCCCGAGCGGATACCATGGTGGTTCAAACAACGCCACCGCGCCCGACATGATCGAGACCAAGCTCCCCGAATTACTCATCCTGGAACGCCTGATCGAAGAGGGCGGGGCGCAGGTGGAGGTGAGCACCAGTTGCGCGGTGCGGGTCGGGGCGCACGAGTTGCCGGTCTACACGGTGGCGCTGGGCAACCCCAGCCTGGACGTGCCGGCCGTCGGCTTTTTCGGCGGCATCCACGGCCTGGAACGGATCGGCACGCAGGTGCTGCTGGCCTTCCTGCAAAGCCTGCTGGCGCGGCTGCGCTGGGACCACGTGTTGCACCAGCAATTGCAGGCGGTGCGGCTGGTGTTCATGCCGCTGATTAATCCCGGCGGCATGTGGTGCTCGACCCGCTGCAATCCACACGGCGTCGACCTGATGCGCAACGCCCCGGTCGACTCGCTTGAAACCGTGCCGTTCCTACTCGGCGGGCAACGCTACAGCCCGCGCCTGCCGTGGTATCGCGGGCCGCTCGGCGCGCCGATGGAGGCGGAAAGCCGCGCCGTCTGCCGCGTCGTCGAGCGGGAGCTGTTGCCGCGCGAGTTCAGCCTGGCGCTCGACTGCCACTCCGGTTTCGGCTTGCGCGACCGCATCTGGTTTCCGCACGCCCACACGGCCGCGCCGATCGCGCATCTGGCCGACATCGGCGCGCTGGAGCAGTTGTTTAGCCAAAGCCACCCGAACCATAACTATGTGTTCGAGCCGCAAAGCCGGCAGTACCGCACCCATGGCGACTTGTGGGACTACCTGTACCTGAACGCGGTGCGCGACAGCGAACGGGTGTTCCTGCCGCTGACGCTGGAAATGGGGTCCTGGCTGTGGGTCAAGAAAAATCCGCGCCAGTTGTTCAGCCGCCTGGGCATGTTCAATCCGAAGCCGGAACACCGCTTGCAGCGGGTCTTGCGCAGTCACACCGTCTGGCTCGACTTCCTGGCGCGCGCCGCCTGCGGCTACCGGCGCTGGCTGCCCGAAGGGTTGGTGCGGCAGGCCCGCGAGGCCGACGCGATGGCGCGCTGGTACGCCCACCAGCACCAGCGATGAGCACCTGGGTATTCCTGCGCGGCCTGATGCGCGAGCAACGCCACTGGGACGCCTTTCCCGCGCAGTTCGGGCAGGCTGTGCCGCAGGCGCGCATCGTCACGCCCGATTTGCCGGGCAACGGCACGCGCCACCGCATGGCGAGCGCGTCGCGGGTTGCCGACATGGTCGAGTTTTGCCGCGGCGAGCTGGCCGCGCAGGGTTGCGCCGCACCCTACCACGTGCTGGCGCTGTCGCTGGGCGGCATGGTGGCGGTCGAATGGGCGGCGCGCTATCCGGACGAAATCGCCGCGTTGGTCCTGATCAACACCAGCATGCGCCCGTTCAGTCCGTTCTACCGGCGCCTGCGCTGGCAGAACTACGGCGCGCTGGCGGCACTGGCGCTGCTGGGCGGCGCGGCGCGCCAGGAACGGCTGATCCTGCGCCTGACCAGCGCCGACGGCGCCGGCCGCGCCGGCTTGCTGCCGCGCTGGATCGGCTACCAGCGCGACTACCCGGTGGCGCGCGCCAACGCATTGCGCCAACTGCTGTCGGCGGCGCGCTACCGGGCGCCGCCGCGGCGGCCGGCGGCGGCCACGCTGGTGCTGGCCAGCAGCAACGACCGCTTGGTCGACGCGCGCTGTTCGCTGCGCCTGGCCGAGCACTGGGGCGCGCCGTGCCGGCTGCACGCCAGCGCCGGCCACGACTTGCCGCTTGACGACGGCGCCTGGGTCGCGCAACAGGTGCGGCGCTGGCTAGATTCCCTGCGCGGCGAATAAACATTCAAATAAACAAAGCGTTTTAGTTAAACATTGAAAAAGCGCCGGCGCGCATGGTAGACTAATTTCACCGGTTTATACTTATCCGATACCCCGAGCGAAGCTGCCACTACCATGTACCCAGCTTTATTTTATTTTCCGACCCCGTCAATAATTTACGTTCGCTATGAAGAA
The DNA here is from genome assembly GCF_046115965.1 of Janthinobacterium sp. CG_23.3. Taxonomy (NCBI): domain Bacteria; kingdom Pseudomonadati; phylum Pseudomonadota; class Betaproteobacteria; order Burkholderiales; family Oxalobacteraceae; genus Janthinobacterium; species Janthinobacterium sp. CG_23.3. Next base: position 150,820 of record NZ_JBJXIB010000001.1, on the reverse strand, counting down.
ATCCATCAAGTTGCTGTTATTTTTCGCCGTCATAGCTAACTCAGGTTGCAGTGTGCTTTACGATATCAACCAAGACCGCGTCGGCGCGTATTGCGACAGCCTGCTTAGCGAGACCGACCGCTATTCGTGCAAACAACGCAACCGCACCAGTTACGAGGACTATGAGCGGGACCGCCAGAAAGTCAAGAACGGCTCCGTCCAGAAGTAAGAACTATCCCGGCCAGCCCGGTGGAAACGCAAAAAGCCCGTTTGTCGCAGACGGGCTTTTTGCTATGGGAGCGCTTTTTTCAGCGGCGCCGGGGGCGATCGACACCACCGATTTCAGCATAGGCGGCCCGCCGACTTCACGCAACGATCAATTAACAGGCGAAGCCGAAGTCATAATGCTTGGCGACGGCGATGGCGGCGTCGCGGAAGTCGTGCATTAACTCCGAGCGGATACTACCGCCCGGATAAGCGAGCACGTATTCATAACTGATGTTCGCCGAAAACGGGCGCACCACCACGCCGTGGCCGCGCCATATTTTCGCGGCGAACGGTTCCACGATCGACAGCCCGAGTCCGTTGGCCACCATCGCGTAACGGGTGTGCGAGGTGTGGGTCTTGATCACGTGGCGCACGCGGGTGCCGGCCTGGTTCAGCGTGGCTTGCTCCATGCCGTAATGCTGGGCCGCCACCGGAATCCAGCCGATCATGTTTTCCCCCTCCAGGTCTTGCGGGCTGATGATCTCCTGCGACGCCAATCTGTGGTTTTCCGGCATCGCGCACATCACTTTTACCCGCATCAGCGGTTCGACTTCGATGCCGGCCAGCGGCGGGAACGCCAGGCAGATCGCCATGTCGACCTTCATGTCCTGCAGCCGCATCAGGATTTCGGCGCCGCCGCAACTGTCCACGGTTACCGGCACGTTCGGGTGGTACTTCAAGAATTCGCGCAAGATCAGCGGCAGGATCGTGGTCGAGAGCACCGGCAGGCAGGCAATCGTGATGCCCTCGGGCGTCTCGTTGCGGATGCTGGCGGCGACCTGGCTCAGGCGCTCCAGCCCGAGGAAGTTCTCCTCCACGGCGCGGTAGAAGCGCACGCCGGCGGTGGTCGGCTCCAGACGCCCCTTGGCGCGGTTGAACAGCCGCAGGCTCAGCGTGTCTTCCAGGTCGGCGATCAGGCGGCTGACGGCGGGCTGCGTAATGTTCATCTTGCGGGCGGCGCCGATGCTGGTGCCGGATGTCATCAGGCAACGAAATGCCTCGATTTGTCGAAACTGAAGCACGTTTGCTTACTCCTTGCTGAGGCGGGATGGGAGGGATCGCTTGACCCTATAACAAAACCACATGGTATATGCGAAATTGTGAGTGGACATTATATGACAACTTTGAAATACTGTAATTCCTGACTGCAAACGAATGCCAAACATACTGGCATCGTCGGCGGTCAGGATTATGGCTAGTTCCGCTCATGAGCGTGTATCGCACAGCGGAGTGAGCGGTGGAATGCAGGCCCAGCAACCATACACCCAAACAGTAACAACTCACCGTGAATCGGTCGCCCACAAGGGGGCGGGTTCGCGCTGACGTACGTGTTGATACAGGCCTTTTTACGCGGTGGGGATCATATGCAAGCACTCGGCAACATCAGAATCCACGGTATGAACGAAAAGTTCGACCACGGCACCGGCTTCACCAAATCCCAGGTCAATCACAGGTACGAAGGCGACATTGAAGCGGAAGCGCGGTTCGAGTGCATCACCTACGCTCCCGGCGCCGCCCTGGCCAAATTCGTCGGACTTGAATTTCTCTCCGGCCGCATCGGCGACCGTACCGGCGGCTTCATTTTGCAGCACGTGGGTTCGATCGACGCGGGCCGCTCCGAGAGCGTGCTGAACGTGCTGTCGGGTTCCGGCACCGGCGAACTGACCGGCATCAAGGGCCACGGCCGCTCGACTTCCAGCGGCGCCGACGGCCAGTCCGCGCACATGTTGCTGGAATATAGTTTCGACGACACGCCGCCGGCGCCCGAGGCGCAGCGCAACACGCCTTAATCTGTCGCCAAGGCGCGCCGCATCGTTTAGAAAATGGAGCGGGCCGTCAGTGTGGTGAAGCGTTCCAGCGCGTAGGTACCCGCCAGCGAGTTGCCGGTGGCGTCCAGCCCTGGCGACCATACCGCCACCGCCAGTTCCCCCGGCACCAATGCCAATATCCCGCCGCCGACGCCGCTTTTCGCCGGCAAGCCCACCCGATACGCAAAATCGCCGGCCGCATCATAGGTGCCGCAGGTGAGCATCAGCGCGTTCAGCCGTTTGGCGGAACTGGCGTCGAGAATCCGCGTCCCGCTCCACGGCACCGTGCCGTGGTTAGCCAGGAAGGCGCCGGCCTTGGCCAGTTCGGCGCATGTCATGGTAATCGAGCACTGGCGGCAATAGCTGTCGATCACGCTCTTGACCGGATTGTGCAGATTGCCGAAGTCTTTCATCAGGTGGGCGATGGCGTAGTTGCGGTCGGCGGTCGCGCGCTCGGACTGCGCCACCAGCAGGTCGAAGTCGACGTGGGGCTGGTCGGCGATCAGGCGGGCGAATTGCAGGATGGCGATATCGGACTGCACGAAGCGGCTCGACAGGATGTCGTTGATGACCAGCGCGCCGGCGTTGATGAAGGGATTGCGCGGTTTGCCGCGTTCGTACTCCAGTTGCACCAGCGAATTGAACGGGTTGCCGGATGGCTCGCGCCCGACCCGCGCCCAGATCGCGTCGCCTTCGCGCGAGAACGCCAGCGCCAGCGCGAACAGCTTCGTCACGCTCTGCAGCGAAAACTTGTGTTCGGCGTCGCCGACGCAATAAGTGCTGCCGTCCAGACAATACACGGCCATGCCGAAGTGCCGCGGCGAGACGGTCGACAACTGCGGTATATACGAGGCCACCTTGCCATGCGCCAACAGCGGCTGCACGTCGGCGTGGATGGTTGCCAGGATGGCGTGGTAATCGAGGGTGGCGGGCATGGGCGGATCGCGGAGTCGGCGGGTCCACAGGGTAGCCCAGAAGTGTGTTTTCGCAAAGTGTGTCGCTTTCCGACAACATTTTGACTTTATTTTCCGATGTCAAATCGGGCATCTTTTAGCAATTAATTATTATTGGACTGGTATCGGTTCGCCCATCTACTATCGCTATATAACAACTTCAGCGCGTCTTTCCAGGCGCCAACGGCTCCCGGCACCGTCATTTGCCGGCGATAACGATGGAGACAAAAATAATGAACCCAGGCAAAAAAATTTTGCTCGCCGTGCTGTTGGCCGCGGGCGCCATGGCGCCGGCGCTGGCGGCCGATAAGAAGCTCGTGCTCGGCTTCGCCCAGGTCGGCGCCGAAAGCGAATGGCGCACCGCCAACACGCAGTCGATCAAGAGCACCGCGCAAAAAGAGGGCGTCACGCTGAAGTTCTCCGACGCCCAGCAGAAGCAGGAAAACCAGATCAAGGCGATCCGTTCCTATATTGCCCAAAAAGTCGATGTGATCGCCTTCTCGCCGGTGGTGGAGTCGGGTTGGGACACGGTCTTGAAGGAGGCCAAGGCGGCCAAGATCCCGGTCATCCTGACCGACCGCAGCGTCGACAGCAAGGACGATTCGCTGTATGTGACGATGATCGGCTCCGACTTCACCGAGGAGGGGCGCAAGGCCGGCCGCTGGCTGGTCGAGAAATACAAGGGCAACAGCGGCGTGGTGAATATCGTCGAGCTGCAGGGCACGGTTGGCTCGGCGCCGGCGATCGACCGCAAGAAAGGTTTCGAGGAGATCGTCGGCAAGCAAGCCAACTTTAAGATTATCCGCTCGCAGACCGGCGACTTCACCCGCACCAAGGGCAAGGAAGTCATGGAAGCCTTCTTGAAGGCTGAGGGCAAGAAGATCAATGTGCTGTACGCGCACAACGACGACATGGCCATCGGCGCGATCCAGGCGATCGAGGAGGCAGGGCTGAAGCCGGCCAAGGATATCGTGGTGGTGTCGATTGACGGCGTTAAGGGCGCGTTCGAGGCGATGATCGCCGGCAAACTGAACGTCACGGTCGAGTGCAGCCCGCTGCTGGGCCCGCAATTGATGTCGACCGCCCGCGATGTGTTGGCCGGCAAGTCCGTGCCGAAGCGCATCGTCACCGAAGAAGGCATCTTCCCAATGGAAGTGGCGGCCAAGGAATTCCCGAATCGCAAGTATTGATTCGCGGCTAATACAACGGCACCGCTAGCAAAGTTGACACCCGCGGCGAAGAGCCGGGGCCAGGCCCTTGGGGTCCGACCCCACACGTCTGCCCTTGGTTAGTTGACATCCCGGCCCCTTGGCCGCGAGCTGGCGGCTCGGCCATCCCCCCTGAAAGGCAAGCATGCACTCCATTCCGCCACGCGCGGCTCACGCCACCACTACGCCTGTACTGGCGGTGAGCGGCATCGTGAAATCCTACCCCGGCGTGCGCGCCCTGGCCGACGTCGCCCTGCGGCTGTTCCCCGGCGAGGTCCACGTTCTGATGGGCCAGAACGGCGCCGGCAAGTCGACCCTGATCAAGGTGCTGACCGGCGTCGAAAAGCCGGACGCCGGCCGCATCGAATTGAACGGCGAGGCCATCCGCCCAAGCTCGGTGCAACAGGCCCAGGCCCTGGGCATCAGCACGGTCTACCAGGAACTCAACCTGTGTCCGAACCTGTCGGTGGCCGAAAACATCTACATCGGCCGCTTTCCGATGCGCGGCGCGGCCATCGACTGGCGCACGCTGGAGCGGCAGGCGCGCCTGGCGCTGCACACGCTGAACATCGACGTCGACGTCGGCGAGCCGCTGTCGCACTATCCGGTGGCGATCCAGCAAATGGTGGCGATCGCCCGCGCCGTCAGCGCCGAGGCCCGGATCCTGATCCTCGACGAGCCGACCTCGTCGCTCGACGACGGCGAGGTCGAACGCCTGTTCGGCGTGATGCGGCAGTTGCGCGCCAAGGGCATGGCGATCCTGTTCGTCACGCATTTCCTCGACCAGACCTACGCCGTGGCCGACCGCATCACCGTGCTGCGCAACGGCGCGCGCGAGGGTGAATACCTGGCCGCCGATTTGCCGCGCCTGGCCCTGATCAACAAGATGGTCGGACGCGACCTGGCGCAGACGCCGCGGGCGGCCAGGGCGGCGCCCAGCCCCGCCGCCGTGCCATTCCTGCAAGCGCGCGGGCTGGCGCGGACCGGCTCGGTGCAAGCCTTCGACCTCGACCTGTACCCCGGCCAGGTGCTGGGGCTGGGCGGCTTGCTCGGTTCCGGGCGCAGCGAGATCGCCCGCCTGCTGTTCGGCATCGACCGCGCCGACGCCGGCGGGCTGCACGTCGGCGGCAGCGGCGCGCGCTTCGCCTCGCCGCGCGACGCGGTACGCCACGGCATCGCCCTGTGCCCGGAGGAGCGCAAGACCGACGGCATCATCGCCGAGCTGTCCATCCGCGAAAACATCGTCCTGGCGCTGCAGGCCAAGCGCGGCATGTTCCGCTACCTGCCGATGAAGCGGCAACAGGAGCTGGCCGACGGCTACATCGCCGCGCTCGGCATCCGCACGCCGGACGCCGAGAAACCGATCGGGCAGCTGTCGGGCGGCAACCAGCAAAAGGCGCTGCTGGCGCGCTGGCTGGCCACCGCGCCGAAGCTGCTGATACTGGACGAACCAACGCGCGGCATCGACATCGCCGCCAAACAGGAGATTATGGAATTGATTACCGCCGAATGCAGGAAAGGCCTGGCGATCCTGTTCATTTCGTCCGAAATGAGCGAGGTACTGCGCATCAGCGACCGCGTCGCGGTGCTGCGCGACCGCAGTAAGATCGCCGAGCTCGACGTCGGCGACACGGACGAGCAGGGCATTTACCAATTGATCGCGGGAGGACGGGCATGATGGCGAACCTGCCGAGCGCCGGCACGGTCCAGGCCGAGGCCAACGGCGTCAAGGCGCTGGCCGCGGCGGCCTTGCGACACCGCCTGTTCTGGCCCTGCGTGACGCTGTTCCTGCTGGCGATGGTGAACGTGGCGTTCAACCCCAACTTCTTCCACCTGGAAATTAAGTCCGGCCACCTGTACGGCAGCGTGGTCGACATTCTGAACCGCGCCGCGCCGCTGATGCTGGTGGCAATGGGCATGACGCTGGTGATCGCCACCCGCGGCATCGACATCTCGGTCGGCGCGGTGGTGGCCATCAGCGGCGCCGTCGCCGCCAGCCTGATCGGCGGCGCGCTGGAAATGCAGAACGGCGTCCAAGTCTACGCCAGCAAGACGCCGCTGTTGCTGGCGCTGGCGGCGGCGCTCGGCGTGTCCCTGCTGTGCGGCCTGTGGAACGGCGTGCTGGTGGCCGGCGCCGGCATGCAGGCCATCATCGCCACGCTGATCCTGATGGTGGCCGGGCGCGGCGTCGCCCAGCTCATCAGCGACGGCCAGATCATCACGATTTATTACGAACCGTTCTTTTTCATCGGCGGCGGCTTCCTGTTCGGGCTGCCGTTCGCGCTGTTCATCGTGCTCGGCGTGTTTCTGCTGTTGTTGGTGCTGATGCGGCACACCGCGCTGGGCCTGTTCATCCAGGCGGTCGGCATCAATCCGGCGGCGGCGCGGTTCGCCGGCCTGAACGCGCGCGCGCTGATCCTGTGCGTGTACGCGTTTTGCGGCTTGTGCGCCGGCATCGCCGGCCTGGTCATCGCCTCCAACGTCAAGGGCGCCGACGGCAACAACGCCGGCATGCTGCTGGAACTGGACGCCATCCTGGCGGTGACGCTGGGCGGCACCTCGCTGGCGGGCGGCAAGTTCAGCCTGCTCGGCAGCCTGATCGGCGCGCTGATCATCCAGACGCTGACGTATGCGATCTATTCGATGGGCGTGGCGCCGGAGGTCAACCTGGTTGTCAAGGCGGCGGTGGTCTTCACGGTGTGCCTGATCCAGTCCGACACCACCCGCGCCGTGGTGGTCGATTTACTGCGGCGCGCGCGCCGGAAAGGAGTGCAGCCATGATGCGCCTGCCAACCCTGCATGCCCGCAACGTGCCGCTGGCCGTCACCAGCGGTCTGTTTTGCCTGATGTTCGCCTACGGCTCGATCAGTTACAAGGGCTTCTTTTCGCTACAGGTGTTCCTCAACCTGCTGATCGACAACGCCTTCCTGATCGTCGCGGCGGTCGGCATGACCTTCGTCATCCTGTCCGGCGGCATCGACTTGTCGATTGGCGCGGTGGCGGCGCTGACGACGATGGTGTCGGCCATGCTGGTGCAGCAACACCATTGGAGCCTATGGGCGGCCACGCCGCTGGTGCTGGGCATCGGCACGCTGTTCGGCCTGGTGATGGGCGTGCTGATCCATGTGTTCAAGCTGCAACCGTTCATCGTCACGCTGGGCGGCATGTTCCTGGCGCGCGGCCTGTGCTATGTGCTCAGCATCGACTCGATTTCGATCACCGACCCCTTGTATACGGCGCTGTCGCAGCACAAGATCATGCTGGGCGCCGACGCCTTCATCTCCGTTAACGTGGTGATCGCGCTGCTGGTGCTGGCGGCGGCGGTGTTCATCGCCCATTACAGCCGCTTCGGGCGCACCATTTACGCCATGGGCGGCAATGAACGCTCGGCTTCGCTGATGGGCCTGCCGGTCGGGCGCAGCAAGATATTGGTGTACACCTTGAGCGGTTTTTGCTCCGCGCTGTGCGGCGTGATGCTGACGTTCTATATGTTGTCCGGCTACGGCTTGCATGCGCAGGGGATGGAGCTGGACGCCATCGCCGCGGTGGTGATCGGCGGCACCTTGTTGACCGGTGGCAGCGGGTACGTCGCCGGCACGCTGGTCGGCGTGCTAATACTGGGCATTATCCAGTCCCTGATCATGTTCGACGGCGGCTTCAGCTCATGGTGGACGCGCATCGCCGTGGGCGCTTTGCTATGCCTGTTCTGCATCATGCAGGGCGCGCTGAAGCGCAAGAAGGGCGTCGCCGGCGCTTGATCGGCCGGTGCGGCAGCGTGGCACCCGTAAAAAAGCCCATCTGGTCCAGATGGGCTTTTTCGCAGGGATGTGGCCGGTTCAGCTTACCAGGCAGCCTTCAGCGTGTATTTGCCGTTGGTGGCGCCGGTGCCGCCCGAGTAGTGCGACACTTTGCCGTACACCAGCAGCGCGCTCGCGCCGCTATTGGTGTAGGTGACGGTGTCCGCCGCGCCGGTGCCGTTGGCGCTGGAACCGAGCTTGGTGCCGGCGCCGTTGACCAGGTCCAGATCGTAGTCCGAGCTGGCGTTTGGCGTCAGCGTCAGCGTCAGCGCCTTGCCCGCGGGCAGGCTGATCTTGAAGTAATCAAGGTCGGCGTGCGCGCTCAGGTTGCCGCTGACGGTGGTATTGGCGGTGGCGATGGCATTGGCGGTGGCAATGCTGTCGTTGCTTTCCGCTTCAAGCTGGGTTGGGCCGGGTGGCACCACCACGCCGAGGATCTTCTGCGCTTCGAACTTGGCGCGGAAGGTGTTGGCGTAGATCGGGTCGCCCGGATACAGCGTGGCCGCGGCGTTGACGATGGCCGTGGCCATCGCCGGCATTTTGATGTTCGAGCCCAGGCCGAAATGCGCCTCCAGGATGATCTTGTCGATGTTGGCGCGCGGCTTGCCGGCGGCAATCAAGGACACCATCGACTCCTACAGCGGCGCCGACCACAGCTCGTCCGACTGGAACGTGACGCCGTTTTCGGTGACGTTGACGTGCGCGCCGTACGTCTTGGTGCTGTTGTACATCGCGTTGGTGCGGTTGGTCAGGCGGCCGCCCCAGCAAGCGCCGTGGCCGTCCCAGCTGAACGCCCATTCCGGGTGGTAGGTCTTGCCGTTGGCGGTGCTGTAGGAATATGACGCGGCCCAGTAGTCGCCGAAGCCTTCGCCCATGGCGCCGGTGTCGCCGCCGCTCCAGTTCGAGTTGATGTTGGCCTGGATGCCATGGCCGTATTCGTGCAGGATCACGTCGGCGTCTTCCGAGTCGTTGACGCAACCATGGCCGAACGCCAGATAGTCGTTGCTGCCGCCGTGGCTGTAGTGGGAATTGTCGTCGCCGTTGACGCCGTCGGTGTCGACGTCCAATGGGCGGTTGATGATGCCCTTGGTGCCAGTGAAGCCGAGCGACTGGATGTAGCGCTGGCTTTGATCGAGGTGGAAGTAAACGTTGCTGTCGTCGAAGGCGTTGTTGCCGCGCTTGGCCGTCCAGACGCCGTTGGTGGTGGTGCTCGGCGCGGTGTTCGGCGATTCGAGGTTGGTGATGTTGACGTAGGGGCCGGTCAGCTTGTAGACGCCGCCGCTGACGGTCAGGTCGGGCAGCGACTTGTTCGAGTAGGCGGCGTCGAAGGCCGATGCCGGCGAGGTGTCGGTCAGGGCGTCGTTGGCCAGCGCGGTGCGCGGGTCCGGATCGAAGACCAGGCCCATGCCGTTGATGCCGGAAGCGGCCACGGCAACGGCCGCGGTGCCGGCCGCCACCTTGCCGCCCGAGAGCGACCGCGCCTTGGCCGCCGGCAGCGCTTGCGCCGCCTGGGTTGCGGCGACGCGGTCCAGCTGCGTGCCGGCCAGGCGGCCGCGCGCGGCGATGCTGCGCTCGCCGCCTTTATTGGTGCGCGGCAGCGACGTCGAGTAGGAGTCGATCAGCTCGCCGTTGTGCGCGTTCAGGTATTGGACGAAGCCGCCGGTCGGCATCTGCGCCTCGATCTGCACCTTGCGGGCCAGCTGGACGCCGTCCTTGGTTGCCACCCACACCAGTTCCGCGCTAGGCGTGGACACCAGCGGATGCTGCACCTTCATGTTGTTCCAGCCCTTGTCCAAGGCCTTGTCGGCGGAGATTTGGCTTTGCACATACAGCTGGTTGACGGCGTTCGCGTCGACCGTCGCCGAAATGTGCTTGGTTTCGTTGAAGATCTTGTTCAGCTGGCCGTCGTTGCGGATCGAGACGATGATCTCGGCCCGGTCGAGCGGCAGGCCGCGCAGCATTTGCTGGTAGTGGTAATGCTTACCGGTCAGCGATTCCTGCACCTTGGTCAACACCAGGTTACCCAGGTCGGCCGGTAGCCCATAGGTGCCCGCGTGGCGCAGCAATACCGTCTGGGCGGAACCGGCACGGGTGTTCGAGAACACCGTGAGGTTTTCCGTGGTGATGCTCTCGGCCTGGGCCAAGCCCGCGTAAGCGAGGACAATCAAAGAAGCCAAAATAGAACGTGAGTGATGCCGCATATATACTCTCCAAATCGTTTTTTAGGATATGCGTCGTTTGACTGTCATGGGGGCGCCGTGTAGCCCCTTATTCACCAAGCAACGTGAATAAAGTATATGGCCGGTACTGTTGGGGTTTGGCGAATATTTCTAAAATGTGACAACTACGCAACATTGCACAGGCGGTATTACACGGGCGTAAAAAATGGCATATGATCAGGAGCCCAGTACCTATGTGAAGAGGGTCCAGATGCGTCTTTCCTACGCCGTCGTGATGGTGGCCACCTTGTACGCCGGCTGCGCAGTGGCCGAACGGCCGGCGCAGACTAGCGCGCCGGCGGCGCCGGTCGGACAGCCCCTGCCGCCGAAGCCGATTCCCGACCAAGAGCCGGAGGTGACGCAAGCGGTGCGCCAGGTTTTGCTGGACACCGCCGAGGGCAAGGTTGCGCCGCAGCAGTTCACCGAACGCGCTCGCGCCGCCATGTTTCCGGATGAGGCCAAGGCGCTGGGCGCGAGCCTGCGCGGTTACGGCGCCCTCGATTCGCTGCAATTGTTGGAGCGCAAGGTTGACGGCGAAGACCGCCTGTACCGCTACCGCGCGGCGTATGCGAAGGCGAGCGTGCTGGTCGACATTACCTACGACAAGGGCGGGCGCATCGGCCTGCTGCAAGCGCGCCCGGAATAGGGCGACCAGGCTGCGCAGTCGCGCTTCCCGCCAACGAAAAAAGCCGCTATTGCTAACGGCTTTTTACATCCTGGGCGAAAGCGTTTGCCTAGAAGGCCGGTTTTGGCCCGTCGGTTTCATACGTTAACATCTCTGCCCCGACTTCGGCGCGCCACGGCACACCAAATTCGGTCAGCAGTTCGCTTCCCACGCGCATGGTTTCCCAATCGCTGCGCGATCCCATAACAATCGCCACTGTCGCATTCATTGAAGTCATCCTTTTAGTAAAAATAGTGAACCCAGCGTTGATACACCGGTATGCCGATCAATACGTTGACGGGGAACGTCACACCCAGCGCAGCCAAGATCGCCAGGCCGACATTTGCCCCGGGAATTGCGGCGCGGATCGCAGCCGGTGCCGCGATGTAGGACGCGCTTGCCGCTAGCGCCGCCAGCACGAGGGTGCTGCCCTCCGGTAGATTGAACAGCAACGCCAATCCAATTCCCGACCAAGCCAGCGCGAACGGGGCGAGCGCCGCGAACACGATCAGGCGCCAGTGCTTCCACGGTAGCGGCGAGCAAAAGCGCGCCGTGCACAGCCCCATCTCCAACAGGAAGATCGATAGCATCGTCTTGAAGCCACCTATCAGCACGGTCTGCAATGGCTCGAGGCCCGACGGTCCGTACAGATAGCCGATCAATACGCCGCCACCTAGCAGCAGCACACCGCGGCTTGTCAGCGCTTCATGCAGTACGCCGCCTTGCGCGTTTTGGCCGCTGGTGCGGCGCTGCCAGAGCAGCATCACGACGATGGCCGGCAACTCCAGCATGACCAGATACAGCGTGGTTTGCGGGCTGACGGGTAGACCGGCACGCTCGACCAGGGTGAGCACCACGGCGAACGTCCCGGCGCTCACCGAGCCGTAATGGGCGGCAACGCTGGCGGCGTTGTCTGGCGATAGTCGCACCATTCTGCGCAGCACCGGGTAACACACGATAGGCAGGAGCACACCGAGTCCCGCAACTGCGAGCAGCTCGGGCAACATCGATGATTGAAACTTACCGTGCAGCGCCATCCCTCCCTTCAGACCCAGCACCAGCATCAACAAAATGGCCAGGGTGTCGTAAAACGAGGCTGGCACTTTCAAGTCCGACTTCATCAGCCCCGCGAATAGTCCGAGCGCAAAAAACGCAATCACGATATCTGGCATGCAGCACTTTCGTTGTTGAGAGAGTGGCGATTTTGGCGGACTCCAGGGTATATTGGGTAATAAATTAATCCATGCAAAGGTATAGAGAATTATCTATGAATATCCGCCACCTTAGTTTTCGCCTGCTGCAGGTGTATGTACAGGTCATACGTTTAGGCACGATTTCGGCCGCTGCAAGGGCTCTGCATCTGACCCAGCCAACCGTGTCGCTACAACTGAAGCGCTTGACGGAAGCGGTCGGCGAGCCGCTGGTTGAAAGTCGCGATGGCAAAACGGTCGCTACCCATGTGGGTGAACAGTTGTATGGCGCCGCCTGCGATGTGCTGGGGCGGTTCGATGACTTCAATGGCGTGCTTGAGCAAGCCAGGGGGGGGAACTTGGGCCATGTGCGAATCGGTGTCGTGACCACGGCCAAATATGTTCTGCCGCGTTTGTTGGGTCCGTTTTGCGAACAATTTCCCCAGGTCGGTGTGACGCTCAATGTAGGGAATCGGGCCAATGTACTAGAGCGCTTTGAGCGCCAGGAGGACGACATCTACCTTTTCAGTCATCCGCCAAGCGGACCAACGGTACATGCAACGCGGATACTGAAAAATCCGCTGCAGCTAATTGCGCCCGCCGGGCACTGGGCGGTAGGGCGAAAAAAGTTACCTTTTTTCGAATTGAGGCAGGAACGCTTCCTGGTGCGCGAGCCTGGTTCGGCGACACGCATGATGTTCGAGTCTTGGCTCAGCGGGCACGGCATGGAGTTGGGCAATACGATGCAGATCGCTAGCAATGAGGCGATACGCTTGAGTGTCGCTTCGGGCCTGGGACTGTCGGTTATTTCCGCGCACACGCTGCAGGAAGGCCGGGAGCGACTGGCGCTACTCGACGTGCATGGTTTTCCGCTTGAAAGCAATTGGTATCTGGTGGCGCGCAAAGACCGGCGCCTGCCCTACGCGGCCCGCGAACTGATACGCTTCATCGGCGCGCACGCGGACGAATTCATCGAGTCAGACTGGATCTATCCGGACATACGGGAATTGACCGAGCAATTTGTCAGCACCAAACCTGATTCGTGGTCTGACCGCTGATGCTTCCCGAGTATTCCACCATGTTGTCGCCACACGGCCTCACGGCGACGCAACAGCGCCGCTTGGTTCGCTGTGGCCGGCTTGCGGGAGGACTTGCGCCACCGGGACGCCCATGCCGTGGGTATCAAAAAAGCCGCTATCGCTAGCGGCTTGCAACAACTAAGGGCGCACCGCGGGGGCGGCGCGCCTGGCATACCGCTTAGTCGGCGGCGTAGATGTCGTTGTCCTTGGTTTCCTTGACGAACAGGGTACCGATGACCACGGTCGCCAGGGCGATCACGATCGGATACCACAGGCCGTAGTAGATGTCGCCCTTGAAGGCCACCAGCGCGAAGGCGGTGGTCGGCAGCAGGCCGCCGAACCAGCCGTTGCCGATGTGGTAGGGCAGCGACATCGAGGTGTAGCGGATGCGGGTCGGGAACATTTCAACGAGCATCGCGGCGATCGGGCCGTACACCATCGTTACGTACAGCACCAGGATGAACAGCAGCAAGACCACCATCGGCTTGTTGATCTGGTCAGGATCGGCCTTGGCCGGATAACCCGCGGCCTTGATGGCGGCGCCGGCTTCTTTCTTGAAGTCGGCTTCTTTCGCCTTGCTGGCGGCGTCGAAGTTCAGGTTGTCCGGTGTCATGCTCGCGGTGAAGGAAATGATTTCCTTGTCGCCGATCTTGATCTTGGCAACGCTACCGGCCGGTGCGTCTTCCTTGGTGTAGTTGACCGAGCTGGACGACAGTACCTGGGTGGCGATGTCGCACGAGGATGGGAATTTCTTGGTGCCGGTCAGGTTGAACTGGAAGTGGCAGGAGGCCGGGTCGGCGACGACCACCACCGGCGAGTTCTTCAGCGCGGTTTCCAACGCCGGGTTGGCGTAGTGGGTCAGGCCGGCGAACAGCGGGAAGTAGGTCAGCGCGGCGACCAGGCAACCGCCGAGGATGATGTATTTGCGGCCGATGCGGTCCGACAGGGTGCCGAAGAAGATGAAGAACGGCGTCGCCAGCAGCAGCGCGATGGCGATCAGGATGTTGGCCGTGGCCAGGTCCACTTTCAGGGTCTGGATCATGAAGAACAGCGCGTAGAACTGGCCGGTGTACCACACCACCGCTTGGCCGGCGGTCAGGCCGATCAACGCCAGGATGACGATCTTCAGGTTTTTCCATTTACCGAAGGCTTCGCTCAGCGGCGCTTTCGAGGTTTTGCCCTCGGCTTTCATTTTGGCGAAGGCCGGCGATTCGCTCATCGACAGGCGGATCCAGACGGAAATGCCGAGCAGCAGCACCGACACCAGGAACGGCACGCGCCAGCCCCAGGCGGAGAACGCCTCTTCGCCGACGGCCAGGCGGGTGCCCAGGATCACCATCAGCGAGAGGAAGAAGCCCAGCGTCGCCGTGGTCTGGATCCAGGCGGTGAAGGCGCCGCGCTTGCCTTCGGGCGCGTGCTCGGCGACGTAGGTGGCCGCGCCGCCGTATTCGCCGCCCAGCGCCAGCCCTTGCAGGATGCGCAGCGTGACCAGGATGATGGGGGCGGCGATGCCGATCGAGGCGTAGCCCGGCAGCAGGCCGACGATGAAGGTCGACGCGCCCATGATGACGATGGTGACCAGGAAGGTGTACTTGCGCCCGATCATGTCGCCGAGGCGGCCGAACACCAGCGCGCCGAATGGGCGTACGATGAAGCCGGCGGCAAAGGCCAGCAGCGCGAAAATGAAGGTGGTGGTCGGGTCGCCGACGAAGAACTGTTTGGCGATGATGGAGGCGAGCGAACCGTACAGGTAAAAATCGTACCACTCGAATACGGTGCCCAGCGAGGACGCGAAGATGACCTTGCGCTCCTCGGGGGTGATCGGGGTGCCCTTGGTGCTGACTTTCCGCGTGTCCGCGGTGCCGGATGATAGTGCCATGTCTGTCTCCAATATAATTATTTGAACTACTTTTAGCAGATTTGTTATTACGCCATCAGCTGCACCGAGTCTGAGCGAGAAAACTTACGCCATGCTTGCGCCAAGCTTACGCCAAACTTACATAAGGTGCCGCCGCGCGGACAAGTGGAGGCTTCTGATGCCGACGTGATAAATTTGCGAACGACCGTACTAAAATGTGCTATTCTCGTTTTATCGATTCACGAACTTGCCGTTGGCAGAGCGTGCCGCAGTGCCGCCTGCCAGCTTAAAACCATCCTTTAGGAGACTCACATGATAGACGCCGTCATCGTTTCGACCGCCCGCACCGGTTTGGCCAAGTCCTGGAAGGGCGCGTTCAATATGACGCACGGCGCCACCCTTGGCGGCCACGTGCTGCAGGCGGCGATCCAGCGCGCCAACATCGAGGCCGGCGAAGTGGAAGACGTGCTGGTCGGCTGCGCCAATCCGGAAGGCGCCACCGGCGGCAACATCGCGCGGCAGATCGCCCTGCGCGGCGGCGCCCCGGTCACCACCGGCGGCATGACCATCAACCGCTTCTGTTCGTCGGGTTTGCAAGCCATCGCGCTGGCGGCCCAGCGCATCATCGCCGGCGAAGGCGACATCTACGCCGCCGGCGGCGTCGAATCCATTTCCTGCGTGCAGCAGGAGATGAATATGCATATGTATAAGGACGTTTGGCTGTCGCAGAACAAGCCGGAGATTTACTGGCCGATGCTGCAGACGGCCGAGACCGTCGCCAAGCGCTATCACATCGGCCGCGAACGCCAGGACGAATACGGCGTGCAGAGCCAGCAGCGCGCCGCCGCGGCCCAGGCCGCCGGCCGCTTCGACGCCGAAATCGTCGCCATGACCACCACCATGGGCGTCGCCGACAAGGCCTCGGGCATGTTGCTGACGCGCGAAGTGACTATTTCCGCCGACGAGGGCATCCGCGCCGACACGACGCTGGAGGCGGTCTCGAAAATCCGCTCGGCGGTACCGGGCGGCGTCATCTCCGCGGGCAACGCCAGCCAGTTTTCGGACGGCGCCTCGATGGCCATCGTCATGAACGGCAAGGTTGCCGAAGCGAAGGGCTTGCAGCCGCTGGGCATCTTCCGCGGTTTCGCCGTGGCCGGCTGCGAGCCCGACGAAATGGGCATCGGCCCGGTCTTCGCGATTCCGAAGTTGCTAAAAAAGGCCGGCCTGACGGTCGCCGACATCGGCCTGTGGGAGTTGAACGAGGCCTTCGCCGTGCAGGTGCTGTATTGCGCCGACACGCTGGGCATCCCGATGGACCGCTTGAACGTCAACGGCGGCGCGATCGCCGTCGGCCATCCCTACGGCGTGTCGGGCGCGCGCCTGGCCGGCCATGCGCTGATCGAGGGCAAGCGCCGCGGCGTCAAGTACGTCGTCGTGACGATGTGTATCGGCGGCGGACAGGGTGCGGCGGGCCTGTTTGAAGTAGTCTAAGTTTCATCCGGCGGGCGCTCACAGTAAGCGCCCGTTTTTTATTCCAGAGACAAACACCATGCAATCAACAATCCTTTCCCGGCGCGATCTCGATTTCCTGCTGTATGAATGGCTGGACGTGGCGGCGTTGACGGCGCGTCCGCGCTATGCCGACCACAACCGCGAGAGCTTCGACGCGGCGATCGACACGGCCGAGCGGATCGCCACCGATCTGTTCGCGCCGCACAATAAGAAGAGCGACCAGCAGGAGCCGCGCGCGGTCCCCGGCGACGGCTGCCTGGAGGTGCAACTGATTCCCGAGGTGAAGCTGGCGCTGGACGCGTTCTGCGCCGCCGGCTTGATGGCCAGCGCACAGGACTACGCGTACGACGGCATGCAATTGCCGTCAGTGTTGGAGAAAACCCTGTCGGCCTACGTCACGGCGGCCAACGTCGGCACCGCCTCGTATATCTTCCTCACCGTCAGCAACGCCAACACCTTGCTCAAGTGTGGCACGGCGGAGCAGGTGCGGCGTTTCGTCCGGCCCATGTTCGAGGGTAGGTTTTTCGGCACCATGTGCCTGTCCGAGCCGCAGGCCGGCTCCAGCCTGTCCGACATCAGCACCCGCGCCGAGCCGGACCCGGTCGAGGGCGTCGACGGCGAGCGCCAGTATCGCCTGACCGGCAACAAGATGTGGATCTCGGCCGGCGAACACAATCTCGCCGGCAATATCGTCCACCTGGTGCTGGCGAAGATCCCCGGCCCGGACGGGCGCCTGATCGCCGGCGTGCGCGGGATTTCCCTGTTCATCGTGCCGAAGTTCCTGGTCGGCGCCGACGGCGAGCCGGGCGCGCGCAACGACGTCGTGCTGGCGGGGCTGAACCACAAGATGGGCCACCGCGGCACCAGCAACTGCCTGCTCAACTTCGGCGAGGGCAGGTTCAAGCCGGACGGCAAGGCCGGCGCCATCGGCTACCTGGTCGGCCAGCCGCACCAGGGCCTGGCGAATATGTTCCATATGATGAACGAGGCGCGCATCGCCGTCGGCCTGGGGGCGGCCGTGCTCGGCTACACCGGTTACCTGCACGCGCTCGATTACGCCCGCAGCCGGCCGCAGGGACGCCATCCGGCCGCGAAGGACCCGGCCCAGCCGCAGATTCCCATCATCGGGCATACCGATGTGCGGCGCATGTTGCTGGCGCAGAAGTCTTACGTCGAGGGCGGGTTGGCGCTGGTGCTGTATAGCGCCCGCCTGGTGGACGAGGCGAATAGCGCCGAAACGCCGGCCGCGCGCGAGCACGCCAACCGCCTGCTCGACTTCTTGACGCCGATCACCAAGTCGTGGCCGTCGCAGTGGTGTCTGGAGGCAAACAACCTGGCGATCCAGGTGCATGGCGGCTATGGTTACACGCGCGAATATAATGTCGAGCAGTTCTACCGTGACAACCGCCTGAATGCGATCCATGAAGGCACGCACGGCATCCACGGGCTCGACTTATTGGGGCGCAAGGTGGCGCTGCAGGACGGCGCGCTGTTCCAGAGCTTCGGCGCGGAGCTGGCCAAGACCGTGGCCAAGGCGCGCGCGGTCGACGATGGCGGCTTCGCGTCCGACCTGAACGGCTACGCCGACGCGCTGGCCGCCACCTGGGTGCGCGTCGAACAGGTGACGCTGGCCTTGTACGCGGCCGGCGACATGAACAAGACGCTGGCCAACGCCAGCGCCTATCTGGAGGCGCTGGGCCACACGACGGTGGCCTGGATCTGGCTGGAACTGGCGCTGTTGGCGGCGAGCAAGCTGCCGGCGGCGCTGGCTGGCAATCCGGCCGACGCCGACTTTTATCGCGGCAAATTGCAGGCTTGCCGCTACTTCTACCATTGGGAATTGCCGAAGGC
The DNA here is from genome assembly GCF_046115965.1 of Janthinobacterium sp. CG_23.3. Lineage (NCBI taxonomy): Bacteria > Pseudomonadati > Pseudomonadota > Betaproteobacteria > Burkholderiales > Oxalobacteraceae > Janthinobacterium > Janthinobacterium sp. CG_23.3. Next base: position 132,435 of record NZ_JBJXIB010000001.1, on the reverse strand, counting down.
GCGGCAGCAGTTGGATGTACTCGAAAGCATCGACACCACGACCCTTGATATGCAAGATGCGTGGTTTTAACCTCATTTATAAAAAAATTATGATCAAGCACATCGTTTTCTGGAAGTTGAAGGACCACGCCGAGGGCGCCGACCGCGCCACCAACGCCGTCAAGATGAAGGCGCTGCTCGATTCCTGCGCCAATCTGGTGCCGGGCATGCTGAAGTTCGAAGCCGTGCTGGCCCAGCCGGGCCTGGAGGCGAGCTACGACGTGGTGCTGTACTCGGAATTCGCTAACAAGGCGGCGCTTGACGCATATCAGGATCATCCAGCGCATATCGCGATCAAACCATTCATCGGCGCCGTGCGCGAAGCGCGCCAGTGCATGGACTACGACATCTAAAAGAATAGAGGAAACACTATGCGTACGACACAAGAATTATTCAGCCTCGTCGGCAAAACCGCGCTGGTCACCGGCGGCTCGCGCGGGCTGGGCCTGCAAATGGCGCTGGCGCTGGGCGAGCAGGGCGCCACGGTCGTCATTGCCGCGCGCAAGCAAGCCGACCTGGACGAGGCGCTCGCCTTCCTGGCCGAGCGCAAGGTCAGCGCCTACGCCGTCGCCGTCGATTTGTCGAAGGACGAGGCCGCCACTCAACTGGTCGACGCCGCGCTGGAACGCCTGGGCCACATCGACATCCTGATCAACAACGCCGGCGCCAGCTGGGGCGCGCCGGCCGAGGATTATCCGCTGGAGGCCTGGGACAAGGTGATGAACCTGAACATCCGCAGCATCTTCCAGGTGTCGCAGGCGGTTGGCAAGCGCTCGATGATTCCGCGCCAGTCGGGCCGCATCATCAACATCGCCTCGATCGCCGGCTTGGCCGGCAACCCGCCCGGCCCGATGAAAACCATCGCCTACAACACGTCGAAGGCGGCGGTGATCAACTTTACCCGCACGCTGGCGGGCGAGTGGGGCGCCTATGGCATCAATGTCAACGCCATCGCGCCGGGTTTCTTCCCGTCCAAGATGACCAAGGGCTTGCTCGACAAGATAGGCGTCGACGAGCTGAAGAAGGACGTGCCGCTGCGCCGCATCGGCGACGACGAGGACTTGAAGGGCGTCACGCTGCTGTTCGCCTCCGACGCCGGCAAGCACATCACTGGCCAGACGCTGGCGGTTGACGGCGGCGTTTCGGCGGTTTGAAAGGAGACATCATGACTAGTTACCAACGCATCGTGCTGGCCGCCCGGCCGCGCGGCGAGGTCAAGGCCAGCGACTTCCGCCTTGAAACGGTGGCCGCGCCCGAGCTCGCCGACGGCCAGGTGCTGGTGCGCAACGACTATTTGTCGCTGGACCCGTATATGCGCGGGCGCATGAGCGAGGCGAAAAGCTACGCCGCCCCGCAGGCGCTCAACGAAACGATGATAGGCGGCACCGTCGGCCAGGTGGTGGCGTCGCGCCACCCGAAATTTGCCGTCGGCGACGCCGTCGTCGGCGTGCTCGGCTGGGCCGAGATGGCGGTATCCGACGGCACCATGCTGCGCAAGGTCGACACCAGCCGCGTGCCCCTGTCGGCCTACCTGGGCGCGGTCGGCATGCCGGGCATGGCCGCGTGGTACGGCCTGAACCAGATCATGCACCCGAAGGCGGGCGAAACCGTGGTGGTCACGGCGGCCAGCGGCGCCGTCGGCAGCGTGGTCGGGCAACTGGCCAAGTTGCGCGGCTGCCGCGTGGTCGGCGTGGCCGGCGGGCCGCAGAAATGCGCCTACGTGGCCGACGAGCTGGGCTTCGACGCCTGCATCGACTACCAGGCCGGCAACGTCGCCGCCGACCTGGCCGCGGCGACGCCGCACGGCATCGACGCGATCTTTGAAAACGTCGGCGGGCCGATCTTCGACGCCGCGCTGCCGCGCACCAATGCCTTCGGCCGGGTCGCGCTGTGCGGCCTGATCGCCGGCTACAACGGCGCCGACATGTCGATCAAGAACTTCCGCTTCCTGCTGACGAGCCGGCTGACGCTGCGCGGCTTCATCGTCACCGAGCACATGGAATACTGGCCGCAGGGGCTCTCCGAGCTGGGCCTGCTGGTGGCCGGCGGCAAACTGCGCTACCGCGAAACCATCGCATCCGGTCTGGCGGCGGCGCCCGGGGCCTTCATCGGCCTGCTCCAAGGTAAAAACTTCGGTAAACAACTGGTGAAACTAGGCTAAATGAACAACTTCCAAGACAAAGTCGTCGTGATCACCGGCGGCGCCGCCGGCCTGGGCCGGGAATTCGCCAACGTCGCGGCGCGCCTGGGCATGAAACTGGTGCTCGCCGACGTACAGCAAAACGCGCTCGACGCGGCCCGGGCCGAACTCGAGGCGGGCGGCGCCGACGTGCTGGCTCTGCTGTGCGACGTGCGCAAGGGCGAGCAGGTGCAGGCGCTGGCCGACGCCAGCATGGCCAAGTACGGCGCCGTGCACCTGCTGTTCAACAACGCCGGCGTCGGCTCGGGCGGGCTGATCTGGGAAAACTCCGAGGCCGACTGGGAATGGGTGCTGGGCGTCAACCTCTGGGGCGTCATCCACGGCGTGCGCATCTTCACCAAGCTGATGCTTGAATGCGCCAAAGCCGACCCGGCCTACGAGGGACACATCGTCAACACCGCCTCGATGGCGGGGCTGCTGAACGCGCCGGCGATGGGCGTCTACAACGTCTCCAAGCACGCCGTCGTGTCGCTGGCCGAAACCCTGTACCACGACCTAAAGCTGGTCGAGGCGCCGATCGGCACCTCGGTGCTGTGCCCATACTTCGTGCCGACCGGCATCAACGAGTCGCACCGCAACCGCCCGGACGACGTGCGCATGACGGCGCGTCCGACGGCCAGCCAACTGGCCTCGCAGGCGGTGACGACCAAGGCCGTGACCTCGGGCAAGGTATCGGCGGCGCAAGTGGCCGACATCACCTTCGACGCCATCCGCGACGGCCAGTTCTACATCTATTCGCACCCGAACGCGCTGGGCGGCGTGCAAGAGCAGATGGCCGCCATCGTCGCGCGGGAAAATCCGCCTGACCCGTACCGCGCCACGCCGCACGTCAGCGAAATGTTGCGTTCGAGTATGAAGATGGCCCAAGCTTGAGTTCGCGCATGCGACAATCAGCGTTTCCCCGACATTTATTCGACACATGAGCAAGCACAGCCTGCACACCATCCGATTTGGCGACTGGGACACCCTGCGCGCCGACGCCCGCCTGATCCGCTTTGAAGTCTTCGTCGACGAGCAGAAAGTGCCCGCCGAAATCGAACTCGACGACATGGACCCGCTGAGCCTGCACGCCGTCGCCTACGACGCCGCCGGCGTGCCGGTCGGCACCGGGCGCCTGCTGCCGGACGGCCACATCGGCCGCATGGCGGTTCGCAAGGCGGGCCGCGGCGGCGGCATCGGCGGCGCGCTGCTGCAAGCGCTGATGGGCAAGGCGCGCGAGCGCGGCGACGTGCGCGTCGTACTGAACGCGCAAACGCTGGCCGCGCCGTTCTACCAGGCGCACGGCTTCGCCATCAGCGGCCCCGAATTCGACGAAGCCGGCATCGCGCACGTTGAAATGGCGCTGGCATTCAATGAATCCCGAGCAGGCAAGCGCGCCAACAACCCGGGTCGCGTCGGGAGGCTTATTGGATGAAGAGTTCGTGCAATTCGCCGGGCGCCTCGGCGTAGAGTTTGACGACGGTCGAGCTGCGCGTGCCATAGCCCGGCGTTTCGATGCGCACCGCCGAGAGCACGCGTTCGAGGTCGAGTGGCACGCCGGTTTCGGGCAAGCGCAGGTCGGGCGCGCGCGCCGTGTCGGCGAGCATTTCGAAATAGGCTTCGTCGGGCGCGCCCTGGCACAGCAGGCTGGCGAATTGGGCTTTGGTTTTGAGCACTTTCGGCCACGGCGCGTCGAGCAGGGCGTTCGACAGGCCGTAGATGCCCGCCTCCAGCGGTTGGCCGTTGCGGGCGTCGTCCTGGCCGCGGTTGGAGTACCAGATCAGGGTGTCGCGGTCGCCCAGCACCAGGTTATAGCCGTTGTAGTCGGCGCCGCCGGCTTCGATGTCGGCGACGTATTGTTGCGCCGTCATGCTGCCGGCCAGGTAGTCGGCCACCAGCGCGCCGCGCGACGGCGCGTCGCTGCGCCGGTCTTGCGGGCTTCGGATGTTGGTGATGGCGGCGAAGCGCGAGCCGGCCCCGCCTTCGCGGGTGATGCCCATCCAGCTGCCGCCGGCTTGCAGGTCGCGCCCGGCGTAGACGTTCGGGTGTTCCGGCCAGACGCCGGCCGGCGCGCTGGCCCGTTCGTAGAACTCGTCGCGGTTGGCGGCGGCGATCAGCGGCACGCCGGGGATGACTTTCCAGGCAAAGACGATCAGGCACATGGGTTCAGGTCCATAAAGACTTCGGTGTGGCGCGCGCCCGCGGCCAGGGCGGCCACGCCGCTTTGCTGCGCCGCGGCGTCGAGCGCGGCCGCGAAGCCGGGCGCGGTGGCCGCGTAGATCTCCATCCAGGTTTGCAAGCCGTCCTTGCTGTCGGGTCGGCGCTTGAGTTGCGCGGCGACGCCGTGTTGCGCGCCCAGCCGCGCTTGCAGCGCCGTCACCAGGCCCAGCAGAGCGGCGGCGTCTTCTTCGCGTACCTGGTAATAAATGTAGAGGTCGTTCATCGCGGCTACAGGTCGAGCGCGTCCAGCACATAGGGCATCGCCAGGAAGCGCAGCGGCGCGCCGCCGGCCGAGCCGTGCCGCACCGAACCCGCGTCGGCCGTGCCTTGTTCGATCGCCGCCAGTTTCATTTCGACCAGCGCGTCGATGCCGCCGGCGCCGTTCGGCGCCGCGTTGACGACCATGCCGCACGGTTGCTCCGGGTCGGCCACGGCAAACACCTCGTCGCCGGCCTTGGCGCCGGCGTCGGCGATACTGACGAGCGTGGTGCGGCGCTTGAGCTTGCCCAGGTACTGGCTGCGCGCGACGATTTCCTGGCCCGGGTAGCAGCCCTTCTTGAAATTGACGCCGCCCAGCAGTTCGAAGTTGACCATTTGCGGCACGAATTTTTCCTGCGTGGCGGCGCCAATCTGCGGCACGCCGGCGTGCACTTCGGACAGGCGCCAAGCGTCGTTGCCGCCCTTGGCCAAGCCGGCGGCCAGCGCCGGCCAGACGGCTTGCGCGCTCTCGGCCGACAGCAGCCACTGGTAGCGCGGCGCGCCGAAGGCGTCGGCCACGCGGATCAGGGTGCCGTGCGGCTGTTGCTCCAGCTTGGCGTAGGGCGCGCTCGGCAGGGCCGCGAACCAGGTCTTCAGCAGGGCCTCGGCCTTGGCGCCGCCCAGTCCCAGGATAAGCTGGTTGGCGGCGTCGGCGCTGGCGTCGTGGAGCTTGGCCTTGGCGCGCATGACGAACAATTGCAGGCGTTTTTGCAGCGCCGGTTGAATATCGCGCGGCAGTTCGAGGAAAATCGACGTATCATTGCGCCACATCAAGAAAGTTGCCAATAAGCGACCCTTGGGCGTGCAATAGCCGGCCAGGCGCGCTTCGGCGGCGCCCAGGTGTTCGACGTCGTTGGTCAATTGGCTGTGCAGGAAGGTGGCGGCGTCGTCGCCGCTGATGCCGATCAGGCCGAGGTCGGTGATCGGGGCGACGAAACCGTCGGCCAGATCGGCGGCGCCCAGCGCCGCGCCGAAGTCGTCAAACAGCCCGTCGCTGCCGTGCGCGCCCTGCAGCACTAAAAATTGATTCCAGTTATTCATAATTTCCAATAGTTTGACGATTAAAGCATTATCATTACGGGCTCATTATAGTGATGTCGCGAAAAACGCGCCGAGTATCACCAAAATCGCCCGCCGGCATCATTCACCACTTGAATCTAACAGATGGCTTTCATTAAAACAGTTTTCCTTAGCGCGATGGTGGCCGCAGCGGCCGCCGGTGTCGGTTTTGCCTACTGGGCGCAGCAGCCGATTACCGAACAGGAGCCAGCGATTGCGTTTACGATCACCCCCGGCAGCGGCGCCCACGCGGCGGGCCAGCAAATCGCCGAGGCCGGGGTGCCGATCGAGCCGCTGCTGTTCAACCTGCTGGCGCGCGTCAGCGCCAAGAGCGGCAAGCTGAAGGCCGGTTCCTACGAGTTGAAGCCGGGCACCACGCCGATGCGCCTGATTAACCAGTTGGCGCGCGGCGAATTCGCCCAGGAATCGCTGACCATCATCGAGGGCTGGACCTTCAAGCAGATGCGCCTGGCGATGGCGGCCCACGAGGGCTTGAAGCACGACACCGCGCAACTGAGCGACCAGGCGCTGATGGCCAGGATTACGCCCGAGTACAAATTGCCGGAGGGCTTGTTCTTTCCCGATACCTATCTGTTCGCCAAGGGCGCCAGCGACATGCAGGTGTTCAAGCAGGCGCACGCGATGCTGATGGAGCGCCTGCGCGAGGCGTGGGAGAAGCGCGACCCGGCCCTGCCGTACAAGAGCGCCTACGAGGCGCTGACGATGGCCTCCATCGTCGAGAAGGAAACCGGGCAAAAGTCCGAGCGTACCATGATCGCCGGCGTGTTCGTCAACCGCTTGAAGCTGGGCATGCTGCTGCAAACCGACCCGACCGTCATTTACGGCATGGGCGAGCGCTACGAGGGCAAAATCCGCAAGCGCGACCTGGAAGGCGACAACCCGTACAATACCTACACCCGCGCCGGTTTGCCGCCGACGCCGATCGCCTTGCCGGGCGCGCAGTCGCTGACCGCGGCGCTGGCGCCGGCCAAGACCGACGCGCTGTATTTCGTCGCCCGCGGCGACGGCACCAGCCAATTTTCCGGCAACCTGCCCGACCACAACCGGGCAGTGAATCAATATCAACGATAGGCGTTTGCGTTTCATGACACAACAGAGTATTACCCCTGCGCGTTTCATCAGCTTCGAAGGCATCGACGGCGCAGGCAAATCGACACACATCGGTTTCGTGGCCGCATTCCTGCGCCTGCGCGGCGTCACGCTGGTGACGACGCGTGAGCCGGGCGGCACGGCGCTGGGCGAAAAGCTGCGCGACTTGCTGCTGCACGAGAAAATGCATTTGGAAACCGAAGCGCTGTTGATGTTCGCCAGCCGGCGCGAGCACATCGCCCAGGTGATCGCGCCGGCGCTGCAGCGCGGCGAGTGGGTGATCTCGGACCGGTTCACCGACGCCAGCTTCGCCTACCAGGGCGGCGGGCGCGGCCTCGACCGCGGCAAGATGGAGGCGCTGGAGCAATGGGTGCACCCCGCCTTGCAACCCGATCTGACCTTGCTGTTCGACGTGCCGCTGGAAGTGGCGCGGGCCCGGCTCGACGCCACCCGTTCGCCCGACAAGTTCGAGCAGGAACAGGCCGACTTCTTCAGCGCCACCCGCGAGGAATACCTGCGGCGCGCCGCGCAGTTTCCGCAACGCTTCCGCGTGATCGACTCGACCCAGTCGATTGCCGCCATCGAAGGTCAGTTGGCGGCGATATTGCATGCCGTGCTCGCTGTATCGGCGCCCGGGCATTGACCGCGCGTGCGCAACACGGCGCCGGTAACACATTAAGAACGCCTTGCAGGCCGTTGTTTTAAAAAGAAAAATAGATATGAGTAGTCCACTTTATCCTTGGCAAGAGGCCGCCTGGCAACAGTTGCAACAGCTGCGCGCGCGCATGCCGCACGCGATCCTGTTCCACGGCGCGGCCGGCATCGGCAAGTCCGACTTTATCGAACGTTTCGCCCAGTCCTTGCTGTGCGAGGACGTGCGCGCCGACCACCACGCCTGCGGCAAATGCGCCTCCTGCGGCTGGTTCCTGCAGCACAACCATCCGGACTACCGCCGCGTGCGGCCGGAGGCGTTGGAGGACGAGATCGACGGCGACGACCCGGAGGCCGACGGCGGCAAGAAAAGCAAGTCGACCAAGACGCCGTCGAAGGACATCAAGATCGAGCAGATCCGCGCGCTGGCCGACTTCATGAACATCTCGACCCACCGCCAGGGCTTGCGGGTGGTGGTGCTGTATCCGGCCGAGGCGCTCAACACGCCGGCCTCGAACGCCTTGCTGAAAACCTTGGAAGAGCCGCCGCCGGGGACCGTATTCCTGTTGGCGTCGAACAGCCTGGACCGCTTGCTGCCGACAATTTTGTCGCGCTGCCGCAAGTTCGCGCTGCCGATGCCCAGCCACGCGCAGGCCCTGGCTTGGCTCAAGGTGCAGGGTTTGGGCGACGCCGACAGTTGGTTGCGCGAGCAGGGCGGGGCGCCGCTGGCGGCACTAGCCAGGGCCGACACCGGCGGCGGCCGCGAGGAAACCGAGGCCTTGCTGCAACTGCTGGCCCATCCGAGCGTCGAAGGCGCGCTGAAAACGGCCGAGAAATTGCAGAAGGCGCCGCTCAATCTTTTGGTTTCTTGTTTGCAACGCTGGCTTTACGACGTTTTTTCGTACAAACTGGCGGGAAACATCCGTTACTATCCCCGCTACCAGAGGGAGTTGGAGGCGCTGGCCGGGAAAATCCACGTCAGCCGTTTGATGGGCGCGATCAAAAGCGCCAATGAACGGCGCGCGGTGGCCGAGCATCCGCTTTCACCCAAGCTCTTTATCGAGGACATGCTGCTCGACTACACGGCCTGCTGTGCTTGAAAGGAAATGAATGACAGGCAGCCCAACTGACGTGACCGCCGTGCCGATAGGCCGGCCGACGGTGCTGTCGCTGGCGATCAAGGAAAAGGCCGCCCTGTACGCGGCTTACATGCCGTTCCTCAAGTACGGCGGCATGTTCGTGCCGACGCAGAAACCGTACAAGATCGGCGACGAGATCTACCTGATCCTGGCGCTGATGGACGACGCCAACAAATACCCGATTGCCGGCAAGGTCGCCTGGTTGACGCCGCCCGGCGCCAACAACAACAAGGCGCAAGGCATAGGCGTGCACTTTCCCGACGATGACAGCGGCCAGCGCGCCCGCCTGCGCATCGAGGAAATCCTCGGCGCCGCGCTGCGTTCGTCGCGCGCCACCCACACGCTGTAGCGGCCGCCCTGTCCGGCGGCGCCCTGGACCGGCGCCGGCGCGGTCCGGTCCCCGCGCTGGCGAGCGCCGCGCCGCTCGCGTACAATCGCGCCATGTATATCGATTCTCATTGCCATATCAATTTCCCCGAGCTGGCCGCTCGCATGCCCGAGATCCTCGCCAAGATGGCCGAGAACAAGGTCACCCACGCTTTGTGCGTGTCGGTCGACCTGCCGGACTTTCCACAGGTGCTAGCGCTGGCCGAACAGTATCCGCATATTTTCGCCTCGGTCGGCGTCCATCCCGACTACGAGGAAACGCCGGAGCCGTCGGTCGACGAGCTGGTGCGCCTGTCGGACCACCCGAAAATTATCGCTATCGGCGAGACCGGCCTGGACTATTTCCGCCTGACCGGCGACCTGGAGTGGCAGCGCGAGCGTTTCCGCACTCACATCAAAGCATCAAGAATCACCCGTAAGCCTTTGATTATCCACACCCGGGCCGCCAGCGAGGACACCATCCGCATCATGCGCGAGGAGGGCGCCGGCACCGAGGCGGGCGGCGTCGCCGGCGTCATGCATTGCTTCACCGAATCGCTGGACGTGGCCAGGGCCGCCATCGACATGGGTTTCTACATCTCTTTTTCGGGCATCGTGACGTTCAAGAGCGCCAAGGATTTGCAGGCGGTGGCGCGCGAAGTGCCGCTGGAGCGCATCTTGATCGAAACCGACTCGCCCTACTTGGCGCCGGTGCCGTTCCGTGGCCGCATCAACGAGCCAGGCTACGTGGCCCATGTCGCCGAATACCTGTCCGCGCTAAAGGGCATTCCGCTGGCCGACGTGGCACGCCAGACAACGGATAATTTCTTCAATCTATTCAACGTGGTACGGTGACTTCCTCATGTTAAATCTCTTCTCCCTGCGGCGCCGCGCCGGCGCGTTCGCGCTGGCCGCCGCGCTCGGCGCCGGCGTCTGCGCGCCGGCCGCGGCCGACGATGCCTACGATTTCTCGCGTTCGGCGCAGATCGACGACGCCCGCACCATGGGCAAGTTGCTGGCGGCCGGCGTCGACCCGAACCTGACCGAGCCGCAGCGCGGCGACCCGGGCATGGTGCTGGCGTTGCGCGAAGGTTCCAACAAGGTGTTCAATTTGTTGCTGGCGCAGCCGCGCATCAATCTGGAGGCGCGCTCCGGCAACGGCGACACGGCCTTGATGATGGCCGCCTATAAGCGCAACATGCCGGCCGTGATGGCCTTGCTGGCCAAGGGCGCGAACGTCAACCAGACCGGTTGGACCGCCTTGCACTACGCCGCCTCGATCGGCGACGACGCCATCGTCCGCGTTCTGCTTGAACGCCACGCCTATATCGACGCCGAATCGCCGGCCAAGATCACGCCGCTGATGGTGGCCGCGCGCGACGGCAAGGACTACACCGTCAAACTATTGCTTGACGAGGGCGCCGACGCCACGCTGAAGAGCGCGCACGGCTGGACCGCCGTGCAGTTTGCCATGGCCACCGACAAGGTTTACGTCGCCGATATCATCAACGCCCACCTGAAGGCCAAGGCCGGAAAATAGTCCGCCCAGTGCCTTGCCCCGCGCCGATTACGCGAACTGGCGCGGAATTGCCGCCCAGCTCACAGCTTTGCTTCCCATCACTATTGGCGATAATGGTTTCGTCACATTAACGGAAGGAAAGAAGCATGGGCAGTCATCATTCAAACCGACGCAGGCTGTATTGCCGCAAGCCGTCGCGCAGCCCGTGTGATTTCATCGCGTTCTGGAACGACAAGACCGATCGGCCCGCAGCGGCGGCCGTGGACCGACCATCCCAAAGGATCACTATGTTGAATGAACGAGAAATCGAAAGCTGCTACTTGGGACAATTCATTCCCGTCCATTACCACCACAATATGTTGATGGACCAAAACCGCATGCACGGCTTCAAGTCGGCAATCGATTACGCCGTCAAGCCGGGCATGAAGGTGCTGGAACTGGGCGGCGGCACCGGCGTGCTGTCGTGGTTCGCGGCAGCCAAGGCCGACAAGGTGTGGTGCGTGGAGTTCAACCCGGACATGGTCCAGCAAGCGCGCAAAATGCTCGCCCTCAACCCGAACGGCGAGAAGGTCGAGGTGGTGCACGCCGACGCCTTCGAGTACTTGCCGCCGGAGCCGGTTGACGTCGTGATCTGCGAGATGATCCATGTCGGCATGCTGCGCGAAAAGCAGGTCGAGGTGATCGAGTCGTTCAAACGCCGCTATCTGCAGCGTTTCGGCGGCCCGCTGCCGGTGTTCCTGCCCGAGGCGGTCATCATGGCGGTGCAACCGATGCAGCAGGAATACGATTTCGAGGGCTTTTACGCGCCCATCGTGCAGTTCCAGGAAACCACGGCCGTGCACCCCGGCGTGCTGGAACTGGCGCCGCCGTCGGTGTACGGCATCGTCGACTTCACCCAGCCGACCGATTCGACCTTCAGTTTCAACGGCAAGTTCGTCATCGAGCGCAGCGGCACCTTGAACTCGCTGCGCTTCGTCACCAAGAACATCCTGGCCGTGATGGAGGAGCGCTCGACGACAATAGACTGGCTCAACCATTACATGAGCCTGCCGCTGGCCGCGCCGCTCCCGGTCTGCGCCGGCGACGTGTTGCAGGTGAGCTTCCAGTACCGCGCGGGCGGTTCGATCCCCTCGCTGGAGGCGGCGATCCAAGTGGCCGTCGTCTACCAGGCCGCGCACCAGCCGGCGCAACGGCCCGCGGTCTACGCTTAAGGCCGGTAAAAAATGAAAAAACCCCACGCAGACGGACTGCGGCGGGGTATATTTCGTCTTTTACCACCTCAGACTACAAAGCTATATGGAACAGAACGACCAACGCTACCTCGTGCAGCAAAACAAAATCGGCGACGCGGAATCGAAGCCGCCCGTGTTTGCCAAGGTAATGCGCAGCAAAGAGGGCGCCTTTGAAGGCGTTTCCTTCATCAAGTCGAAAGACAAGGCCACCGTGATGACGATCGCCGACGCCAACCAGGTCATTGAATGGGCCGGCAAGAAGAAGGCGAACGCCCATGAATACCTGACTAAAATCATTTGCCTGGGACAATAACGGGCGCCGGACGGCATACGCATTTATTTCCCGCATTACCGTTCAACCCCGGTTTTCGCCCGCTGGTCGCGCCATATTGCAGTTCGTCGCACGGCGCTTGTCCGTATCGGCCCGCTTTTATAAAGTGCGTGCAGTAGCGGGGCAAGCAAGGCTTGCCCCGCACATTTGTCTTACTGTGGCCCTCATTCTCTATCCCATCTTCTGGCTAGTCCTGCTGCCGTTCCTGCTGATCGGCGTTGGCGTCGACGCCGTGTCCGGGCTGCGCGCCATCGTCGTAACGCGTAATCCGACGCCGAGCCGCCGCCGACGCCAGTCGGGTTACGCCGTTCCGGCTAACCCGACCCACGAAAATCCTTAGAAATCGAGCATGAACCCGCCGCCCAGCGACTTCTGCGAGTAGTTATAGTCGATCAGACTCTGGCCGTAGCCGGAGAATACTTGCGCGTAACCCTTTAGGTTGGCCGACACCGGGAAGGCCCAGCCGGCCTGTATCGAACCGTGGCCGGTATGGAAGTTGCGGCGCGCCGTCAACGAGTATTCATGGCCCAGGTTGCGGTAGGTGGCGCGCACGTCGCCGTGGCCCATGAAGTCGGTGATGTCGATGTTGTCGTTGTCCGATTTACTGTTGTCGAGGCGGCGCCAGAGCCGCGTCGCCAGCGCGAAGTTGCCGCGCTCCACGCCTAGCTCGGCGTAGATCCGGTTCCAGCTGCGCGACAGCGTCGACGTTTGGCCGTTCGACTGGTGCACCATGCCGAGGTTGACGTACTTGAAGTCGACGCCGCCGATGCTCTTGTTGATCGGCAGCACCGCCATGACCTCAGGCTGGTAGTTGGTTTCGCGGAACGGGCTGGAGGCGGCGCGGTTGTACGCCTGCCAGAAGCTTTGCTGGGTGTAGCCGAGCCAGATGTCGATCGGCGTGTTGAGCAGTTTTTCCGCCAGCTTCATCTTAAAGCTCAGCTGGTAGGTCAGCTCGACGTGCTGCGACTTGATGCCGCCGGGCGTGAATTCCTTGAACGGCTCGTCGTTCGAGGCGTTGCTGTAGTTGGCCAGCAGCAGGTAGTTGTCGCGGTGCGGGCGGAAGGCGAACACGCCGCGCTTGGATGCGTCGTCCAGTTCCCAGCGCTGGGTGGTGCGGGAAATCGCCGATTCAGGCGGCGCCGCCTTGGCCGTGGCCACCGCCGGCACGACCAGCGCCACTTCGGCGGTCGATTCGGCCACCGAGACGCCGGTGGCGACGGTGATCGCGGCGGCGGTCTTGGCCAGCACGTCGAAGCAGCCCAGACGGGCGCTGGCGTCGCCGATGACGGCGCAGCGCAGCATTTGCTGTTCGAGTTCGGCGGCTTGCGCCAGGACGGGGGAGATCAACAACGACGACAGCAAGATGCTTTTCATCTGCGTTTTTACCTGCGGTTTCATAGAGACTTTTTCAATGCGTGGATGGGGAACTGCGACGCCCGCGCAGACACGGCGGCGGGCATTGTTTGTCATTTGTCGGATTGGCTTTGATGCCGGCCAAAGTATATAGGAATATCAATTAACAATGCGCAACTCTGCGGTGCGCCGTCGCGCCAACGGAACAATTGGAAAGCTGCGCCAGTCCAAACCCGGTAAAACGTTGTCTGTTACACTTTTAGAACCACCACACCGATCCGTGCCGTGGCCTCCAAGGAGATTGTGATGACACGCAAGACACCTATTGAGCGATACCGCAACATTGGCATCAGCGCCCACATCGACGCCGGCAAAACCACCACCACCGAGCGCATTCTGTTTTACACCGGGGTCAGCCACAAAATCGGCGAGGTGCACAACGGCGCGGCAACGATGGACTGGATGGAGCAGGAGCAGGAGCGCGGCATCACCATCACGTCGGCGGCGACGACGGCGTTCTGGAAGGGCATGGCCGGCGACCTGGGCGAGCACCGCATCAACATCATCGACACGCCCGGCCACGTCGACTTCACCATCGAGGTGGAGCGCTCGATGCGGGTGCTCGACGGCGCCGTGATGGTCTACGACGCGGTCGGCGGCGTGCAGCCGCAGTCGGAGACGGTATGGCGCCAGGCCAACAAGTACGGCGTGCCGCGGCTGGCCTTTATCAACAAGATGGACCGGGTCGGCGCCGATTTCTTCCGCGTGCGCCAGCAGATCGGCGAGCGTTTGAAGGGCACCGCCGTGCCGATCCAGATCCCGCTGGGCGTCGAGGAGCATTTCCAGGGTGTCGTCGACCTGGTGCGGATGCGCGCGATCGTCTGGGACGAGGCCAGCCAGGGCGTGCAGTTTAGCTACGCGGAAATTCCGCCGGCGCTGCTGCCGCTGGCCCGGCAGTGGCGCGACAACATGGTCGAGCAGGCGGCCGAGGGCACGCCCGAGCTGACCGAGAAGTACCTGAACGGCGAGGCGCTGAGCGAGGCCGAGATCAAGCTCGGCCTGCGCCTGCGCACGATCCGCAATGAAATCGTACCGATGTTGTGCGGCAGCGCATTCAAGAACAAGGGCGTGCAGGCGATGCTCGACGCCGTCGTTGAGTACCTGCCGTCGCCGCTGGAGGTGCCGCCGATTGTCGGCCACGACGAGCACGACCAGGAAGTCGAGCGCCATCCGGCCGACGACGAGCATTTCGCGGCGCTGGCGTTCAAGATCATGAGCGACCCGTTTGTCGGCCAGTTGACGTTTTTCCGCGTCTATTCCGGCTCGGTGCATTCGGGCGACATGGTGTACAACCCGACCAAGCAGCAAAAAGAGCGGCTCGGGCGCATCCTGCAGATGCACGCCAACGAGCGCAAGGAGATCAAGGACGTCTACGCCGGCGACATCGCCGCGGCCGTCGGGCTGAAGGCGGTCACCACCGGCGACACGCTGTGCGCGCCCGACCACGTTATCGTATTGGAGAGGATGATTTTTCCGGAACCGGTGATTTCGCAGGCGGTCGAGCCGAAGACCAAGCCGGACCAGGAGAAGATGGGCATGGCGCTGAACCGGCTGGCCCAGGAAGACCCGTCGTTCCGCGGCCACACCGACGAGGAGTCGGGGCAGACCATCATGTCGGGCATGGGCGAATTGCACCTGGAAATACTGGTCGACCGGATGCGCCGCGAGTTCGGCGTCGAGGCCAACGTCGGCAAGCCGCAGGTGGCCTACCGCGAAACGCTGACGCGCGCGGTCGACGAGGTCGAGGGCAAGTTCATCAAACAGTCGGGCGGACGCGGGCAATACGGCCACGTCGTCCTCAAGCTCGAACCGCTGGAAGCGGGCACCGGCTACCAGTTCGTCGACGCGGTCAAGGGCGGGGTGGTGCCGCGGGAGTTCATCCCGGCGGTCGACAAGGGCGTCCAGGAAACGCTGAAATCGGGCGTGCTGGCCGGCTACCCGGTGGTCGACGTCAAGGTGACGCTGACGTTCGGCTCCTACCACGACGTCGACTCGAACGAAAACGCCTTCCGCATGGCCGGCTCGATCGCCTTCAAGGATGGCATGCGCCGCGCCGCGCCGGTGCTGCTGGAGCCGGTGATGCAGGTCGAGGTGGAAACGCCGGAGGAGTTCATGGGCAACGTGATGGGCGACCTGACGACGCGCCGCGGCATGGTGCAGGGCGTCGACGACATCCCGGGCGGCGCCGGGCGGATCGTGCGCGCGCTGGTGCCGCTGGCCGAAATGTTCGGCTATTCGACCACCTTGCGCTCGCTGACCCAGGGCCGCGCCACCTACACGATGGAGTTCAAGCACTACGCCGCCGTGCCCAAGCACGTACTCGACCAGGTGGCGGCGCCGGCGCGCGCCGCGCACCGCTGACGCGAAGCGGGGTCGGACCTTCGGGTCCGACCCCGGCCCTCGCCCTTGGTTATAATCCGCCCCGCTCCAAGCCAACATTGCCGGTCACGCCCTCGCGGGCTAACCCGAGGAACGTCAAAGCGCCAACCCCAGCGCCTTGCGAATTTCCGGCAAAATCAAATTCCACGACGGCGAACTGGCCGCCACCTCGTCGTAATGGCTGGCGCCCGGCAAGATCAGCGTCGCCACCTTATCGCCGGCCTTGCGCGCGCGCTGCGCGTAGTCGTGGGCGATGCGCGGCGGCGACACGGTGTCGAGTTCCCCCGTAATCAGCAGGGTGGTGCTGCCGTTGGGCATCAGCTCGGCGGCGTTGGTGTCGGCAAACACGTCCGGTCGCATGGCGCTGGCGACGCCGGTCAGTTGCACCATATCGCGATCGCAATTGCTCTTGATTAAGTCGCGCTCGTTGCGCAGGTCGGCCAGGCCGCCCAGGCTGATAATCTGGCGGATCGGCAGGTAGTTGGCCCGAAACATCGGGCTGGCCGGCGGCAACTTGCCGCGCCCGGCGATCCATTGCACCAACTGGCCGCCGGCCGAGTGGCCCACCGCCACCACCCGGGCGGTGTCGAGCTGGTAGGCGGCGGCGTCGGCTTCCAGCTTGTCGATGGCCATGTTCATGTCCAGGTAGGTGCCGGGATACCCGCCGCCGTCCTCGTCGACGCGGCGGTATTCGACGCTCCAGACGGCAATCCCCTGCGCGGCGAGCGCGCCGGCGACGTTGTGCATTTGCTCGATACCGCCGAATTTCACGGTCCAGCAGCCGCCGTGTACCAGCAGCACGACGGGGAAGGGGCCGGCGCCGACGGGCCGGAACAGCTCGACGAATTGCGAGGGCGCGCTGCCGTAGGCGATGCGGGCGGTCGGTTGCGGCCCGCTCAGCGCCAGATAGTCATCCAATGTCATTGGCGCCGCCACCGCCGTCAACGTGCTCATGCACAGTGTGGCGGCGACGGTCTTGCTCAGGCTTGCGGTCATGGTGGCGGATCCGTAAATGTTGAAGTTTTCCCGGAGGACTTTACCCGCAACATCGGTAGTTGCGCAAGTGTCATCCACCTCCGGCGCCGCGCCCCCCACCTTTGCCGCGCGCGCCCCGCAGTTTATTGCAACTCGAATTCCGCCGGTGGAATCCCCAGTTCCTTGCAAATTTTGACCGCCACAAATTTCTCGCTGGCGTCAAAATTACCGTCCGCGGAAGCGATGGCAATCACCATGCGCACCAGCAAGCGCGACGCCTCGGCATTCGATTTCATTTTGCCCAGCGCCTGGTAGGCCTTCGATTCGCCGATATCCTTGTCGAACTCAAGCTGGCCGACATACTCTTGGAACGCCTTGATCACGTCGTTGGTCGTGAAGACCGACAGCGCGTCGTGGGTTTCGATGAACTTCACCATCTTTTGCTTCTCGTCCGAGGTAATGTTGCCGTCCGCCATGGCAATCAGGGCCGAGCCGGCCATGGCCGCATTCATGAAGTCCTTGTTCTTGAATTTCAGTACATCCGTTTTCAGTTCGCCGGCTTTGGTTTTCAGGCGAGTCAGAAAATTGTCGAAACTCATTATGTTCTCCGGTATGTCCAGTTGATAAGAACGGCAATTCTACTCCGCTTTTCCATATTGCTATGCGGATAAGCGCACCGCTTAAGCCACCCTTAACTATCGCCACGATAGAATCGTGGCCGGCTGGCGTGCCGTGGTCTGGCCCTTGCTTGAGTGGCGCCGGCAATATCCGTGGCGCCGTATACTGTAGGGCGAGACCGCGCCGAGACGGGACTTGCTTTTTCGGGGCTTTTTAAGCAATTGCACACAGGAAACAAATATCGTTCTATAATTCTGCCGGAAATC
Organism: Janthinobacterium sp. CG_23.3; assembly: GCF_046115965.1. Taxonomy (NCBI): domain Bacteria; kingdom Pseudomonadati; phylum Pseudomonadota; class Betaproteobacteria; order Burkholderiales; family Oxalobacteraceae; genus Janthinobacterium; species Janthinobacterium sp. CG_23.3. Next base: position 114,681 of record NZ_JBJXIB010000001.1, on the reverse strand, counting down.
ATGTTTTTGTAGAAACATGTACTATCCCGCCATTAAACACTTGCCCCAAAGATATTGTGCACGCAAACAAAATCATTTCCTTGCTCGACGCGGAGCACGCGGCCAACGCCAGCGTTGCCGGCGGCGCCACGCTGGCCCGCGCTTTGGAGCAGATTATCCGGGCGCTTGAAACCCAGTCCGACGACGCCATGCTTGCCTGCATTCTGCTGCTGGACGACGCCGACCGCTTCACCTCGGTGGTCGCGCCGGGCTTGCCGGAGGACTACCGCGTCGCCTTGCTGCACAGCGCGATCGGCCTGCACACCAGTCCGTTCGGCACCGCCGCGTTTGCCGGCGCGCCGGTGTTTGCCAGCGATATCGCGCAAGAGCTGACCTGGACCGACGGCCGCAAGGACGCGCTGCTGCACGGCTTTCGGGCTTGCTGGGCGGCCCCCGTGTTCGGCGCCAACGGCCACATTCTCGGCGTGCTCGGCCAGTTGTTCAAGGCGAACAAGCACCCGACCCAGCTTGAAACCGAGCTCATGACGGTGGCGGCGCGCGCCTGCGCCCACACCATTGAACGGCGCCAGGCGGCCGACGCCGTCGCCGAGAGCGAGGAGCACTTCCGCCACGCGCTCGAATTGAACGCGCAGGTGCTATGGACCGCGCAGGCCGACGGCCAGCTCGACTACGTGGCGCGGCGCTGGCGCGACTGGACTGGCGGCAGCGGCCTGGGGGGCAGTTGGGGCGACGCGATGCACCCGGACGACTTGGCGCCGACGCTGGCCGCCTGGCAAGCCTCGGTGGCCAGCGGCGTCCCCTACGACATCGAACACCGCGTGCGCATGCTCGACGGCCAGTACCGCTGGATGCGCTCGCGCGCGCTGTGCCGGCGCAACGAACACGGCGCGCAACTGAAATGGTACGGCTCGACCGAGGACATCAACCAGCACTGGCAGGCCCGCGCGGCGCTGCTGAAGAGCGAGGCGGAATTCCGTTCGCTGGTCGAGGCGATGCCGAACCAGGCTTGGCTGGCGCGCCACGACGGCGCGTTGTACTGGGCCAACGAGCGAGGCTATGAATACACCGGCGCCCAGTTCGGCCTCAGCGACATCGACGACTGGAGCAAGGTGGTGCACGAGGACGACCTGGCCGGCGCCGTCGAGGCCTGGCGCGGCGCGGTGGCCGCCGGCACGCCGTACGAGGGCCAATTCCGCCTGCGCCGCGGCGCCGACGGCGCTTACCGCTGGTTCCTGGTGCGCGCCGTGCCGGTGCGCGACCAGGACGGCGCGGTGGTGCGCTGGGTCGGCACCAACACCGACGTGCAGGAGCAGCGCAACGCCGCCGACAAGTTGGCCTATCTGAATTTTTCGCTGGAAATCGAGGTTGCCAACCGCACCGCAGACCGCGACCGCATGTGGCAATTGTCGACCGACATCATGCTGGTGGCGGACTTCAGCGGCATGATCATCGCCGTCAATCCGGCCTGGTCGGCGATCCTCGCGCGCATCGAGGGCGAGTCGCTGGGCATGGACTTCCTGGAACTGGTGCACGCCGACGACCGCGCCGACACGCTGCGCGAGTTCGGCAAGCTGGAGCAGGGCGTGCCGACGCTGCGCTTTGAAAACCGCTACCGCCATTGCGACGGCTCCTACCGCTGGATTTCCTGGACGGCGGCGGGCGCGCAGGAACTGATCCACGCCATCGGACGCGACATCACCGACGAGAAGGAGGCGCGCACGGCGCTGGCCCGCAGCGAGCAGGCCCTGCTGCAGTCGCAGAAACTCGAATCGATCGGCAAGCTCACCGGCGGCGTCGCCCACGACTTCAACAACGTGTTGCAGATCATTTCCGGCAATCTGCAACTGTTGGCCATGGCCGTCGACGACAATCCGGTGGCGCTGCGCCGGGTCGAAACCGCGATCGCCGCGGTCGAGCGCGGCGCCAAGCTGTCGTCGCAATTGCTGGCGTTCGCCCGGCGCCAGCCGCTCAAGCCGCTGGTGACCGACCTGGGCCGGCTGGTGCGCGGCACGGCCGAACTATTCCGCCGCGCCATCGGCGAAATGATCGAAACGGACATCACCTGCGGCGCCGGCCTGTGGCACGCGCTGATCGACCCGAACCAACTGGAAAACGTGTTGCTGAACATGGCCATCAACGCCCGCGACGCGATGCAGCGCCGCGGCAAGCTGACGCTGGCGCTCGACAACGTCACTTTGGTTGGCGACCCGCGGCAGCCCGAGTTGCCGGCCGGGCAATACGTGCGCCTGGCGGTGACGGACACCGGCCACGGCATGGAGCAAGACATCCTCGACAAGGTGTTCGAACCCTTCTTTAGCACCAAGAAGGAGGGCGAGGGCACCGGGCTGGGCCTGAGCATGGCCTACGGCTTCATCAAGCAAAGCGGCGGCCACATCAAAGTATCGAGCCAGTCCGGCCATGGCTCGACGTTTGAAATCTTCCTGCCGCGCACGCTGGAGCCGCTGGCCGACTTGCGCGTCGCCTTGAGTGGCCCTGTGCTGGGTGGCAACGAGACGATCCTGGTGGTGGAAGACGACGTGCACGTGCAAACGGCGGTGGTCGACATGCTGCGCGGACTCGGCTACTCGGTGCTGAAGGCAAACACGGCGCAAAGCGCGCTGACCGTCATCAAAAGCGGCGTCGTGGTCGACCTGCTGTTTACCGACGTGGTCATGCCGGGCGAACTGCGCAGCCCGGAAATGGCGCGCCAGGCCAAGCTGCTGCTGCCCAAGTTGGCGGTGCTGTTTACATCCGGCTACACGCAAAACGCCATCATGCACGGCGGCCGGCTGGAACCGGGCATCGAACTACTGAGCAAACCCTACCGGCGCGAAGACCTGGCGCGCAAAGTCCACCATCTGCTGGCGAAACACAAGGCCAGCCCGGCGGCCGGCGCCGCGCAATAACCCGGCATCAAGCGACAACCCCGGGGTCGGGACGGTGGCCGCGGCCCTAAATGCGTTCCATTTTCGGCATCCACACGCGCAGCAGCGAATACAGCCGGTCCAGGTCGATCGGCTTGGCCAGGTAGTCCGAGGCGCCCGCCTGCAGGCATTCCTCCTGGTCGTTCTTCATCGCCTTGGCGGTGATGGCGATGATCGGCAACTTCCGGAAGCGGGCGTCGGCGCGGATGCGGCGCGTCGCCTCCAGCCCGTCCATGCCCGGCATCATCACGTCCATCAGCACCAGGTCGATGTCGCTCACGCTGCCGAGCTTGCTGATCGCCTCCATGCCGTTGCGGCCGATTTCCACCACCACGCCTTTTTGCTCGAGCGCGTTGGTCAGCGCGAAGATGTTGCGCACGTCGTCGTCGACCAGCAGGATCTTGCGGCCGTGGAACACCCGTTCGCGGCTGCGCACTTGCTTGAGCATGCCCTGGCGCTCGCTCGACAATTCCGATTCGACCTTGTGCAGGAACAGCGTTACCTCGTCGAGCAGGCGCTCCGGCGAGCGCGCGCCCTTGATGATGATCGAGCGCGAGTACTTCATCAGGTCGCTTTCCTCGTCGCGGCTCAGGTTGCGCCCGGTGTAGACGATCACCGGCGGAAAGGCGCACAGTTCTTCGCGCGCCATCCGTTCGAGCAATTCCTTGCCCTGTATGCCCGGCAACTTCAAGTCGATGATCATGCAGTCGAAGGTCTGCGTGCGCAGTAGCGCCAGCGCCTCTTCGCCCAGGGCCACGGCGGTGATTTCAATGTCCTGGTCGGCGATCAGGTGGATCACGCTGTCGCGCTGGCGCTCGTCGTCCTCGACCAGCAGGATGCGCTTGAGCTTTTGCGTGAACTTCGATTCGAGCTTGAGGAAAACCTGCTTGAGTTCTTCGCGCGTGCTCGGCTTGCTGGCGTAGCCGATCGCGCCCAGTTGCATGGCGGCCTGGACGTGGTCGTAAGCGGAGACGACGTGCACCGGAATGTGGCGGGTGCGCGGGTTTCCCTTGAGCTTTTGCAACACCAGCAAACCGGGGCTATCCGGCAGGCCCATGTCGAGCAGGATGGCGTCCGGCAGGAACTGCGCCGCCAGGCGCAGGCCTTCGTCGGCGCCGTGGGCGACCAGGCAGTGGTACTGCATTTCATGCGCCAGCTCGAACAAGATGCCGGCGAAGGCCGGTTCATCCTCGATCACCAGCACCGCGCGACGGCCGGACTGCTGCCGTTCGCGGTCGTCGGCGAAGGCCGGGATGCCGACGCGCTCCGGCTCGGCCGCCGTGGCCGGCGGCGTCGCGGCCGCCGGAGAAAATGCGGCGGCCGGGGAGGGCGCCGACGCATCGACCAGCTCGTCGCGCCAGGCCAGCGGCAGCGTCAGGGTGAAGGTACTACCCTGGCCGGGCGTGCTGCCGAGCGTGACGGCGCCGCCGAGCAAGGCGGCAAGGTCGCGCGAAATCGACAGGCCCAGCCCGGTGCCGCCGTAGCGCCGGCTGGTAGTGCCGTCGGCTTGGTGGAAGGCGTCGAACACCTTGTCTTGCTGGTCGCCGGCAATGCCGATGCCGGAATCCTGTACCACGAAGACCACCTTGTCGTCACCGTCGAGGTCGACCGAGAACGCGACCTTGCCGGCGTCGGTGAATTTCACGGCGTTCGACAGCAGGTTGCGCAACACTTGCTCCAGGCGATGGCGGTCGCTGACAAACTTCGGCGGCAGGCGCGCGCCGAGCTGGACGGTGAACGCGAGTTGCTTCAGCTCGGCCAAGGGTGTAAACGTCTTGCGCAAGCCGTCCAGCAGGTCGGCGAAGCGGAGTTCTTCGGGCAGCAGGTCCAGCTTGCCGGCCTCGACCTTGGAAATGTCGAGAATATCGTTAATCAGCATCAGCAGGTCGTTGCCGGCCGCGTAGATCGTCTCGGCGAAGTTGACTTGCTGCACCGTCAAATTGCCGCCGCTATTGTCGGACAGCAGCTTGGACAGAATCAGCGAACTGTTCAGCGGTGTACGCAACTCATGCGACATGTTCGCCAGGAACTCGGACTTGTAGCGGCTGGCGCGCTGCAACTCCTCGGCGCGCAGCTCAAGCTGGGCGTGGGCCTGGCCGATCGCGCTATTTTTCTGGTCCAGCGCCAGCGCCTGCACCGCCAGCTGGCCGTTGGACTCTTCCAGCGCCGCCTTTTGGCGCTCCAGATGGATCTGCGATTCTTCCAGCACCCGCGACTGCTCGCCCAATTCCTCGTTGGTGGTGCGCAACTCCTCCTGCTGCACCTCCATCTCCTCGTTCAATTGCTGGGTTTCCTCCAGCGCGTCCTGCAGGCGCTGGCGGTACAGCGCCGCCTCCAGCGAGGCGCCGATATTGACGCCGATCAAACGCAGGAACTCAAGGTCGCGCGCGCCAACCGGGCGACTAAAGCCCAGCTCGATCACGCCATTCAGCTTACCCTCGTTCTCGATGGGCGCCAGCAGCAGATGCACCGGCGCGGCGGCGCCCAGGCCGGAAGTGACGCTCACGTATCCTGGCGGCACCTGGTCGATCTGGATCAGCCGTCGCGTCGCCGCCGCCTCGCCCACCAGCCCCTCGCCGAAGCGGAACGCCTGCGGCGTGCGGGCGCGCTCGCCGCTGAAACCGTAGCTGGCACTGCGCCGCAGCAAGCCGTCATCCTCCGTCACATATATCGCCGCCACGCTCACGTCCAGATAGCCGGCAAGGAACTCCAGGGCCCGTCGACTCAATTGCGGCAGCGCGAGTTGGCCGCTGATGTGGCTGGCCAGCTCGCTTTGTCCGGTGCGCAGCCAGGCTTGCTGTTGTAACAGCACATTGTCGTCGGCGCTTTGTTGCAGCGCCGCGCCGTAGATCTCGGACAAGCGTAGCAGCTCGCGCCGGCCCAGGTAGGCCAGCAGCCCGCTCAGCGACAGGCTGATGGCGAGAAACAGGCCGACCGACAGCAGCGTGCGCTCTTGCGCGGTGTCGTTGCGCTCCTGCCGCAGGCGCTGCTCGGTGTCCAGGAAGGCGTCGAACTCGCGGCGGATTTGTTCAAACTCCTGGCGCCCCTCACCGGCGCGTACGCGCGACAGGAAGTCGAGGTTTTTGCGGCGCGTGTCGATCATGTCGAACGCGTATTCGCCCCATTGCAGCTGCAGGGCCCGGATGCGCTTGACGCGGTCGAGCTGAGCCGGATTGTCGGCGACCATTTCCTGCAGCGCCAGCATTTCCACCGCCATGCCCGCCTTGGCGAGCTTGTACGGCGCCAGATTCAACTCGTCGGACGTCAGCAGGAAGCCGCGCAAGCCGGTTTGCAGGTCGACCGACAGCTTGGCCATTTCGTTGGCCTTGCCGATCACCCGCTCCGAGTGCTCGACCCAGCGCAACGCCGCCAGCAGATAAATGACCAGCCCGACGAAGACGGTGGCGCTGGCGACGCCGACCAGCAGGGGGATCGTGACGTTGCGGGTGAGGATGCGGCGAAAGCTGAGCGGATCGATCGTGGGCTGGCGGTTCATTAGGCGCGGGTAGGTGCTTGTCAAGGTGGCTAATTCTAGCCTAACCGCAAGAAAAACCGCGCCGCGCGCCACGGCAATGACGCGGCGAACACGCTTACAGCGCCCGCGAGCGTGCCGCGTTCATCCTGGACGAGCGTCAGCGCTGGTGAATATACGCGCCGGGCGCCGGGGCGATCGCCGCGTAACCCTTCGCCGGCGCACCCATGGGCGGCGGCGGCTCCAGTTGCGCGCTGGAATTGTGGCGTAGCCATTCGGCCCATACCGGCCACCACGACCCTTCCACCGTCGGCGTCTCGAGATACCAGCGGTCGGGGTCGACATAGCGCTCGTCGGCCTCCCAACGCGAAATCCGGAAGCGCCGTTTATGATGTCCAGGCTCGCTGATGATGCCGGCGTTGTGGCCGCCACTGGTGAGCACGAAAGTAACTTCGGTGTCGGCCACCAGGTTCAGCTTGTAGACCGAATGCCACGGCGCCACATGGTCCGCTTCCGTCGCGACGGCAAAAACCGGCACATGGATGTCGCTGAGCGCGACCGACTTGCCGTCGACCTTGTAGCGGCCGGCGAACAGGTCGTTGTTGAGGAACAGCCGGCGCAGATATTCGCTGTGCATGCGATAGGGCATGCGCGTGGTGTCGGCGTTCCAGGCCATCAGGTCGCTCATCGGCGCGCGCTGGCCGAGCAAGTAGTCGTGCACCATGCGCGACCAGATCAGGTCGTTCGAGCGCAGCAACTGGAAGGCGCCGGCCATTTGCCGCGTGTCAAGGTAACCCTGCTGCCACATCAGGTTTTCCAGATAGACGATCTGGCTCTCGTCAATGAACAACGACAGCTCGCCCGCCTCGCTGAAGTCGGTCTGGGCCGCCAGCAGGGTCATGGAATTGAACGGCGTTTCGCCGCATTCGGTCAGGTAGGCCGCCGCCACCGCCAGCATGGTGCCGCCGAGGCAGTAGCCGACCGCGTTGATTTTGCGCTCGGGCACGATCGCCTGCACCACCTTGCACGCGCCGAATACGCCCAGCCATAAATAGTCGTCCATGCCCAGCTCGCGGTCGTCGGCGCCGGGATTGCGCCAGGAGATCATGAACACGGTGTGGCCGCGCTCGACCAGGTAGTTGACCAGCGAGTTATGCGGCGACAGGTCGAGGATGTAGTATTTCATGATCCACGCCGGGACGATCAGCACCGGCTCGGCGCGCACCTGCGCCGTTTTTGGGCTGTACTGGATGACCTCGATCAAGCGGTTGCGGAACACCACCTGCCCCGGCGTGACCGCCACCTCTTTGCCAGGGCGAAACGCCTCGGCGCCTGGAGGCGGCTCTTTGTTTCCCTCCCGCCGCAAGTCTTCCAGGAAATTGGCTGCGCCGCGCACAAAGTTCTTGCCGCCTTCCCTGGCGGCGGCGGCCAGCACTTCGGGGTTGGTGGCGATAAAATTCACCGGAGACACCATGTCGAGCAATTGCCGCGTGACAAATGACGCCATGTGTTCGTGGTGCGCCGAGACGCCGCTGATGCCGGTCATCGCGTTGTGCCACCATTGCTGGTTGAGCAGGAAGCCTTGGCAAACCACGTTGTACGGCCAGTTTTGCCAGGCCGGGTCGCGAAAGCGCTTATCCTGCGGCAAGGGTTCGATACAAGGCGGGCAGGGCTGCCCGAGCGGGAATTGCGTCGCCGCGCAGCGCGCCGCGTAGGCGCCCAGCTTGAACTCCTTGCGCACCGCTTTCTGTATCAAGGCCTGCCATCGACCGGGGGAACTCATCAGATGCATTGCCCAGTCGGCGTACGCCACCGCGACGCTGATCGGCGATATGCCGTGGGTGGCCCGCGCAACGGTCGCGTGGATCGCCCGGTCGATTATGCTGGGCACCTCTTCGTCGTTCCAGCCCGGCACCAGGGTTTCCAAATGTACATCGCCGCGAACCGGACGCCTGCCGGAACGCAAGTGGACAGGCAAGCCCGCTTGCCTTGTTTGCGAAATTTGCATGTGAACGCTCCTGCAAAAGTTAGGCGATGCCACGGCCCCTCAACATTGGACGGCGCGCGGGGCACGATGTTTCACCCTTCTCGACACGGCTGGAGATAGATCAAACGCATGAACGTGGTGAGCGGCCGGCAGGCACCGGCCGCCGCACCCTTACAGCATTGGCAGGCGCATCAAATCGACTGTTTTGCGCACCAGATAGTTGCGGTTCTTGCTGTACGGCGGGAAAAACAACTTAATCAGCATCAGCGGCGACGAGCGCATGACGCCGCGTTCGTGCGAAAACGCGCGGAAGCCATAGGCGCCGTGGGCCGAGCCGATACCGGAATTGTTGACCCCGCCAAACGGCAGGTTCCCGTGGGCAAACTGGGCGACGCAATGGTTGACGCAGGCGCCGCCGGAGCTGGTGCGGGCGAGCAGGGCGTCGATATGCGCCTGCTTGCGGCTCCAGACATACAGCGCGAGCGGTTTTGGACCGGCGTTGATGGCGGCGATGACCTCGTTTAGATCGGTATAGGCGAAAATCGGCAGCAGGGGGCCGAAAATCTCCTCGTCCAGAATCGCCGCCCCGGCCGGGACCTGGTCGAGCAAGGTCGGCGCGATAAAGCACTCGGCCTCGTCGAGCGTACCGCCGGCGCGCACCACGGCGCCGCGCGCCAGCGCGTCCGTCAGCAGCGCGGCAACCCGCGCCGTGTGGCGGCGGTTCACCATCCGCGTCAAGTCGGGGCTGCGCTGGTGCTCGGCGGCCGTCGCGCCGTAGCGCGCGTCGAGCACCTTCTTGCATGCGGCGATGAAGGCTTCCTTGACGCTGGCATGCACGTAGACATAGTCGGGCGCGACGCAGGTTTGGCCGTTGTTGAGGAACTTCCCCCACATCAACGTTTCAGCGGCCAGCGCCAGGTTCGCGCTTTCATCGACGACGGTCGGCGACTTGCCGCCCAGTTCCAGCGTCACGCTGGTCAAGTGCTTGGCGGCGGCGGCCATGACAACCTTGCCGACGGCCGGCGAACCGGTGAAGAAAATGTGGTCGAACGGCAGCGCCAGCAAAGCCTGGGAGGTGGGCAGGGTGCCTTCAAACATCGCCACCTCGTTTTCCGGGAATACCTCGCCGATGATGCGCGCCATCAAGGCCGACACCGCGGGCGTCATTTCGGACGGCTTGACGATGGCCGTGTTGCCCGCGGCCAAGGCCGAGACCAGCGGGCCGAAGCACAGGCTCAGCGGATAATTCCACGGCGCGATGATCAAGACCCGGCCGCGCGGTTGGTACTGGACCCAGGCCGAAATGCCGAGCATGGTGCTGGTCGGCCACACCTTGGTCGGCTTCATCCAACGCTTCAACTGGCCGATCGCATGGCGCATCTCGTCCATGACCGGCAGCAGCTCCGACATCTCGACCTCGGTCGCCGATTTGCGGAAATCCTGCGCGAAGGCCGCATACAATGCCTCGCGCTGCGCCATCATCGCCTCGCGCAGCTTCTTGATGCGGGCGATCCTCTCCTTGGCGCTCGACACGCGCCACTGCAGCGCGGTGGCCAACTGGGCCTCGAACACCGTCGTGATGTGGAGTGGATCGGCTTCGCCCGGGACCGCGCCGGTCGGCGCATGCGGGCGGGATGGGGGGATGGAGTGCATGCGGGATCGCTTTCAGGTTGGAACGGCCAAGGATGGGCTGCGGGTCGCGGGGAACGATACCACGGCGGCGGATATCGTTTTGACAGGATTCCTCTAATTTGGGCTCGGCGCACGGACGCGACGAAACAGCATAGCACTCGGCAAACCACCAACACTTCGCATAATTTATATTATGTCAAATAACGGTTTGTCCGGGCAGTCTCGAGTGCAAAGTGCGTCGTCAGAAAGGCCGCAGTCAGCGACGCGCTCCAAGACCTCGTCGGCTGGACAAGCATCGGGCATTGTCACTTTTCCTTCAGCTAATCGGGCAGTTTTACTTCATCGGACGCCGCCCTCCTCCGCTTCAAGTTCCTTCAGGTACTTGCGAATGGTCGTCTTGGACCCCGTATTGCCCAAGGCGACGCGAACGGCGTGCACTAGGCTCCGTATTCGGCGTTTTTGCGGGATTCCATGCGAGCGCTGAAGTCATCGACAGCGGTGCCGTCGGTGGTCAACCCAATTGCACCTGCGGCAATCGAAATTCGACGGAAGAAGGCATCTGGTTGCCTACCTGAACAAAGTCCGCGCTGCATGATGAGTACTGGCGGAGGCTATTCGGCACAGCCACTTGGGAAAATATGTGTTAACATGCGATTTTCTAACGGCAAGTTGCCCGTCAATCCTGCATAGCTTACCCAGTATAAAACCGCGCGACCCATTGAACATGAAGAAGGCGTTCCTGATTTTCCTGATGCTGATTCTTCCATGGCAAGCGATGGCTGCCATGGAGCGCAATCTCGGGCATCTATCAGGCAGCAGGCATGGATCGGAATTCGGCATGAAACACATGGTTGAGCACGCCAATCACGTCTTGCACCATCACGACGATGACGGCGCCACCCATCTCGACAATTCCGAAAAGTCGGTGCATCACTTGACCGACTATGATCAGGCAGGAAGCATGAATCTCCTGTTCCCTGCATTGAGTGCGTCGGCTTCGCAAGCCGTTCCGCGTTTCCCACCCGGCTTCCGGCCCGACCGGTTCCGCACCCGCAGCGTCCTCCCGCTGCTACGCCCCCCTCGCCTACCCGCCTAAACGCGGGCCCGTCATTACACGCGACCACTAAATGGACGCGTCGCGCCCGCTGCACACCATCCAGTTCAATCCTGCAGGGGCTTTCATGCACAAAATTTCTGTACGCCCACGCGTAACGTCGCGTGGCTGTTTGACGGACGTTGCCGTTCGCCAGGCCAAGCGGCGTTTCTCCACACTGTCTTCACACCCATTCCATAGCGCGGTCTTATTGTTGGTCCTTGTGTCGGCCGCGACGCTCAGCCAGGCGGCCGAGACGCCACCTTTTGCCGCGCTGCTTCAGCAGGCGCAAACACGTGCGCCACAGCTGCTCGAAGAGAGCGCCAACGTTCGCGCGGCGCGCGCCGATGTTCACCAGGCCGGTGCCTGGCTCAATCCCACCCTGAACGCGGCGGCCGAGAACCTTGGCGCCCCCGCCGCCGGCGGGGTCAGTCAGCGCCAGGACACCTACACCGTGACCCAGGTCTTCGAGATCGGCGGCAAGCGTTCCGCCCGCATCGAGGCCGAGCAACGCAAATCTACTGCCGCAGGCGCGCGCGAACGCCATGCGCGCTTGGCGTTCGCAACCCAGCTGGCGCTCGCCTATGCGACAGCCGAGGCCATGCAACAGCGCAAGGAAGTCGCCGACGCGGAATCGGCGCGGGCCGATGACGACCTGCGCGCCGCACGCGCCTTGGTGAAAGCGGGGCGGGAAGCCGAATTGCGCGTGGCGCAGGCACGCGCCAGCGCCGCCGCCGCCCAAGCTTCAGTGCAATCGGCCGCCGCCGATGCCACGGAGGCGCTCGAACGCCTGTCAGCCCTGGTCGGCGCTACCGAACCCTTCACCCACATCGACCATCCATTCCTGGCCACGGTGGTCGCCGCACCTCCGCTCGCCGGCTGGACGCCGGAGCGCTCGTCCGCGCTGGCCAGCGCCGCCGCCGAGCGCGAAGCATTCACCGCGCAAATACGGGTGGAGCAAAAAAAGGGCATGCCTGACCTTGGCATAAGCATTGGCATGCGCAGGTTCGCTTGGTCCAGCGACAAGGCGGCGACCTTTGGGATGTCGGCCAGCATTCCCCTGTTCGACCGTAACCAGGCGGGCGTTGAAGCTGCCAAGGAACGCGCGACCGGCGCGGCCATGCGCGTTGAAGCTGCCCGCATGGAGGCGCTGGCATCGCACCGGTCGGCCGTGGCCCAGGTGCAGGCTTCGGACAAGCGACTGCAGGCCGCGGAGCAAGGCCAGGATGCCGCCTCCGACGCCTATCGACTTGGGCGCGTGGGCTATGACGCCGGCAAGACCGCCCTGGCGGAGCTGCTGGCGATCCGGCGCGCGCTGTCCGAAGCGACGGCGCTCGCCATCGAGGCCCGCGTGGCACGCGTGCGCGCGCTCGCCACCCTTTCCATGGCAGAAGGCCGCAACGTATTTGGAGAAACACCATGATGGAACAACAACGCCGCGCGCCCACCTGGGCCCTGGTTGCGGGCGCCGCGGCTGTAGCTGCCGCGCTCGGATTTGGCACCGCGCACTGGCTCGCCGCAAGCAATCAACCAGCTGCGGCACCGCTTGCAAAGGCGTCCGCGTCGGCACCAGCGGCGCCAGACCCCGGCGCGGCCGCGCCGCTCGAAGTGAAAATCCCCGCCGACTATCTCACGGCCGCCAAAATTGACGTCGAAGCCGTCAACAGCGGCGGCCTCGAAGCGGAAATCCTGACCGCCGGCACGGTGGTGGCGCCGCCCAATAGCGAGGCGGTGATCGTTGCGCGCGCGTCCGGCAGCATCATCCGCGTCAACCGCCAGTTGGGCGACACGGTGCGCGCCGGCGAGGCCTTGGCGCAAGTGGACAGCCTGGAGGCGGCCAGCATGGCGGCCGATCGCAACGTGGCGAACGCCAAAGCGGACCTGGCCCGCAAGAATGTCGCGCGCGAAACCAGCCTGTTTTCCCAGGGCGTCACACCGCGCCAGGAAATGGAGGTAGCACAGTCGGCCCTGGCGGTGGCGCAAACCGAGGCGCAACGCGCCTCTTCGGTGGCGACGGCGGCGCACGTGTCCGCTGACGGTAAATCGGTGTCCGTAGTCAGCCCGATCGCAGGAAGAATAGCCGCACAGACAGCCACGCTGGGCGCTTACGTCCAGCCGCAGATGGAATTGTTTCGCGTGGCCGGCGATGGACCATTGCAAGTCGAAGCGTCGCTGCCGGCAGCCGACATCGGTCGCGTCACCGTCGGCGACAAGGCAATCATCATCGCCGCCGGCGGCGCCCCGGTTGCCGCCACAGTGCGCTCGGTGACGCCAACCGTGAGTGGCGGCGCCCGTGCCGCGACCGTGGTCCTGACGCCGGTGTCATCGGCGCGCAAGCTGATCACCGGCGAAGGTGTGCAAGCCCGGCTGCACGTCAAAAATGGCGGCGCCGGCATGGTCGTCCCCGAGGATGCGGTCCAGAACGTGGACGGTCACGACGTGCTGTTCGTGCGCACCAAAGAGGGCTTCCGCGTCCAGCCGGTGCAGGTCGGCACCCGCAGCCGGGGCGTGGCGCAGATCGTGTCGGGCGTGCGCGCCGGCGATCTGGTCGCCACCCGTGGCGCCTTCCTGGTCAAGGCCGACATGATCAAGCGCTCCAAGGAGGAATGATGATCGATTCCATACTCACCGGCTCGGTCCGTTCGCGCTGGCTTATCCTGTTCCTGACACTGGTCGTGGCGCTTGCCGGGGCCTGGCAATTGAATCTGTTGCCAATTGACGTCACCCCGGACATCACCAACAAGCAAGTGCAGATCAATACCGTGGTGCCAACATTGAGTCCGGTGGAAATTGAAAAGCGCGTCACCTTCCCTATCGAGACGGCGCTCGTCGGCCTCGATGGCGTGGAAAGCGTGCGCTCCTTTTCGCGCAACGGCTTCAGTCAGGTCACCGCCATCTTCAAGGAAAGCGCCAATCTGTATTTTATGCGCCAGCAGGTGGCCGAGCGCCTAGCGCGGGCCCAGCCGGACTTGCCGGACGGCGCGGCGCCGCAGATGGGCCCGGTGTCGACCGGATTGGGCGAAGTGTTTCACTACAGCGTAGAGTATGTTCATCCCGACGGCAAGGGCGCGCCGCGCAAGGATGGCAAGCCTGGCTGGCAGTCCGATGGCAGTTTCCTGACTGAAAAGGGAGAACACCTGACCGACAACGTTGCCCGGGTCGCCTACCTGCGCACGGTGCAGGATTGGATCATCCGGCCCCAGCTGCGCACGACGCCGGGCGTGGCGGACGTCGACTCGTTGGGCGGCTACGTAAAACAATACGTAGTGGAGCCGGATCCGGCCAAGATGGCCGCACAGGGCATTTCCTTTGCCGAGTTGGTCCGCACGCTGGAGGAGGCGAACGTTTCGGTCGGCGCCAACTATATCCGCCGCTCCGGCGAATCCTACCTGGTGCGCGCCGACGGCCGCATACGGACCCAGGATGAAATCGCCGGCGCGGTGGTGGCCACCCGCAGCGGCGTGCCCGTCACTGTAGCGCAGGTGGCCAACGTCAAAGTCGGGGGCGAGTTGCGCGCCGGCGCCGCCAGTCGTGACGGCTACGAGACCGTGGTCGGCAGCGCACTGATGCTGGTGGGCGCCAATAGCCGCACCGTCGCCCACGCGGTGGGAGAGAAGCTGAAAGATGTTGGTAAGACACTGCCGGAGGGCATCATGGTGGTGCCGACCCTGGACCGCTCGCAACTGGTGGTGGCCACTATTTCGACGGTTGCCAAGAACTTGGCGGAAGGCGCGCTGCTGGTCGTCGTCATCCTGTTCGCGCTGCTGGGCAACTGGCGCGCCGCGCTGATTGCGGCGTTGGTCATTCCCTTGTCGTTGCTGATGAGTGCAATCGGCATGAATTCACTCGGCATTTCGGGCAACCTGATGAGCTTGGGCGCACTTGACTTCGGCCTGATCATCGACGGCGCCGTCATCATCGTCGAGAATACGCTGCGCCGCCTGGCAGAACGCCAGCACCAGGAGCGCCGCACGCTGGTGCTCAAGGAGCGGCTGGAGGAAGTGGTGGCATCGTCGCGCGAAATGCTGCGGCCAACCATCTACGGCCAACTGGTAATTTTACTGGTATTTCTGCCTTGCCTGACGTTCCAGGGAGTGGAAGGCAAAATGTTCTCGCCGATGGTCATCACGCTGATGCTGGCCCTGGGTTCGGCGTTCGTCCTGTCGCTCACGTTCGTGCCGGCGCTAATTGCCGTGCTGATGAATGGTCCGGTCGCCGAACAGGAGGTCAAGGTCATCATTGGCACCAAACGCCGCTATGAACCCTGGCTGCGCCAAGCGGTGGCGCGCCCGCTGCCGTTCATCGGCGTCGGCGTCGGGGTCCTGCTGCTGGCGACAGTGGCGTTTGCCTTCGTCGGCCAAGAATTTATGCCGACCCTGGATGAGCAGAACCTGAACCTGTCGTCGGTACGCATCCCGTCGACCTCGATCGACCAGTCGCTGGCGCTCGACCTGCCGCTCGAACTCGCCGTACTGACGCTGCCGGAAGTGAAGACGGTGTACTCGAAGGCCGGCACGGCCAGCCTGGCCGCCGATCCGATGCCGCCCAACGCCTCGGACAACTACATCATCCTCAAGCCGAAGAGCCAGTGGCCGGCAGGCGTGACGACCAAAGAACAGGTCATCGAGCGGATTCGCGCAAAAACCGCCAACCTGGTCGGCAACAACTACGACGTTACCCAGCCTATCGAAATGCGGTTCAACGAGCTGATCGGCGGGGTGCGCAGCGATGTCGCCGTCAAGATCTACGGTGACGACCTGGACCAGATGGCAGGTAGCGCCAGGGCAGTCGCGACAGTGCTGCGCAAAATCCCCGGAGCGTCCGATGTGCGCGTGGCGCAGACGGAGGGCTTTCCGACCTTCGATATCGCCTTCGACCGAGCCGCGATCGCACGTTACGGCTTGACCGTCAGGGAAGTGGCGGATACGGTCTCGACCGCGTTGGCGGGCCGCTCGGCCGGGCAGATTTTCGAAGGCGACCGCCGCTTCGACATCGTGGTTCGCTTGCCTAGCGAATTGCGCAACAACCTCGATGAACTAAGTGCCTTGCCAGTGATGCTGCCGGCCGTCGGCGAGCAGGTGCGTGCCTCGATACCGCTGCGCCAACTGGTCCAGTTCCGCTTCACGCAGGGTTTGAACGAAGTGAGCCGGGACAACGGCAAACGCCGTATCTACGTCGAAGCGAACGTCGTTGGGCGTGACCTGGGCAGCTACGTCGATGACGCCCAAGCGCAGTTGGCGAAGGAAGTCAAGCTCCCGCCGGGCTCGTGGATGGAATGGGGCGGGCAATTCCAAAACCTGCGCGCGGCCACCGAGCGACTGGCCATCATCGTTCCCGTGTGCTTCGTCCTGATTGCCGCCGCGCTGTACATGGCGATCGGCAATGCCATGCTGACGGCCACCGTCCTGACCGCAGTGCCGCTGGCACTGGCCGGCGGCGTGTTCGCTCTTGTGCTGCGTGGCATGCCGTTCTCGATCTCGGCCGCTGTCGGCTTCATCGCGGTGTCGGGCGTGGCGGTGCTGAACGGCCTAGTGCTGATTTCGGCCATCAACAAGCGTTTGGACGATGGCCTCGAGGCGGCCACGGCCGTGATCGACGGCGCGATGGAGCGCCTGAGGCCGGTACTGATGACCGCGCTGGTAGCGTCGCTGGGCTTCGTGCCGATGGCGCTCGCGACCGGCACCGGCGCTGAAGTGCAGAAGCCGCTGGCCACAGTCGTCATCGGCGGCTTGATCACGTCGACCATCTTGACACTGTTCATTCTCCCTGCCATCAGCGGCATGGTGCTGCGGCGGCGCCAGCGGAAGCCTGCCACCCTCCCACTTCCAGCGTAAAGCGTTACATAGGACATTTTTCAAGCACATGCCGGGAACCTGGCGCCGTTGGCTGCTTGCCGCGTCGCTCAACGTGGCCACGGCGGCGGCGCTGGCGCAGGGCGTATCGGACTGCGGACTCCGACAAGGGCTTCCTGAAGGACTTACCGGGGTGCAGACCCGGCCTTTCCTGTGCCTGGGTGCCAAGCATATGGTGACCGGGTACGACCATCTGCTGTTGCGGCGCGGCGTGATTTTCTTCCTTTACCGGACGAGGGATATATCGTCAAAAAACAGGCATGAAAATGGCTATGGCGGCGAGGCCACGAAGTTCGTCGCATTCAGAGGAGAATAACCTGATGATGACTTTGTTGTAAAGTAAAGCGACTGGCGAGCGCGTCGTGCTGCATGGGCACCAGCGCCCGCCGTTCCAACGTGAGATTCGGGCAAGCCAGCGCGCTGCCCGATCGCCCCGCCTGTGTTGCAATTTTCGAAAGTCGCGATGGACAATACCGTCATTAAAGAACCAGCCATTCACAAAGGCGTGGCGTACGCCTTGCTGGCAGCTGCATTGTTCGGTGCCAGCACCCCATTTTCCAAGGCGCTGGTCGGCCACGTTGCACCCGTTGCGCTGGCCGGTTTGCTGTACTTGGGTAGTGGCATCGGCCTGCTGGCCTGTTATATCGTTCGCGCCGTGGCGCAGCGCGGGGGGCGCGACAAGCCGGTGGCGCTGACTGCGCCGGATTTGCCCTGGCTGGGCGGCGCCATTGCAGCCGGCGGCGTCGCGGGTCCGGTGCTGCTGATGAGCGGATTGACGTTGACACCCGCGTCTGCGGCCTCGTTGCTGCTTAACATGGAGGGGGTGCTGACCGCCATGCTGGCGTGGTTCGTTTTCAAGGAGAATTTCGACCGCCGCATCTTTATCGGCATGCTGCTCATCGTCGTTGCCGGTGCGTTGCTATCATGGGAGCAAATTCCGGTGCTGGGTGTGCCCTGGGGGGCGCTCGCGATCATCGGCGCGTGCCTGTGCTGGGCGATCGACAATAACCTGACGCGCAAGGTGTCAGCCAGCGATCCGCTCCAGATCGCCGGCATCAAGGGCTTGGTAGCCGGTTCGGTCAATCTTTCCATCGCCCTGGCCATGGGATTCCTGCTGCCCGACACGCGTACGGTCCTGACGGCGGGGCTGGTCGGCTTTTGCGGCTACGGTCTGAGCCTGGTCATGTTCGTCCTGGCGCTGCGCCATCTCGGCACCGCCCGGACAGGGGCCTATTTCTCGGCGGCGCCGTTTGTCGGCGCGGCAATCTCGTTGGGGATGCTGGGCGACGCCCCCGGTCCGCTGTTCTGGATCGCGGCAGCGCTGATGGGCGGCGGCATCTGGCTGCACCTGACGGAGACCCATGAGCACGAGCATGATCACCTGTCGATGGAGCATCTGCATGAACACAGCCACGACACCCACCACCAGCATGATCACGATTTCGACTGGGATGGCAAGGCGCCACATGCGCATCGGCACCGCCACGTACCGATCAGGCACGCTCATCCTCACTATCCTGACATCCATCACCGCCACGATCACCGGACATGAGCGGCAAGGCTCGACTACACGATCCGTCGCTGGCCCGCGCTGATTCGCTATGCCGGGAGGATGTCGTGTTCGAGAATGTCTTTCGAGACCCCGGTTACAATCAAAACATCCGCATATCTGTTGTCGTTGACCTTGTACTTTCTACGTGCGCGTTCCGTCGCAGCGACGCTTGGGACAGGCGACGCCATTGCGGTGTTTGCACCGGCTGCCGACCTTACTTCATCGGGTGGGGATGTTTCTTCAGCCAGTCATGAAACTGCGCAATTTCCTTCTTTTGCGCCGTGATAATTTTTTTCGCAGCCTTGATCATGGCTGGATCCTTGCCCGCGTCGATTTCCGCTTGCGCCATGCCGATCGCTCCCTCGTGGTGGGCCACCATCATCATCGCGAAGTCTATGTCGGGATCGCCCGTCATCTGCATGGCGGCCATTTTTTTATGCATGTTGTCCATCGACTTCGGCATCTTCATTGGCGCGTCGGCAGATGCGCTCGCGCCCATCTGCATCTTTGCGGTACCGGCAGGCGGTGCCTGCGCGGCGGCCGAAAAGGGTAGCGCATAGGCTGCGGTTGCAATGGCAAGCACGCTAATCAGTTCGCGCGCGCCACGTAGCGCATTGGCATTATTGTTTGTTGAATACATACAATTTTCTCCTTGTTGATTTAAATATAACAAGAACATTAGGCGGCAATACTGCGGCAATTGGCCGCGCAACGTTCACATGCGCTCACGCACCCTTCCATGCCATCAAGTTCGCGGCAACTGTCGGCGCAAGCTGTGCAAACATCGGCACACAGGGCGCACAGACGCGCGCTGAAAACCGACCCGCTGAGTTGCAAATTGGCGGACGATTGGCAAATTTCGGCGCAATTGTTCATTAATCGAAAGTGCTCCGGTTCAACGTGCCCTCCCCCCATGTTCAGGCAATGCGTCATCGCCGTCTGCAGGCACACTTGATGACAATGTGCGCATGCGTCGATGCAGGCCTGCATCTCGGACGCCATGACACTGCTTTTTGATGCAAGGTTGTGCATTTCGCTCTCCTTCGGTTTGGACGGGACATCATTCACCCCGCAAGTCTGAGCTTACACGCTGAAGCCTTCCAGATATGTACGCTATAGCGCTTAGCGCGTGCACCTTGTCGTGTCTCGACTGCCCGGAACGGGACTTGACGCTGCCGCCAGTTGCCGTTCGTGCCGGGCGGAATAAGGCGGCACGGCGACGCGCAAGTTGCGGGCCTCCACCATTGCTGCGAGACCAGCCTGACAGAATCGTAATGTTACGGTCAGGCGCCTGTCGGACGCCGAAGCCTAAGATGGACTCACGCTTGAAAAATCCGGCGCATATCAAAGGAGAAACCATGAAAACCAAATTTGTATCACTTGCCCTGTTTAGCATTACCAGCGTCGCCGGCGCAACCGCCGCGTTTGCCCGGCAAGGCTCTGCGCCAAGCGACTACCATAAAGACCAGAGCGGGCCGGCAGCCAAGCAAGTTGCCCCATTCGGCTATGCCACGACCGGACCCGCCGACCGGGTCGTCAATCTCGATCAGATAAAATCTCTTAACGTCACCCGTCTCGAAACCGTTCAAATCAACGCTGGCGGCAAAAGCGTAACGTGGACGTTCGACACGCTCAGCACCCGATCGTTTGCGCTCGAGAAGGTTGTGCCGTGGGCGGAGGGCATCACGGTGTATATGCAAGAAAACCCCATGTACAAGGGCGGCTGATCGCCGGGACGATGGTCCTGCAGTCCATGTTATCCGTACGAAACGCCAAAGCCATCGACACGTTCCCTTCCCCCATTCCCTGTTGGCGTTGTCGCGCCGGCGAGACGGGCCGGGGCACCTTTTCACATGGTTGTATGATGCTCCCAGCGCAGGCGCCTCAGCGCGGCCTGGCATTCTAGAAACAATGGACCCAGTGAAGAAAGGCAGGCATGAAAATTCTAGTCGTCGAGGATGAAACGAAGACAGGCAACTACCTGAAACAAGGTTTGGTCGAAGCAGGTTTTGTCGTCGATTTGGTCCGCGACGGCGAGGACGGCCTGTACCACGCGCTCGGCGAGACCTACGATCTGGTCGTTCTTGACGTGATGCTGCCCGGCATTGACGGCTGGGCGGTGCTTCGAGGCATCCGCGCGTCCGCCAAGGAGATGCCGGTGCTGTTCCTGACGGCACGTGACCATGTCGACGACCGGGTGCGCGGCCTCGAGTTGGGGGCGGACGACTATCTGGTGAAACCGTTTGCCTTTTCCGAATTACTGGCCCGGGTACGTACCTTGCTCCGGCGCGGCAGCAAAACCAAAGAGTCGGAATTCTTGCGGGCGGCCGACTTGGAACTTGACTTGCTGCGCAGACGGGTCAGCCGCGCCGGTAAGCGGGTAGACCTGACGGCCAAGGAATTCGCCCTGCTGGAATTGTTCATGCGCCGCCAGGGCGAAGTTCTGCCCCGCTCGCTGATTGCGTCGCAAGTATGGGACATGAATTTCGATAGCGATACCAATGTGATCGAGGTCGCCGTGCGCCGACTGCGCGTCAAAGTGGACGACGATTTCGAGCCGAAGTTGATTCGCACAGTGCGCGGCATGGGCTACGTGTTGGAGGTTGGCGAGTGAGCGGACGCCTGTCGATTACTCTGCGCCTGACGCTGCTGTTTGCGGCCGCCTCGACGACCGTGCTGTTGCTGCTGGGGTATCTGATCGGCGGCTCGGTCGAACGCCACTTCGCGGAACAGGACATGGAAGTACTAACAGGCAAGCTCAAGCTCACCCAACACGCCCTTGAAAAAGTCGGGTCCAACGACGATCTGGGCGCGCTGCGTGAACAATTAACAAATTCATTGATCGGACACCAGGGCCTGGCGGTGCTCGTCGCAACGCAGCAGGGGCAGGTACTGTTCGCCACGAGCGGCGCCGAGTTTCCACGGGAGTTGAGCCGCCGTGTCCAGGCGGGTGCGATCCGCGCCGCGACATGGAAGGGCAAGGACAATCAGCCCCAGCGCGGCATTTTCGCGCTGGCGCAGAGCGGCATTCCCGGTGCGCCGCCCGCGATCATTGCCGTGGCAACCGATATTTCGCACCATGCACATTTTATGCACGCGTTCAGAGCGACGTTGTGGTCGGTCGTCCTGTTGGCGGCATGCCTGACCGGCTTCCTGGGATGGATCGCCGCCCGGCGCGGGCTGGCGCCGTTGCAAGCGATAACGCGTGAGGCGGCGGGCATCACCGCCGGCCGCCTGGACTCGCGCCTTCCCGTCGACACCGTCCCGGTCGAATTGGCCGAACTGGCCGACACCTTGAACGGCATGTGGGCCAGGCTCGAGGACTCATTCCGGCGGCTCTCGAATTTCTCATCGGACCTCGCTCACGAACTGCGCACCCCGGTCAGCAATTTGCTGACGCAAACCCAGGTCACGCTGTCGAAAGCGAGAACACTCGACGAGTACCGCGACATCCTCGCATCCAACGCGGAAGAGTTAGAGCGTTTGTCGCGCATTATCGCCGACATGCTGTTTTTGGCAAAGTCGGACAACCATCTCGTCGTTCCGAACCGAGAAACCGTCAACCTGATCGACGAGGTCAACGGCGTGTTCGAGTATTACGGCATTCTCAGCGAGGAAAAGTCCATCGCCATGACCTGCGCTGGCAACGGTTGCGTTTCGGGGGACCGGCTGATGTTGCGGCGGGCCATCAGCAATCTGCTGTCGAACGCGGTGCGCCACACCCCCGAGGGCGGGCGCATTGCGGTCCGGGTGGATGACGCGGAAGAAGGTGCCATAAAATTGTCGATCGAAAACACCGGCGAAACCATTCCGGCGGAACATCTTACCCGCTTGTTCGACCGCTTTTACCGCGCGGACTCGTCCAGGCAACGCTCAAGCGAAGGCGCCGGACTCGGGCTGGCCATCACCCGCTCGATCCTGCGGGCCCATGGCGGGGAGGCGCGGGTTAGTTCAGAAAACGGCATCACCGTTTTCAGCCTGGAGTTCGCGCCCGGATGAGTGGGTTTGTCCGCCGTATTAACAAAAGCGGCGCAATGCGCCGCAACGGTTCATCGCACGCAAAGATAAAATGGGGTTTGGCAGAGCTCGCCGCCCGTCCTTGCCAGCACGCGACGCCGACTGATCCGGTCTGGTAATACCGAGCCACGCCAGATGTTCATTGTCAACGCGCTTGGCTGCACATTCTTGATACACGCGCCATGCACAACAAGTCAGGGCGTCACGCTGATGCCATTCGGGCTGCGCCCAACCGGCGTCGTGGCGATAACCTTGCGTTTGCCAACGTCGAGAACGGAGACTGTGTTCGCGTAGGTGTTGGTTACGAAGGCATGGCGACCATCACGATCCACCACCACCCCGTGCGCGCCGCGCCCCGTTTTGACCGTTGCCGTAACCTTGAAGGTCTCCAGGTCGATGATGCTGACGCTGGAACCGGGCTTCGCGCGCGTGCCTTGATTCGCGACCAGGAGGAGTCGACTGTCGGGCGTGGCGTAAATTTGGATAGGCACCGTCCCGACTTCGACCCTGCGGAGTACTGTGCGGCTCGCCGGATCAATCACCACGATCTGGTTTTCCTCCGACAGCGATACGAAGCCCAGTCGCCCATCTGGAGTGAACGCCACCTGAGCCGGGCCTCTGCCCACGGCGATCTGAACGATTTGTTTTCGTGTCTCGACGTCGATCACCGAGACCGTGCCGCCTTTTAGGTTGGCAACCCATGCTTGCTTCCCGTCCGGACTGATACGAATACCATGCGGAAAGGGACCGGTCGAAATTGTCTCGATAACCCGTTGCGCCGACGTGTCCACTACGCTGACAGTGTTTTCGCCGCCGTTGGTGACATAGGCATGGCGGCCGTCCTGAGCCACGACGACGTGCGCGGGATGCATGCCGACCGGTATTTTGGCGACCACCTTGTCGGTGGCGGTATCAATGGTCCAGACTGCTCCAGTCTTCGTCATCGCCGCGTGCTCGGACTTTGGCATCCCATCGTGTGCCGGCTTCCCGGACGCCTTGTCAGCGTCGCCATTGTTAGTGACCCACAGCAGCTTGCCATCGGGCGCGACCTGGACGTTGTGGGGACCGACGCCGACAGGGATGCTGCCGATTTTTTTAAAAGATATCGTGTCAATGACGCTGACCGTGCTGGATTCTTCGTCGGCAACGTACACTTTCCCCCCTGCAGCAAAGACGGGTCCGACTGTAACCAGGAGGGTGATCTGCGCGACGGCGGTCAATTTTGCAACTCGGTTTGCATTCATGGCATTCAAGTTCCTGATAATATTTATCGAAATTCATTTTTTCATGACGCGGACCGCGATGCCGCGCCGGAGTCGCATAACGAAACGCTCATGCCGTTGCTTTCGCGGAAAGATTGGCGTTGGGTGACGGCGGATCCGGCGATGGCGCCTGTTTGATGACTACAAGTTAGCCAGACGCCGGGATTTCCGGCGCAGCCTCAACCCACCCGCTCTACAACGCGCCGTATCGTGGATGCGTCTAATCGATTTGCTGCGGTTCCGCACCAGTCCTGTTCATGTAGTTTCGCTTCGGGTGGTTGCGGATACGGGTTATCCGCAGGGTCGCTGAACGTGAGAGGCGTTAGTCACATTACATGCGCCTCCCTCCGCTGCACTATTTAGCAGTCTGAAGCACGGTTATCGTCAGCGCGCCGTCGACCTTCTCGGCGATAAATTTAACCTTGTCCCCGGCTTTGGCCTGTTCCAGCATCGCGGGATCCTTGACGCGAAATACCATGGTCATACCCGGCATGGCGAGATTGGCCAATGGACCGTGTTTGATGGTGATTTTTCCGGCGTCCTTGTCTATCTTCTTGACTTCGCCGTCGGCCAAAGCCGCGGCGGCATCCGCGCCCGGTTTTACCTGGTCCGCCGCGCCGGCGCCGGCCATATCGCTTGAGGCGGTCGCGGCGAGGGGTGTGCCGGCCGCGAAGGCCAACGTCAACAATAAAGTGGTGGTCAGTTTCATATATACCTTTTAAGATCGGGTTACAGCATTGCGCCGCTTACATTGAAGCGACGCGCATTCGCACAGCATTCCAACGGGAAGGGGCCGCTATTTGACCGCGACTTTCCCCTTCATGCCCGCTTCGAAATGGCCGGGCTGCAAGCAGGCGAAATCGAATTTCCCCGCTTTGGTGAATTGCCAGATCATCTCGCCGGTTTTCCCGGGATCGACCGAGACCATGTTTTCGTCCGCATGCTCCATCTCCGGCATCTTTCGCATCATCTCGGCGTGCGCCTTCAGCTCCTTCATCGATCCCAGCACCATCTCATGCTTGACCTTGCCTGAGTTCTTGACGACGAACTTCACGGTCTCGCCGCGCTTGACATGGATCTCAGCCGGGTTAAAGCGCATGGCGTCGTTCATGTCGACTTCCATCGTACGGCTGACGTTTTCCGCCTTGCCCGGTTTGCCCATGGCGTCCGCGTGCGCTTCCTGCTTGCCCTTGGCCGCGCCATGGCTATGGCCCGCGTCAGCATACGCGGCCGTGCCCCAGGACAAAGCGGCGACGGAGAATGCGGAGGCGATTAACATCGTTTTCATAAAATTCCTTTTGGTTAAAAATGAGTGGAAAACAGCGCCGCCAGGCGGACGGCGTCTACATACCGGCCGCCAAATCAATGGCCGCTGTGCGAGTTGCCCTTCGTTACCTTCAGAATTTTTTCACCTGGCTGGGCGGCCATGCTTGCCGCGTCCGGCGCGCGGGCCGCATCCGGCATGCCCTTGTCGCCGTCTTTCCACTCGTAGGCCACCGTCCCGGCGGGATGCTTGTACCACCCCGTGTCTTTGTAATCGTTGCGCGCCAGCCCTTTGCGCACCTTTACGGTCGTGAACATGCCGCCCATCTCCACGCCGCCGAACGGCCCGGTTCCGGTCATCATCGGCAAGGTGTTGTCAGGCAATGGCATTTCCATGTCCCCCATCGAGCCGCCGCGGTCGCCCATCACCATATAGTCGGGCACCAGTTTGTTGATCTTGCCCAGCACCGCGCGCTGGTCGACACCGATCATGTTGGGCACGTCATGTCCCATCGCATTCATCGTGTGGTGCGACTTATGGCAATGGAACGCCCAGTCGCCCGGTTCGGTCGCGTCGAATTCAATCGCGCGCATCTGCCCCACCGCGATGTCGGTGGTCACCTCCGGCCAGCGCGACGCCGGCGGCGTCCAGCCGCCGTCGGTGCCGGTGACAACAAACTCGTGACCATGCAGGTGGATCGGATGGTTGGTCATCGTCAGATTGCCCACGCGGATGCGGACGCGGTCGTTCAAGCCGCACATCATCGAATCGATTCCTGGAAATACCCGGCTGTTGAACGTCCACAGATTGAAGTCGGTCATGGTGGCGGTCTTCGGCGTAAAACTGCCGGGATCGATGTCGTAGGCGTTGAGCAGGAAACAGAAATCGCGATCGACCCGGTGCAAACTCGGGTCCTTCGGATGCGTCACCCAAAATCCCATCATGCCCATCGCCATCTGCGTCATTTCGTCCGCGTGCGGGTGGTACATGAAGGTGCCCGGGCGCTTGGCGACAAATTCATAGACGAATGTTTTGCCCGGCTGTATTCCCGGCTGGGTCAGGCCGGTGACGCCATCCATGCCGTTCGGCAGACGCTGCCCGTGCCAGTGAATACTGGTGTGCTCGGGCAGCTTGTTCGTGACGAACAGGCGCACCCGGTCGCCCTCGACCACTTCGATCGTCGGCCCGGGCGACTGGCCGTTGTAGCCCCACAGATGGGCCTTCATGCCGGGCGCCAATTCGCGCACCACCGGTTCGGCAACCAGATGAAATTCCTTGACGCCATTTTTCATGCGCCATGGCAGAGTCCATCCGTTGAGCGTCACCACCGGGTTATAGGGACGGCCGTTCGGCGGCGCCAGCGGCGGCTGCGTTGCCGCCTTGTCCATCATCGGCGCCTCCGGCAGCGACGCCGCGCCAGCCCGGCTGACCAAACCGGCGCCCAGGGCGACGGCGGTGGCGCCCCCAAAAAAACCTCTGCGTGAAACCATAGTGAGTATCCTTTTCCCGTTTGTTTAGTGGCCGGCCGGTTCCGCCACGGAACCGCCAGCTTTGCTACCGCCCATACCGCCCTCAACCGAGCGCCCGGTTTGCGCCATCTGCAACGCCGACTCGGCAACCCAATAATCGCGCAACGCCTCGATCGACGCGTTCACACTGACGACCTGCGCCCGCGCATCGGCAAGCAGGGTGAACACGCTGATCAGCATGCCGTTGTAACGCAGCATCTGCTCGTCCGATATGCGTTTTTGAAGCGGCACCACCTCGTCGCGATAGTGTTTGGCGATGTCGTATGCGCTGCGATAGCCGGTATAGGCCTCCCGCACTTCCGAGCGCGCGTCAACCGCGACCGATGCCGCGCGGTTAACTGCCTGCATGTAAAGCGCTTCGGCCTTGCGCACGCGGGCGCCGCCCCAGTCGAACAAAGGTATCTCCAGCTCGATTTCGTAGCCGGTTTGGCGCGTGGGACTATCGCTCGACGCGTTGCGTAAATAGCTAACGTCAAGCAAATTGATAAAGCGCGTGGCTTTGGTCAGGCCGAGAGAGGCGGCCAGACCGGCGAGCTCGCGCCGCGCCATCATCACGTCGAGCCTGTTTTGCATTGCCTGGCCTTCGATATCGGCGACTTCACGCGCCGCTTGCGGCAACTCCGGCAAGCGGTCGGGGAGCTCGAACTTGGTGCGCGCGCCCCACAGCCCCAACAGGCGGGTCAGCTTCTCCCGTTCGGCGACCCGGGTTTGCATGGCGCGCGCAAGTTGCGTGACGACGTCGGCATAAAACGCCTGCTCGCGCGTCGCCTCCAGTTTGCTCCAGTTGCCGACCCGCGCCATGCCGCGTGCCAGTTCGGCGCTTGCTTCGGCGGACAGTTTGACCTGCTCCATGTATTTCACGGTTTCTTGCGCTGCAACCGCGGAAAAATACGCACGGCGCGTGTCGTCGGCGACGCGCACCGCGTCACTCGCCGCGCGCAATTGCGCCAACTCGAAGAAGCGCCGTTCGATTTTGGACGATATCGGCATTGTCAGCAGGCTCATGATCGGCAACATCAACTTGCGCTCGATTTCAATTTCGCCGCCGCGCGTCAGGCGCCCGAAAGAGAAGAGCGGATTGGCTAATCGCCCCGCCTGCACCAGGTTCGCTTCCGCTATCCCAAGCTCGGCATAGTCGGCCTGCAAACCCCGGTTGTTCAGCAGGGCGATCGTCACGGCGCCATCCACCGTCAAGGGCGCGGCGAGCAACGGTTCGATGGTCTCGTCGACGGACGCAGCATCGGCATCGGAGCCGACTCGCGTTGCCGCTTTGCCAAGACGTTCCTTCGTTAAAGACTGCACCGATGAAAAACCGCCATCCGGGGACAGGGAGGCGCACCCCCCCAGAAATAGCATCGGAACGATCATTGCGAGTGGACGCAGGGAGAAAGGGAAATTTCGCATTGTCGCTCCTTATTGTTTCTTCATGCCGCTATGGTCCTGCATGGCCTTTGGCGCCGCCTCGGCCGGTTTCCCGGCGGCCGGCTGCGACTTCTTGCCAGGCGTGGCGGCTTTTTCCTTCATCTTGCTCATATCGTGCGCGGGCACGCCGCCCGTCTCTGCCTTCCCGGTCACGCGTGGCTCGGGCCGGGCCTTGGCATTTCCAGGCTTGCTTTCCGTTTTCATATCGCTCATGCGGCGTCCGGGCATCCCGTCCATTTTCTGCTGTTCGCCCGTCCCCTTCATGTCGCCCATGTTGTGTCCACCCTCGCCCGCCGCCTGGCCAACCGATTCGTTGGCGCTGCGCCAAGACCCCACTTCCGGGTCTTGATATTTTTGATATTCGGAAAATGCGGATTGGTAAGGCGCGTCCGCAACCGCGGCCTGCGGATCGAGCGGATCTCGCCTGGTGGTCTGCGCCGCGCCAACTAGCGGAACAAGAACGGCGGCGGCAAGCAATGCATGCCGAAAATATCGGTATGAAGCCATGTGGTCTCCCGTAGGCGGATTCAAAATTCAAAAAAATAAGGCGAGAGGTGGAAAAAATTCGGGTCAGTCAATGCGTAGCGCCGCGGACAGAAACATGCAATTGGTTCCGGTAGGATAGAAAGCCTGCGGGATACCATCGTACGCCGTCGCATTCGTCACACTGGCTAGTCTACCCAATGTTTGCTGACAATCATCCAACCGCTCCATTACAATTTTGTAATCTTCAATGACTCCCGTCCTTTTGGTCCGGCGCCCGGGCGCTTGGGTGGCGCAGCTGCCGGCGGCGCAGCAGCAAATACACCGCCGGCACCACAAACATCGACAGCAGCGGCGCGGTGATCATGCCGCCGACCATCGGCGCGGCGATGCGCTGCATCACCTCCGAGCCGGTGCCGGACCCGACCATGATCGGCACCAGGCCGGCGATGATGACGGCCACCGTCATCGCCTTCGGCCGCACGCGCATGACCGCGCCCTCGCGGATCGCGTCGAGCAGGTCGGCTTCGCCGGCCCGGCCGATGCCCTGGCGCGCCTCCCACGCCTGCTTCAGGTACAACAACATGATCACGCCGAACTCGGCCGACACCCCCGCCAGCGCGATGAAGCCGACGCCGCTTGCCACCGACAGGTTATGCCCGAGCAGCCACAGCAGCCAGATGCCGCCGGCCAAGGCGAACGGCAACGTCGCCATGATCAGCGCGGCTTCGTCGACGCGCTTGAACGTCAGATACAGCAGCACGAAGATGATGAACAGCGTCGCCGGCACCACGACCTTCAGTTTCGCGCTGGCGCGCTCCAGGTATTCGAACTGCCCCGACCACGACACGGAATAGCCGGGCGGCAGCGCCACCTCCTTGGCGACCACCCGCTGCATATCGTGCACGACCGCGGTGAGGGCGCGGTCGCGGATGTCGACATAGACCCAGCCCGACAGGCGGGCGTTTTCGCTCTTCAGCATCGGCGGGCCGTCGTTGACCCGGATAGTTGCGACGTCGCCGAGGCGGATTTGCGCGCCGCGGTCGGTCAGCACCGGCAGCTGGCGCAGCTTTTCGACCGAGTCGCGCACCTCGCGCGGGTAGCGCACATTGATCGGGAAGCGCTGCAGCCCCTCCACCGTTTCGCCGATGTTGTCGCCGCCGATCGCCGCCGACACGATGCTTTGCACGTCGGCGATGTTCATGCCGTAGCGCGCCGCGGCGTCGCGGTCGATGTCGATGTCGACATAACGTCCGCCGTTCAGGCGCTCGGCCAGCGCGGACGAGACGCCGGGCACGCGCCCGACCGCGCGCTCGATCTCGCCGGTGATGCGGTCGATCTCGCGCAGGCTGGCACCCGCCACCTTCACGCCGACCGGACTCTTGACGCCGGTGGCCAGCATGTCGATCCGGTTGCGGATCGGCGGCACCCATATGTTGGACAGGCCCGGCACCTTGACGATGCGGTCAAGCTCCTCGACCAGCATGGCGGGCGTCATGCCGGCCCGCCACTGCTCGCGCGGCTTGAACTGGATCGTGGTTTCGAACATTTCCAGCGGCGCCGGGTCGGTGGCGCTCTCGGCCCGCCCCGCCTTGCCAAATACGCTCTGCACCTCCGGCACCGTTTTGATCAGGCGGTCGGTCTGCTGCAGCAGCTCGGACACCTTGCCTGCCGACAGGCCCGGCAGCGCCGACGGCATGTACAGCAAGTCGCCCTCGTCGAGCGCCGGCATGAATTCGCCGCCGAGCCGCGACATCGGCCACAGGGTCGCCAGCGCGAGCAGCGCCGCGCCCAGCAGCGTCGCCTTCGGGAACCGCAGCACGATCTCAAGCAAGGGACGGTATAGCTTGATCAAGAGGCGGTTGAGGGGGTTCTTGCGTTCGTCGGGGATGTCGCCACGGACCAGGTAGCCCATCAATACCGGTATCAAGGTCACCGCCAGGCCGGCCGCGGCCGCCATCGCATACGTTTTGGTGAACGCCAGCGGCGCAAACAAGCGCCCCTCCTGGGCCTCCAGCGTGAACACCGGAATGAACGACAGCACGATGATCAGCAGCGAAAAAAACAGCGCCGGGCCGACCTCGGCGGCCGCGTCGCCGATCACGCGCCAGTGCTCGTCCCCCCGCAAGCGCCGTCCCGGGTGCGCGTGGTTCCACGCCTCGATATGCTTGTGGGCGTTCTCGATCATCACCACGGCGGCGTCGACCATGGCGCCGACGGCGATGGCGATGCCGCCGAGCGAGAGGATGTTGGCGTTCACGCCCTGGTAGTACATGGCGATAAAGGCGATCAATATGCCGATCGGCAGCGTGACGATCGCCACCAGCGCGGAACGCAGGTGGAACAGGAAGAGCGCGCAGACCACGGCCACGACGATGAATTCCTCGATCAGCTTGTGTCCCAGGTTGGTGACGGCGCGTTCGATCAGCTTCGAGCGGTCGTACACCGGCACGATCTCGACGCCGGGCGGCAAGCCCGGTTTGAGCTTGTCCAGTTTGGCTTTCACCGCGGCGATGGTGTCCAGCGCGTTTTTGCCCGAGCGCATGATAATCACGCCGCCGGCCACTTCGCCTTCGCCGTCCAGCTCGGCGATGCCGCGCCGCATCTCCGGCCCGATCTGCACGCGCGCCACGTCGCCCAGCCGCACCGAGACGCCGGCGTCGGTCGTCGTCAACGGTATCTGGCGAAAGTCGTCCAGCGACTTCAGGTAACCGGACGCGCGCACCATGTATTCGGCCTCGCCCAGCTCCAGCACCGAACCGCCGCTTTCCTGGTTGGCCCGCCGCACCGCCTCGATCACCTTGCCGTGGCCGATGTTGTAGGCGCGCAGCTTGGCCGGATCGAGCACGATCTGGTACTGCCGTACCATGCCGCCCACGCTGGCCACTTCCGCGACGTTCGCCACCGCCTTCAATTCATACTTGAGGAACCAGTCCTGCAGGGTGCGCAGCTGCGACAGGTCGAGCTTGCCGCTGCGGTCCACCAGCGCGTATTCGTACACCCAGCCGACGCCCGTCGCGTCCGGTCCAAGAGCGGTCTTGGCCTGCGGCGGCAGGCGCGACTGCACCTGGTTCAGGTATTCCAGCACGCGCGAGCGCGCCCAGTACGGGTCGGTACCATCCTCGAACAGGATGTAGACGAACGAGTCGCCGAAGAAGGAATAGCCGCGCACCGTCTTCGCGCCCGGCACCGACAGCATGGTGGTGGTCAGCGGATACGTGACCTGGTTTTCGACGATCTGCGGGGCTTGGCCGGGATAACTGGTGCGGATGATGACTTGCACGTCGGACAGGTCGGGAATCGCGTCGAGCGGCGTGCGCGCCAGCGACCAGATGCCCCAGGCGGTGAGCATGGCCGTCGCCAGTAGCACCAGAAAACGGTTGGCGATCGACCAACGGATCAGTTTGGCCATCATTTTGCGGCCCCCGGCTGACCTGTTTTACCCGCGGCCGGCCGGACGCCGCCCAGTTGACCGTCCTTCCTTCCGGGCGGCGGCGCCGCGGCCGTGGGGGAAATCGACGTCAACTGGTACGCGCCGTCCTTGTTCTGCCGCACCTCGAAGGCGACGCTGTCGCCCACCGCGACGTTGCGCGGCAGGCCGCCCGGCGGCGGCTTGAACGCCATTGTCATCGCCCCCCATTGCAACGACGGGATCGGGCCGTGCGACAGCGTGATGTCGTCTTTACCGATCGCCTCAACCCTGCCCTCGCCGCGATGCGGCGCCGGCGCCGGCTTGCCCGCCCCATCCGGCTCGGGCATGCCGCCCATCCGCGTCGCGGTGCCCTTCAGGCTGGCTTCGGAGTCAATCAGGAATTGGCCGGAAACGACCACGTCCTGCCCCTCTTCCAAACCCTTGCGGATCTCGCTCTGGCCGTTCGCCTCGGCCCCGACCTCGACGTCGGCGGGCAGGAACTTGCCACCGCCTTGCGCCAGCATGACGACGCTGCGCGTGCCGGTCTGGATCACCGCCTCCGACGGCACCAGCAGCACGTCGTTGCGCGCGTCCGGGCTGAGCCTGACGGCGGCGAACATGCCGGGCACCAACCGGCCGCCGGGATTCGCTAGTTCCACGCGCGCCTTCAGCGTGCGCGTCGCGCCGCTCACCTCGGGTAGGATCGCGCCGACCGTGCCCTTGAAAACGAGGTCCGGCAGCGCCGGCGTGCGCGCCTCCACCGCGCTGCCCGGGCGCACCCGCGCGGCCAGGCTCTCCGGCACCTCCGCGTTGACCCAGACGGTGTCCAGTCCGTTGATGCGGAACAGCGTGGCGCCGGCGGCCACGGTCATACCCTCGCGCGCCCCCAGCTCGGTAACGACGCCGCCGATCGGGGCGGTGACGCGCAAGCGCGCATGCGTTTTCCCGCTCGCTTCGACCAGGCGGATTTGCTCGTCCGTCATACCGACCAGGCGCATGCGCTGGCGCGCCGCGTCCAGCAGGCCATCCGCGCCGGCGCCCGTCATCCGCCTGACGGATATATACTCCTCCTGCGCCGCCACCCACTCCGGCACATACAGCTCGGCCAGCGGCTGTCCCTTGCGAACCGGATCGAGCGGCGCCCGCACATACAAGCGCTCGACGAAACCGTTGCCGCGCGCCTGGACCAGCGCCACGTCGCGCTCATTGTAGGCGATGCCTCCGGCCGCGTCGAACGGGGCCGACAGGCTGCCTTTGACGACCCGGGCCGTGCGCACGCCGAGGTTCTGCTGCACCCGGGGACTGATACTCACCCTGCCCTCGTCGCCGGCGTCGCCCGCGTACACCGGCACCAGTTGCATGTCCATGAAAGGCGACTTGCCGGGCTTGTCGAATTTCTGGCCCGGCACCATCGGGTCGTGCCAATACAGCACTTTTTTGCCGGTTGCCGTGTCGGCCCCGGCTGCCGCGGGCGCCGCCGTTCCCATGCCCTGGTTCACGCCGGCCCGGTAAAGGCCATAGCCGGCCGCCGCCGCGGCGACGGCGCCCGCCGCCGCAAGCGCGAGGACAATTTTCTGATGCTTCATCGGACGCTCCCGTTCATCGTCGCCGCCGGACGCGCCCGCAGGCCCTCATCCGGCAAAAGAAAGTTCAATTGCGCCCACAGGCGCGCCATGTCCGCCTCCAGTTGCAGCGCCTGAATCCGCACCTCGACCTCGCCGCGGCGCGCGGCCAGCACGTCGGCCAGTCCGGCCCGCCCGCCGCGGTATGCGGCCAGCGCCGCCGCCGTGCGCTCGCGGGCGAGCGGCAGCGCCTCGCGGCGGTAGCGGCCGATGCGCTCATGCCCGTTGTCCCACTCGTCGATCATGGCCCGTGTTTCGGCGACATGCGCGCGCAACGCTTCCTCGCGTTCGGCCCGGGCCTGCTCCACCGTCGCCAGCCTGGCCGACAGCTCGCGGTCCTGGCGGTTCTTCTGGTCCCACTGTAGCGGGATCGAGACGCCGAAGGAAATCATGTTGGCGTATCCGGGACCGCGCTGCTGGTAAGCCAGTTCGACACTCCAGTCGGCTGTCTTGTTGGCACGGGCCAGTTGCGCCTCCGCCAGCGCGACTTCCTCCCGTTTCGCCAGCACCGCCACCTGGGGGTGATGCGCGAGCTCGGTGTCGAGCGCCGTCCGGTCCAGATGGATGGTGCCGGTGCCAGTCTCGTCGGCCAGCGGCAGGTCCGCCGCCGGGCCGATCCAACGCGCCAGCATGGTGTTGGCGGCGCGCACGCGCCGCTTCGCGTCGCTGGCGCGGTCTTCAATGAGGACCAGGGCGCCGCGGGCGGCCAGCAGGTCGCTCCGGCTGCCCCGTCCGCCGCGGTAGGCGCCTTCGGCGGCCTGAATTTCCAGGGCCGCCTGCGCCCCTTGTTCGGCGATTGCCGTCGCCATGGCCTGCGCGTAATACCGCTCCAGCCAAGCGAGCGCGGTGTCGCGCTCGATGGCTGCGGCGGCAGCGCCTTTCTCGGCAAGCGATTTTTCCGCCTCGCGTTCGAAGCGGCCGGCGCGCAGGCGCCGTTTGTCGGCGCGCGTGATTTCCTGCGTCACGCCGACCCGCCGCATCGTCATGAAGTCGCCGCCAAGGCTGAAGCGGTCCCCGCCGCTGAGCGGCAGGTTGTCGACGCCGAGCTTGAGGACGGGATCGGGAAGCTGCCCGGCCGCGACCGCCATGTCGCGCAAGGCGGACGCGGCATAATCTTGCGCGGCGAGTGCGCGGTTGCGTTCGATGGCCAGTTGCCTGGCTCTAGCAAGGGTGAGCGGCGCCTCGGCGGCCGGGGCGTCATGTGGAAGCGCCAGCGCGCCAATCAATGTGGCGAAGGTGGCCCGGCCGACAAGCCGGCAAAAGGTTGGACGCGCCGTATCGGGCGCGAAAATAGAAGATGGCATGGAAGCTCCAGACGGCGTTGAACAACATCGACTGCGCGGGACGCGCAACGATGGCGGACTAGGCGATCTGGAGGCTTAAATGCGGAAACAGCAGTTGCGGATGGACAGCGGCGGCGCGGTGGCGCGCTGCAACAGCGGCGCGGGTGACTGGACGGCGTGCGGACGGTAGGCGGTATCGAGGAAAATCAACGCCTGCATCAACTCGACGGCGACGAAGGGCTGCACCTGCGGCAGCTCGGGCTTGTCTAGGGATTGGTTGCCGGTTTGGCTGTGGGCGTGGCACAAACTCGGCTGCTGCATATCCATGCCGGTACAAGCGGACATGTTTCGCATCCCTGAACCCGACGATTGGGCCAGCGCTCCGTTATTTTGCCCAGTCCGCAGGTTCGGGCAGGCGTACGACGCCACGGCAAGCTGCATGAACAGCATGCTGAATAGCGCAATCAGCGCGGCAACATATCGGAATTGTCGGGAGGATTTCATCGGGAGGTTTTTTTTCTCAATCTATAGTAGCAAGCGAGACGGCCCACTGTCAAATTTAGCAGGTGAGACGAAACACCGGCAACACACGGACCCCCTTGGGTCAAATATCGGTGTCGCTTGGACAAGCCAACAATATGCAAGGCCGCGACGCCAAGGCCACGTACCTGATGTCGTCGCGCGTCGCTATGTCCAGCAAGTCCCTAAAATTGGTAAGACAGGGTTGCCCGCGGAGGTGATCCGAAACCCATTGCTTTGCCTCCCACGGCCAGCCAGGCGGGCAGACGGGAGCCCCGACCGCCACGCACTCCTATGAACGCAACGGCCACCGCCGAACGCTACAGGCCAGGCCAGCCCTTGTCCCGATACACGATCTTTCCGCCCACCATGGTTTGCAACACCTTGATATTGGCAATGTCCTCGGCCGGAATGGTGAAGAAATTGCGGTCCAACACGATCATATCGGCCAGCTTGCCCACCTCCAGCGAACCGGTCTGGCGTTCCTGGCGCAGCGTGTAGGACGAGTTCATCGTGATCGCGCGCAGCACGGCGGCGCGCGGCATGCCGGGATGCGGGCCGAGCTGGCCGGCGAACTCGGCGCCGGCGTCGGGCGCGGCCGTGCGGGTCACGCCGACCTTGAGGGCGAACCATTCGTCGAGCGCGTCGACCGGCCAGTCGCTGCCGTAGACGACGCGGGCGCCGGCCGCCAGCAGCAGCGACTGCGGCTCCACGACGTCATAGCGAAGCGGCCCCAGATAAGGCTTCAGCGCCGCCACCATGTCGGGCGCCGGCTTGCCCCACTGGAAAGACAGCACGGCGCTGGTGTCGAGTGCGGCGAAGCGGGCGAAGTCGGCCGGATCGACCAGTTCGGCGTGCGCCAGCGCCGGCCGCAGCGCCCTGCCCTGTGGCGTGGCGCGCAGCGCGGCGAGCGCATCGAGCGCGTCGCGCACGGCGCCGTCGCCATCGGCGTGGATGTGCGGGTCGATACCGGCCTTGGCCAGTTCGCGCAGCACGCCTTGCAGCCGCGTCGGCGGGAAGTAGCTGTCCGGCCCCTTGCTGGCGCCCGGCACCCAGTGCGGCTGTTGCGGCGTGCCCTGGTCTATATAGTAGGGCGCGAGCAAGGTGCCGGTCTGGGCTGGCGCGGCGATAACGCCGTCCATGAACAGCTTGGCGTGGCGCACCTGCAGCGATGGCGCCACCCGGGTCGCGCCCTGGTCGAATTGGCGCGACTGTTTGAGCAGCCCGGCCACCGCCCTGCCCGGCGCCGTGCCGTCCTCGGGGGCGATCAACACGGCAAAGTGGCCGCGTGCGGTCAACTCGCCGCGCCGTTGCAGTTGGCTGAAGGCGGTCATGGTTTCCGGATCGGTATAGGCGTCGAGGAAACTGCTTACGCCCTGCTGGCGCAGCGCGGCCAGCGCGGCACGGGAAGCGGCCAGGTTCTCGGCCGGCGTCAGCGGCGGCACCAGTTTCATCACCAGCTCCTGGGCGGCGTCTTCCAGCAGACCGCTGGCTTCGCCACGGGCGTCGCGGGTAATTTTGCCGGCCACCGGATCGACCGTGCCGCGCTGAATGCCGGCCAGTTGCAGCGCGCGGCTGTTGACCAGCGTGGAGTGGCCGAACGAGGAACGGACCATGACGGGGCGCGCGGTCTTGAGCGCGTCCAGCGTGGCGACGCCGGTAGCTACACCCTCCGGCTGCATGCCTTGTTGGAACCAGTTGACCACCACCAGCCAGTGCTTGGCGCCACCTTGCTTGTCGGCGTCCAGGCAAGATTGAATACGCGCTTGGAACTGCGGCACGGTCAGCGAGGCGTAATTCAGGTTGCAGTTAAGCAGACGGGCGCCGCCCGATTGCGGATGCAAATGGCCGTCGACCAGCCCCGGCATCAGCATGCGCCCGCCCAGATCGACGACATGGGTGCGTTTGCCGGTGTGGTGCGCGGCGCCGGCGTCGTCGCCGACATAAACGATGCGTCCGGCGCGCACCGCCAGCGCCTGGTGCACGCTGTCGCGCGCATCGACCGTGTAGACATAACCGTTGCGGTAGACCGTGTCGGCCTGCGGCGCAGCGGCGGCAGCGGCGGCCAGTAGTAGCGAACAGCCGACGCCAGCGCCCCTTTGCTTCCAGTTCATTTTCATCAACTATCCTTTTTGTGCCGGCCGGCGATCTTCGCACGAAAATGATCGCAAAGCGATGAATCCAAGAATCAGGGCGGCGATGCCCGCCGCTCGTCAGCGCCGTGAAATTTCCCTGGCCGTGGAGTCGCGATAGTCGCGAAAACCCATGCGCTGGTAGAGACTGTGAATTGCGGCGTTGTCGCGCATGACGCGCAGAAAAGGCATCTCCTCGTCCTGCATCGCGCGCCGGATCAAGCCAAGGACGAGGCGGCGGGCCAAGCCCTTGCCGCGGAAGTCGGGATGGGTGCAAACGCCGGTGATTTCCTGCCAGCCGCCGGCGCTGGCGCGCGCGCCGGCCATCGCCACCAATTGCTCGCCGCAAAACATGCCGACATAGCGGCCCAGCTCCACGGTCCGGGCCGCAAACGGTCCCGGGCGGGTCAGCGCGGCCAGCTCGAGCGCGGCGGCGCCATGACTGGCTTCGAGCAGCACCGGCTCGGGCTCCCCGTCGGCCGCGGGCATGTCTCCCTTCCATAGCATCCTGACCAGAGTGGCTTCGGACTCGATGCGCCAACCGGCGGGGGCGTCGCCGGCCCAGCCGTCGCAATACACATGCTCGTCCGGGAGGACGAAGGGAGCCAACGCGTCGAAATTCGGACGCTGCAGATCGGCAAACGCGATAAAAGGCGTGAATCCCGCCACATACCGGCGCGCCTCGGGCGTGCCGACGCTATATTGCGCATGCGGCCCGCACAGCGTATGCCAGACGATGTTGTCAAAAATAGTCAGCATAGCGCGGCGAGCCGGCTGGTGGCAGGGCGCATGAGTGGCCTGTCTTTCTCGAATATGATGATGGCGATCATAACCCGCCTTGCTCCAAGCTAGATTCATACACCTATCGACCTTGGCCTTCCGCACCATCTTCTGGGCAAAAATACAACGCCGGGCGGCGCTCCGGCGTATAACGATACCCCTTCAGGCCGGACCCGCATTTGTGCCCGGCCTTGGGACGCGTCCATCCATCCGCAAGCGGCGACGCTAGCCCCGATTGTGGCGGTCGCGCTGTTGCACTGACTTCATCAAGACCTTCCACTTGGCGCGTTCGGCGATTCGCTGGAGCGGCGTCTGCTGCCCGCGCCGCGCCTCGCGCAACAGCTTGTGGTAGTTGCGCAGCCGGTCAGCGTCGACCGCGCCGCGCACCGCGCAACCCGGCTCGTCGGCGTGGCCGCAGTCACGGAACTGGCAGCCCGCCGCCAGCGCGTCGATATCCTCGAACGTGGCCGCCAGCGCGCGCTCGTCGGCGTCCGGGCGCCAGGAGCGCAGCCCCGGCGTGTCGATGATGCAGGCGCCGCCCTCGCACTGGTGTAGCGAGCGCGAGGTCGTCGTGTGCCGGCCGCGGCCGTCGCCGCGGCGCACCCCGCCGGTTTGCTGGCCGCCGCCGCAGAGCGTATTCGTCAGCGTTGACTTGCCGGCGCCGGAAGTTCCCAGCAGCATCAACGTCTGCCCGGGCGTGAGCCACGGCGCCAATACCGCCGCCGTGTCGGGCGCCAACGCGTTCACCGCACACACCGGCACGCTGGCGGGCAGGCGTTGCTGCAATTGCGCCATGCGTTGCGCAACTTCGCTGCCGATGTCGGCCTTCGTCAGCACCACCACCGCCGCCACGCCGGCCGCCTGTACCAGCGCGATATAGCGCTCCATCCGGCGCAGGTTGAAGTCGTGGTCGAGGCCCATGACCAGCAAGGCGGTGTCGATATTGCTGGCGAGCGATTGGCGCCGGCTGTCATTGGTACGGCGCGCAATGTGGCTCACCGGCGCCAGCCGCGCGACGATCCAGTATTCGCCGTTCGGGTGCGCCTCCACCTGCACCCAGTCGCCGACGACCAAGGCGACGTCTTGCAGCAGCAGAGCTTGCAGCACGCGCGGCAAGGCGCGCACGCGGTACTCCTCCCTGCCGTCGTGCACCGTCAGCCAGTCGCGCTGCACTTCGGTGATGCGCGCCAAGCGGGCGCCCGGCGGCGCTTGTTCAAGGGTGTAGAGCTGGTTGGCGATAGTTTGGTTGAGGCCGATATTGCGGAGTAATTCGAAATCGATGTCGATCATGATAATAGTGAAGTCCCTGATTCGTAAGGCTTGCGGCGAGCGCACGCAAAGCCGCCACGCACAGCGTGGAGGCACGAAGAAACGGAAGTCGGCGCGCAATCAGGCGCGTCTCAACACACTCGGCTCAGATCAAAGGTGACAACGGGAGCGAAAGGCGGAGAAGCGCGATCAGGCAGCCGACAGGACGACAATCTCATTGGTTCGCATGACGTGTCTCCTGTGGAAGTTGAATGGAATACCAAGTCTGGCACCCAGTTGCCTGAATGTCAAGCGTGAAGCGCCAAGCGACGCAACAACCCCGGGGCCGGTCTTGAAATGCCGGTTTCCATGCCGTCGCCCTAGCCCTCTGCGCTGAT
This sequence comes from Janthinobacterium sp. CG_23.3, assembly GCF_046115965.1. Taxonomy (NCBI): domain Bacteria; kingdom Pseudomonadati; phylum Pseudomonadota; class Betaproteobacteria; order Burkholderiales; family Oxalobacteraceae; genus Janthinobacterium; species Janthinobacterium sp. CG_23.3. The sequence goes on along the minus strand of NZ_JBJXIB010000001.1, from coordinate 74,798 downwards.
ACCACCTGCTTAGCGAAGGAAATTGGTATTGCCACGTTTGGCTTGCGCGCACTGGGAGACTTTAGCCGCTTGACAGAAATTGGTGCTTGTTGTGATTTGTTTTTTGAAACCAGTTGACTACCAGATGGAATGCTCGCATTCTCGAAAAAACAAGTTTTCCTGTGCTTTTCGACGTAGCAAAACCAATAACAAGGAGACGTAATTGAACAAGACAATCATCAACAGCTTGGTAGTCGGTGTGTTCGGCGGCACGCTCGCGGCCTGCGGTGGCGGCGAAGGGACAAGCGAAAGTGGCACAAAGACCTACGCGAGCAGCACTGTGGTCGCGGCTGCGGTGGATTGCTATGCTACATGGAGCAGCAGCGCAGTCTATGTGAGCGGAGCTAAGGCCAGCTATAACAGCGTCAACTACAATGCGAATTATTGGACCCAGGGTAACAATCCTTCGACCAGCAATGGCGGTGCGGGTAGCGGCCAGCCTTGGAGCAGCGCGGGCAGTTGCGGCGCAACGCCTACTCCCACGCCCACTCCTACCCCAACGCCGACTCCTACCCCAACACCGACTCCTACCCCAACACCGACTCCTACCCCAACTCCAACTCCAACTCCAACTCCTACGCCTACGCCAACCCCCGGCCTGGCAAAACACGCGTTGATCGGCTATTGGCACAACTTTACCAATCCAAGCGGCGCGACCTATCCGATTGCCCAGATCAGCGATGACTGGGATGTCATCATGGTGTCGTTCGCGGACAATGCCGGCGGCGGCAACGTCAGTCTGACGCTCGATCCGGGGGCCGGCAGCGAGGCGCAGTTCATCGCCGATATCAAGGCCAAACAGGCGAAGGGCAAGAAAATTGTACTGTCACTCGGTGGCCAGAACGGAACCGTGTCCGTCGGCTCGACCGCCGAAGCGACCAATTTCACTAACAGCCTGTACGCCATCATGACCAAATACGGCTTTGACGGCATCGACATCGACCTGGAAAACGGCGTCGCCCAAGGTGCCGCCATTCAGACCTACCTGCCGATCGCGGTCAAGAACCTCAAAGCCAAGGTTGGTTCGACTTTTTACCTGTCGATGGCCCCGGAATGGGTGTATGTCGAAGGCGGCTACACGAGCTATGGCAGCATCTGGGGCGCGTATATTCCCATTATTAACGCGCTGCGCAACGAATTGACCGTGCTGCATCCACAGTACTACAACAATGGCGACATCTACACGCCCTACTCGGTCAATGCCATCAAGGCGGGCTCGGCGGATCAACTGGTGGCGACCGCAAGAATGTTGATCGAAGGCTTCCAGTACGGTAACAACACGTTCACCGGTTTGCGGCCGGACCAGGTCGGCTTTGGCGTGCCGTCGGGACGCAGCTCGGCCAACTCGGGCTTCACCACCTCCGCCGACGTGAGCAATGCGCTCAATTGCCTGACGCGCCTGCTCAACTGCGGCACCATCCGGCCGGCGGCGGCCTACCCGGACTTCCGCGGCGTCATGACCTGGTCGATCAACTGGGACAAGCACGACGGCCACAACTTCTCGGCACCGACCAAGGCGGTGCTCCGAACGCTGCCATAAGGGCGCCAGCGAAAACTATCAGCCAGGTGGCGGCGCACATGCGAACCGCTTTCGGCCCCACCTATAGCCTGACGAGTTCCATGGCGCTCGGCGCGCCTGGCAACGTTGATTGAACCGGTCATCAATGTCTTACCGCGCCCCCCGCCATGAGAAGGCGGGGGGCGTGCTGCGGCGCCTGCCCGGCCACGCTGAGAAAATAGTGCGGCCGACGCGCTGCCGTCGCCCCCCCTCCCGCTGATATAATTAGCGTATTCCGTTCTGGGCTACACCGTGCGACGTTTGTTTTTTCTGCTGCTGATCTGCCTTTTGCCTTTGCATGGCTTTGCCATGCAATTTGGCACGATGACGTCTGCGCAGGGGGCGGGCATCGCGCATGAACGCGACCATGCCGGCGGCGTCCAGCACCACCACGACGCCGACGGCACCGTGCATTACGACAACTCGGACGAGTCAGCCGAGCATGTTTCGGACCACTCGGCCGCGCACCAGCCCCCCGGGCTGCCCTTGCCGGCCATGCCAGCCATGCTTATTGGCCCTTCTGCGCTTCAATTCGACGATATCACGCAGTTCGTGCCCGACCCGGCGCCGGACGGCCTGCTCAGACCTCCTTCCCCCGCCCTCGGTTAATCGACCGAGGGTGTCGCGCATTTCCTGATCCCGCACGCGGCGCCCGGCGCCGTTTTGCCTGCCGTCGCGCGCCTGCCATCGATTGCCCGCTGCCTGCTTATTGCCCCGCTTACCCTATGGAGAGTCGCATGCGCGCACATCCCCCGCTTTGTCGTCTTATTTACTGTTTGCTCGCGCTGCCGGCCGTGCTGATGGCGCCGCCCGCCGCCGCGCAGGCCGGACCCAGCCTGGCCGACGCCGTCGAGGCCGCGTGGCAGCGCTCGCCGCAAGCCGCCGCGCTGGTTGCTCGCCAAGGCGAATCGCTAGCCGGCCGCGAGTCCGCCCGTTCGTGGATCGCCGGCGCGCCGGTGCTTGGCCTGGCCCAGCGCAGCGACCGTTGGAGCGAGCGGCGCGGAAAGCGCGAAACCGAAATTTCCCTGTCGGCGCCGGTCTGGCTGCCCGGCCAGAAGGCCACCCGCGCCGCGCTGGCCGACGCCAACGCCACCGAACTGGACGCGCAAAGCGCCGCGGCCCGGCTGGCGCTCGCCGGCGAGGTGCGCGCCAAGCTGTGGGAGGTGGCCGCCGCCCGCGAAAAAATGGCCGAGAAACGCGACCACCAGCACCACCTGGAAGAGCTGGCCGACGAGGTGGCGCGGCGCGTGCGCGCCGGCGACTTGGCCCGCAGCGATGGCTTGCTGGCGCGGCAAGAAGTACTGGCGGCCCAAAGCGACGTGGCGGCGGCCGCCGGCCAGGCGGCGCAGGCGCTGGCCGGTTTTCGCACGTTGACCGGGCTGGCCGACATTCCCAAGCCGGAACCGGAGCCGATCGCCGAACAAGCGCCGCCGCGGCGGCACCCGCGGCTGGCGGCGGCCGCCCGCGCGACACAGCGCGCGCAGGCGGCGTTGGCGCTGGCCGGCGCCAACCGCAATCCGCCGCCAACGCTCGGCGTCAGCGCCCGGCGCGAGCGCGATGGCAGCGGCGGCGCGGCGCGCAGCCTTGGTTTCGCCGTGCAAATTCCGTTCGGCGGCGCCTCGCTCAACCGGCCGCTGGAGGCCGGCGCGCACACCCAGGTGGCCAGCAGCGCCGCCGAGCTGGCGCAAGCCGGGGCCGCCATCGAGTCGGACATTGCGCTGGCCCGCGAACAGCTGACGCTGGTTGACGGCGCCTTGCAGACGGCGTCGGCGCGCGCCGTGCTGACGCGCGAACACGCGCGGCTGATCGAAAAGGCCTTTCGCCTCGGCGAACGCGGCCTGGCCGACCTGCTGCGCGCCCATGTGCTGGCGCACGAAGCGGACATGGCGGAACGCCAGCAGCGCGTTGCGCTCGGCCTCGCTCATGCCCAACTGAATCAAGCCTTAGGAATCATTCCATGAAACGCAACACCATTTTCACCGCCTGCCTGCTGGCCGCATCGACGGCCCTGGCCTCGCCGGGCGCGCACGGCCCCAACGGCGAGCACCTCGACGGCCCCGCCGGCCAGGCCAGCACCGGCGCCGTGCCGCGCATCGAAGCCGTTACCGAAGACTTCGAACTGGTCGGCACCTTGTCCGGTGGCGAGCTGTCGATCTTAATCGACCGCTACGAGAGCAACGAACCTGTGCTCAACGGCAAGCTCGACGTGCAATATCAAGCACTGAAGGCCAGCGCGACCTTCCATGCCGACATCGGCGACTACGCGATTACCGACCAGCGCTTTTTGCAAGCCATTTCAACACCGGGCAAGCACGCGCTGCTGTTTACCCTGGTCGCCGGGAAGGACAGTGATTTACTCGAAGGCACGCTTGAGGTTGCGGCCACCGCGGCGCACGCCCCTGCCCCAGCCCGTTTTCCGCGCTGGGTCTGGATCGGCGCGCCGGTAATGCTGCTGTCCCTGGCCGTCGGCCTGCTGCGCCGGCGTCAATTGAAGATCGGAAAATGACCATGCAACCCATCCACACTGTCTCGCGCGCGTTGCTGCTGGCGGCCGCGCTGGCCTCGGCGGCGCTTGCCTCGCCCGGCGCCCACGGCCCGAACGGCGAACATCTCGACGGCCAGGCGGCCGGCGCCGCCACCGGCCTGGTCCGGCTGCCCGACGGCAGCGTCAACGTGCCCAAGCTGGCGCAGCGCAGCATGGCGATCCGCACCGTCATGGCCAAGGACGGCGAGCACCCGCTGACGGTGGCGCTGAACGGCCGGGCCGCGGTTGACCCGAACGCCGGCGGCCGGGTGCAGGCGCCGTTCGCCGGCCGCATCGAACCCGGGCCGCAGGGCCTGCCCGTGGCCGGCGAGACGGTGCGCAAAGGCCAGGTGCTGGCCTACGTGCTGCCGGTCGCCGACGCGATAGCAAGCGGCAACCAGCAGGCCCAACTGGCGGACTTGCGCGCCAATCGCGTCCTGCTGGAACAGCGTGTGCGCCGCTTGGAATTGCTGGAAGGCACTGTGCCGGCCAAGGATATCGAGGCGGCCAGGGCGGAATTGACCAGTCTGAACGGGCGCGAACGCGCGGTGGCGCAGTCCATTGGCGGGCGCCAGCCGCTGCTGTCGCCGGCGACTGGCGTGCTGGCCAGCGCCAACGCCATGAACGGCCAGATCGTCGAGGCGCGCGACGTCTTGTTCGACGTCGTCGATCCGGCGCGCATGTTGGTCGAGGCGCAGTCCACCGACGCCGGCTTGGCGCAAAAAATCGCCAGCGCCGGCCTGGACGGCGGCGGCGACGTGCAACTGGAGTTGCTGGGCGGCGGCCGCGTGCTGCGCGACGGCGCCGTGCCGTTGACGTTCCGCGCCCGCGCCCGCGGCCGGGAGCGCAACCCGGACTTGGGCCTGGCGCTCGGCCAGCCGGTGACGGTGCTGGCGCAATTGAAAACCAAGCTCAAGGGCGTGGCCCTGCCGGCCCGGGCGCTGGCGCGCGACCCGTCGAACCAGCCGATCGTGTGGATCAAGTCCGGCGCCACGCGCTTCATCGCGCTGCCGGTGCGGTTCCAGGCGCTGGACGCGCACACCGTGGTCGTCACCGCCGGCCTGAGCGCGGACAACCGCGTCGTCGTCGACGGCGCGGCACTGATCAACCAGGTCAGGTAGGCCGCCATGTTCAACGCAATCGTAGGTTTTAGCCTGCGCAACCGCCTGTTCGTGCTGGCCGCGGCGCTGATGATGATGTTGGGCGGCGCGCTGACCGCCTGGCGCACCCCGGTGGACGTGTTCCCCGACCTGAACAAGCCGGTCGTCACCGTGCTGGCCGAGGCCGGCGGCATGGCGCCGGAGGAAGTCGAGCAACTGGTGTCCTTCCCCATCGAAACCGCGCTCAACGGCATGGCGGGGGTGACGCGGGTGCGTTCGGTGTCGGGCATCGGCCTGGCTATCGTCTACGCCGAGTTCGACTGGGGCACCGACGTCTACCGCAACCGCCAACTGGTGGCCGAGCGCATTGCCCAGGTGAAGGAGCAACTGCCCGGCGCGATTGCCCCGGTGATGGGGCCGGTCTCCTCGATCATGGGCGAGATCATGCTGATCGCGCTGCCGATCGACCTGGCCAGAACCGACCCGATGAAGGCGCGCGAGTACGCCGACTTCGTTCTGCGCCCGCGCCTGCTGTCGATTCCCGGCGTGTCGCAGGTGGTGCCGATAGGCGGCGAGGTGCGCCAACTGCGCGTCGAACCGGACCCGGCGCGCCTGGCGCAGTTCAACGTCACGTTGGAACAGCTGGAAACGGCGCTGCGCGGCTTCTCGGGCAACAGCAGCGGCGGTTTCATCGACCTGAACGGGCGCGAATACCTGATCCGCAACGTCGGCCGAACCAACCGGCTCGACGACGCGCGCGGCCTGGCGGTGGCTTACCGCAACGGCGCGCCGGTGCTGCTGGAGCAGGTGGCGGCGGTGCGCTACGCCGCCGCCCTGAAACGCGGCGACGCCGGCATGAACGGCCGGCCGGCCGTCATCGTCAGCGTACAAAAGCAACCCGCCGCCGACACGGTGCGGCTGACGGCCGCCATCGAGACCGCGCTGGCCGAACTCAAGCAGGGCTTGCCGGCCGGCCTGGCGGCGCCGCAGGTGCTGTTCCGGCAGGCCGACTTCATCGACGCCTCGATTGCCAACGTCGTCGAGGCGCTGCGCGACGGCGCCATCCTGGTTGCCGTCGTCCTGTTCGCCTTCCTGCTGAACGCGCGCACCACCGCCATCTCGCTGGTGGCCATTCCGCTGTCGCTGGCCGTGACCGCCCTCGCCTTCCACCTGCTGGGGCAGTCGATCAACGTCATGACGCTGGGCGGGCTGGCCATTGCCATCGGCGAACTGGTCGACGACGCCGTTGTCGACGTGGAAAACATCCTGCGCCGGCTGCGCCTGCGCGGTCGCGACAGCGCGCTGTCGGTGGCGGAGGTGGTCTGGCGCGCCTCGGTCGAGGTGCGCTCCGGCATCGTCTACGCGACCGTCGTGGTGGTGCTGGTGTTCGCGCCGCTGTTCGCGCTGCCGGGCATCGAGGGGCGCCTGTTCGCGCCGCTCGGGATCGCCTATATCGTCTCGATTTTCGCCTCGATGCTGGTATCGATGACGGTCACGCCTGTGCTGGCCGCCTACCTGCTGCCGGCGATGGCGCTGCGCCAGCGCGGCGACAGCCCGCTGCTACGCCGCCTGAAGGCATGGGACAGCGCGGCGCTGCACTGGTCGTTCCCGCGCGCCAAGGCGATTATCGCCGTGGCGCTGCTGTGCGTGGCGGCCGCGGCGGCCACGGTGCCGTTCTTTCCGCGCGCCTTCTTGCCGGCTTTCAACGAGGGCTCGCTGGTGATGGGCATGACGTTTACGCCGGGCACCTCGCTGGCCGAGGCGAACCGCATGGGCGCGCTGGCCGAACGGCTGATCGGGCAGGTGCCCGAGGTGCTCAAAGTGGGCCGGCGCACCGGCCGCGCCGAACTGGACGAACATGCCGAGGGTGTCCACTCGTCGGAGCTGGACGTCGACCTGAAGGCGTCGGCGCGCAGCCGCGAGCAAATCATGGCGGCGATCCGCCTGCAACTGGCGTCGATTCCGGCGTCGGTCGCCATCGGCCAGCCGATTTCGCACCGGCTCGACCATTTGCTGTCGGGCGTGCGCGCGCAAATCGCGCTGAAGATCTACGGCGACGACATCGACACGCTGCGCGGCTTGGCCGACGGCCTGCGCACCCGCCTTGGCGCCGTCGACGGCCTGGTCGACCTGTCGGTCGAGCGCCAGGTGCTGATTCCGCAGGTGAAAGTCAGCATCGACTACCGCAAGGCGGCCCAGTACGGCTTGGCGCCCGGCCAAGTGCTAAAGACCCTGGAAACGTTGTCCGAGGGCGCCCGCATGGCCCAGGTGGTGGACGGCGCGCGCCGCTACGACCTGATGCTGCGCCTGCCGGACCAGGCGCGCACGCCGCAGGACTTGGCGCGGGTGCTGCTCGACAGTCCGGCCGGGCGCATCCCCCTGTCGGCCATCGCCACGGTGGAGGACGCCGACGGACCGAACCAGATCGGCCGCGAGAACGGGCGCCGCCGCATCGTCGTGTACGCCAACACCGACGGCTCGAACATGTCGCGCGTTATCGCCGACGTGCGCCGCGCCAGCACCGCCATGCAACTGCCGGGCGGCTATTTCGTCAGCATCGAAGGCCAGTTCCAGGCCCAGGAGCAGGCCCAGCGGCTGATCGCCGGCCTGGCGCTGGGTTCGCTGGCGCTGGTCTTCCTGGTGTTGTACACGCGCTATCGCTCGGCCACGCTGGCGGCCATCATCATGGGCAACATTCCGTTCGCGCTCATCGGCAGCGTGCTGGCCATGTGGTTGTTCGGCATTGCGCTGTCGGTGGCGTCGATGGTCGGCTTCATCACGCTGGCGGGCATCGCCACGCGCAACGGCATTCTCAAAGTCAGCCACTATATTAACCTGTGCAAGTTCGAGGGCGAACCGTTCAGCCAGGCGATGATCGTGCGCGGCTCGCTGGAGCGGCTGACGCCGGTGCTGATGACGGCGCTGGTGGCGGCGTTCGCGCTGACACCACTGCTGCTGGCCGCCGACGCGCCCGGCAAGGAATTGCTGCATCCGGTCGCGGTGGTCATTTTTGGCGGCCTGATCAGCTCGACCATCCTCGATTCTCTGCTGACGCCGCTCATTTTCTGGCTGCTCGGACGGCGCCCGCTGGAGGCGCTGGTGGCGTCGACGCAGCGGGACGCGTATTAAGAAGTTTGAACGGTATTATCGGGGTGGTCGCGGCGGCGCCCCTGTCACAAGCCACCGCCGCCGCATAATTGGAGATTGCAATGAAAAAACTGTTAACACTGGCGGCACTGGCCGCCGCCGTCGCCCTGTCCGGGCAAGCGTTGGCCCACGGCGCCAAGGCCAAGCACGGCGGCATCGTGCAAAGCGCCAACGACTTGACCTACGAGCTGGTCGACAAGGACGGCAAGACCACGATTTATATCGGCGACCACGGCAAAGACCTGCCAACGGCCGGCGCGACCGGCACGCTGACGGTGCTCAAAGGCAGACAGAAAACCGAATTGCCGCTGGAACCGGGCGGCGGCAACACGCTGCTTGTCAAAGGCAACGCCGGGCTGGTCGCCGGCGCCAAGGCCGTGGCGGCGATCGCGTTTGCCGACAAGAAAACCGCCAACGTGCGCTTTTCGGTGAAGTAAATGCCCGAACGATCCCGTCGCGCGCCGCCGGGCAATCGGCGGCGATTATCCGGCTCGCGCGGACGGCATCGCTGCCTTCTCAAAGGCTTGCGCCAAATCCTCGCGCAGGTCGCGCGCATCTTCCAGACCGACATGGATTCTGACCAGGCGGCCATCGTCCGGCAACGCCTCCTGCGCCCGCAGCCGATGCGACAGCGCCGGCATGACGAGGCTTTCAAAACCACCCCAGCTGGTTCCCAGCGTAAACAGCCGAAGCCCGTCGATAAAACGTTCGAACTGCGCTTCGTCGCACAGGTTCAGCTCAAACGTGAACGGCCCGGCCGCGCCGGAAAATTGCTGGCACCATAATTCGTGCCCGGGATCGGACGGCAGCGCGGGATACAGCACGCGGCGCACCGCGGCATGCGATTGCAACCACAGGGCCAGCGACATGGCCGATTCCTGGTGGCGTTGCATGCGTAGGCCCAGCGTGCGCAGACCGCGCAGTGCCAGCCAGCACACATCGGGCGCTGCGTGGCCGCCGCTGCGGTCGCAGTACGCGCGGGTGGCGGCCAGCGCCGTCAATGAACCGGTGATCAATCCCAGCATCAAGTCCGAATGTCCGCCGATATACTTCGTCGCGGCGTGGATGGAGATGTCGACGCCAAGCTTGTGGGCGTCGAAAAACAGCGGCGTGCCCCAGGTCGAGTCGGCCGCCACCAGCACCTTCCTGGCGTGGGCCGCGGCGCAAATGGCGCGCACATCGAGCATCTCCATGGTCAGCGAGGCCGGGGTTTCGATCAGCACGAGGCTAGTGTTGTCGCGCAGCAGTGCGCCGATATCGGCCTGCGCAGGGAAAAATTCGACGCGGCAACCGGTCCCGGCCAGCACTTCTTCGCAAAAGACACGGGCCGGGCCGTATACGCCCTCGCTTACCAACAAGTGTTGCTTAGGGCCGGCATGCGCGCTGAGCACGGCGGTGAGCGCCGCCAAGCCGCTGGCGGTGGCCAGGCAGGTTTCCGCGCCGCACAGCTTCGCCATCGCTCTTTGCAACTCGAAGGTGGTTGGCGTGCCGGAGCGTCCGTAACGCGGCGTGTCGAACACCAACCCCTGGTAGGATTGTTTGAACTCGCGCAGCGTGCCGAACGCGACGGTCGATGCGCGCACCAGTGGCGGATTGACGGCGTTGGCCGCCGCGGCGCTGTCTCGGCCCAGATGAATTAAGGCGGTGTTGATATGCATGGCAATGTCCTTCCTGTTTGTGAGTAACCCGATCATAAATCGGCAGGTCGGAACCCGGATGCCAAAACATATCGCCGAAACGCCGTAACCCGACGCTTATGCCGACGCAGACAATTTCTGTGCCGCGTAGACCAGCATCGCAGCGCCCAAAAACGCCACCATTTGTGGATGGTAGGCGTTGTGGAACTCCTTCATCGCGGGATTTTCATCGTAGAACAGGGCCATGCCAATGTAGGCCAGTTTGCTCGGCGTGTAAAAACGGCAAGCAATCTGGTAGTGCTCGTGAAGCAGTGCCTGCACCGCGGCGTCGGCGGGGCTGGCGCTGCCGATCAATGGCGAAATCCGTTTGTAGAGGGCGTCCCAGTCCGCGTGGACCTGGCCGCGGTCGACGTGTTTCCAATGATCCGTTTCGGCCAGGCTCCTGGTTTGTTCGGCATTCAACGCGCTGCGGCAAGTTTCCTGATACGCCAAATCGAGTTCATTTACGCCCACTGGTTTCAATTCCATAATATTATTCAGATAGCAAACCGCGCAGCTTACCCACAGTGGAAACGGATGTCTACCTATTTGTAGCCTAATGGTGGCCGCCGGCCTGCGCACGCAAGGCTGTCACCTGGCCCTCGCTGACCTTGGTGCCCTGCCCGCCCCAACTCATGCGCATGAAATTGCTCAGGTCGGCAATGTCTTTGTCGCTCAGCGTGGCGGCGAAGCCGGGCATGTCCTGCATGTTCTCCTTGGCGCCGAAGTGTTGCGCCTCGATGCCGTCGAGTATCACGGCGATCAGATTGTGCGGGTCGGCGCTGCGCACGGTGGTGTTGCCGCGCATGGCGACGGCGACGTGCGGCTTGCCGCCGCCGTCAACCGCGTGGCAGCCGGCGCACACGGCGATATAGTGGTTCCGGCCGGAGTCCAGCTCGGCCGCCGCCACCGCCACCGGCTTCAGCGCTTGCGGCGCCAGCGGTTTGTCACCGAGCAAGTAGGTGGTCATCGCGGCGAGGTCGGCCGGCACCAGGTACTGCGTGCTCAGGTGGACCACGGCGAACATTTCGCCATACGCCGAGCCCTGCGGCGCGACGCCGGTGCCGAGGAAGGAGGCCAGGTCGGGCCCGGTCCAGCCGGCGGCGGCCAGGCCGGCCGGCGTAATGTCGGGTGCGCCGATACGCGCCAGCACGTTGCCGCTCAGCGTTTTCGACAAGTCCAGCTGGCCCAGCATGCCGCGCGGCGTGTGGCATTCGGCGCAATGGCCCAGGGTGTTGTTCAGGTAGCGGCCGCGCTGCCAGGCGGCCGAGGCGCCGATGGAGGCGTCGGGCAGGCTATCCTCGAGGAACAGCATGTTCCAGAAGCGCACGCCAAAGCGCATGTTGTACGGGAAGCTCAGGTCGGCGTCCTTGCTTTTCAGCGCCACCGGCCGGGTTTGCATCAGGTAGGCGTAGATGGCGTCGCTGTCTTCCCGCGTCATCGAGCGGTACGAGGTGTAGGGCATGGCCGGATACAGGTGCTTGTCCGGCGTAACGCCGTCGTGCAAGGCGCGGTAGAACTCGGCGGCGCTCCATTTGCCGATGCCGTTTTCCTTGTCCGGCGTGATGTTGGTGCCGTAAAAGGTGCCGAACGGCGACTTCAGCTCGACGCCGCCGGCGAACGGCGCGCCGCCCGCGCTGGTGTGGCAGGCGGCGCAGTCGGCCGCCTTGGCCAGGTAGCGGCCGCGCTTGAGCTGCTCGGCGCCACCGGCACTGGCCGCCGTTGGCGCGGCGGCCGCGGCCACCGCCGGCCGTTCGCAGCCGGACAACAGCGCGCCGCCCAGCGCGGCGGCGGCGACAGCGCCGGTCAGCGCCCGTATATAGGGTAATTTTCCCATCACTTGGACTCCTTCACCAGCCCGGGCGTGCCCAGCACCACTTCCTTGACGGCCTCGAAGTAGCGCACATAGCCAGTGCAGCGGCATATGTGCGGGTCCAGCGCCGCGGTGATGGCGTGCTCGACCTGGTCCCTGGCCACCGGCGCGCGCTTGAGCCGCTCCAGCAACACCGTGGCGGCGTTGACGAAGCCGGGCGTGCAGTAGCCGCACTGGAAGCTGTAATGCTCCAGGAACTTTTGCTGGACCGGCGACAGCGCCACCACCTCGCCCTTGTCGTTGCGGCGCGCGTGCCCTTCCACGGTCCTTACCTTCTTTGCGTCGAAGAAGAGGGCCCCGGTGATGCAGGAACGCACCTCCTCGCTGGTCCCGTCCGGCTTGTCGAGAATTACCACGCAGGCGTGGCAGATGCCTTGGCCGCAGCCCAGACGCGAGCCGGTCAGGTCGAGGTATTCGTGTAGGAAGTCAATCATCATCAAGCCTTCGGGCACCGACACCGGACCGACCGGCTTGCCGTTGATTTGCAGGCTGAGGGGTTTGCTATGGATGCTCATGCCAGCACCTCCTGGATGTGTTGTGGCGTCACCGGCAAGGCCGTGAAGCGGTGGCCGATGGCGTGGGCGATGCCGTTGACGATGGCGCCGACCACCGGAATCATGACGACTTCGGCGATGCCTTTGGGCGGGTCGGTGTCGGTCAGCGGCGGCAGCACGTCGGCGCTTTGCTTCCACACGGCGACGTCGCTGGCGCGCGGCACATGGTAGCGGTTGAAGTTCCAGGTGCCGTCGCCGGGGCCGTCCTCGTACAGCGGCAGGAATTCGTGCAGCGCGTGGCCGATGCCCATCGCCAAGCCGCCCTGCAACTGGCCCGACACCAGTTGCGGCGACAACATGCTGCCGCATTCCATAATCGAGTGGTGGCTGAGCAAGTCGACTTTGCCGCTGGCCTCGTGCACCGCCAGTTCGACCAGGGTGCCGACGGCGCTGTAATAGGTAACGCCGGCGTTGTTGCGCTGCACCGGCGGCATGAAGACGCGCTTGCGGTCGAGCACGCGGTAGGCGCCGCCGTAGCGCAGCGACAAGCCGTCCACCGGCAGGCGCACAACGGCGCCGCCGACGTCGAACTCGGCTTCGGTCCATTGCCAGCGGTTAAACACGTGCACCACCGCGCCGGTCACCAGACCCAGCGCGTGCGCCTTGGCGGCGAGTTGCTCCAGCGGCAAAGCCTGCAGCCCGCCGGCCGACAGTTTGCCGTCGACCCAGCGCGCGTCCTCGACCCGCAACACCAGCGGCGCCGCCTGGCCGCCGCCGATGCCCTGGCTCCAGATCGCCAGCGCCGCCGGCCACAGGCCGTACATGAACACCGCGCGGGCCGCCTCGCGCGTGCTGTGCGTGAAGTAATAGGCCGAGTTGGTGGCGCTGGCCGGCGACGAATAGGTTGGCGACCAGCGCGGATTGGCCGCCAGCTTGTCTTGCTCGGGCTGGCTCAACATATACGGGTCGCCGCTGCTTTGCACCGGCAGGTCGGGCCACTCGACGATCGAGGTTTGGACCGCGCCGGCCGGCTTGCCCAGCCACTTGGCGCAGGCGATGGCCTGGGAGGTCGACATGCCGGTGCCGATCTCGGTGCCGCTGTGCCACAGCGCGACGGCGCCGTCGGCGCCGACCTCGACCTTGGCGAAGGAGCTTTCGGCGCCGGTGCCGAAGTCTTTTTGCACGCAGGCGAAGCCAACGCCGTAGCGCTTACCGGGGTTGGCCGCCTCGAAGGCGAGTTTTTGCTTGGCGCGGCCGGTCCACAGTGGATGGACTCGGGCTTTTTGCAACACCTCGTCGACCCGCACGGCGCCGGCGGGGATCGCCCCCTGGCTGTTTTTCATGCCCGAGCGCAACGCGTTTTTGAGGCGGAAATCAATCGCGTCCAGGCCCAGTTTGGCGGCGAACTCGTCGATCATCATTTCGGTCGCGGCCATGCTCTGCAGCGTCCCGTAGCCGCGCGCCGAGCCGGCGTCGACCGCGCGCGAGGCAATCGCCACGGCCGTGAAATCGTTCTTGGGGAAATAATAGATCGACTGCGCCGACGTCGCCGCAACCATCGCCACCGACGGCGAAAAGTTGCAACGCCCGCCGCCGTTGGCCTCGAAGCTGCCCTGGAACGATTGCAGCAGGCCGCTGTCGCGGTCGACCGCGATGCGGTAGCGCAGTTGGAAGGCGTGGCGTTTGATGGCGCTTTGGAATTGCTCGTAGCGGTCGTTGGCCAGGCGCACCGGTTTGCCGTCCGTGTAGAGCGCCGTCAACAGGCCGTAGAAGGGGAAATTATAGTGGTCCTTGGAGCCATAGCCGACGGTGTAACATGGATGTAGAAAAAGCTTCTTGAGGGGGAATTTACCCTTTTTGAGCATTTCTATCGCGCTCTCCACTACCTCTTGCGGCGACTGCGTCGGCACCACCATGTGCAGCGTCTGGCTGGCGCCGTCGTACCAGCAGTTGGCGTTGTCCGGTTCCAGCGCCGCCGTGTCGACCGACTGGGTGCTGTAGTCGCGTTCGAGCACCAGCCAGTTGGCCGGCGGCTTGTCGAGTTCGTCCTTGATCTGCTTGGCGTAGAACATGCCTTGTTCGCCTAGCTTGCCGTGTTCGACGCCGTCCGGCCAGACCGGTTGCTGCTTGCGCATCATGCTGGGGAACACCATGGCGTTTTTCAGGCTGGAAAAGGTGTCCTCGTCGGCCGGGCTGGCGCCGCCGATCCGCACGAAGCGGAAGGTACCCCAGGGATCGCGCGCAAGCGGCGGCGTCGGCGCGCCGTAGCGGATCACGCCGTCCTTGAATTGCAGCGCGTCCTTGGCGAAGCGGAAGCGGGCGAAGTCGTGGAAGATCAGGATGGCGACCGCCTGCCCTAGGTAGGCCGGGGTTTTCCCCACCGGCAGCAGCATGTCGCTGCCGTAGAAGGCCGGGAATTCGACGCCGTCGCGGGCCAGGTCTTCCGCCGTCACCACCCGGTCCGGTTGCAAGTCCGCGCCCAGCAGGGCCAGGTCGAAGCCGTCGTAGCTGCGGTCGGCCTTGGTGGTGCGCAGCATGAAGGCGTGCGATTGTTGCTGCGGCCAGTGCGGCATGTCGCGGGCGCGGATGTCGCGGGCGAACACTTTGGCGCCGCTGACCTTGGCGATGCCGTCGATGCGGAATTTGACCTGGCCGTTTTTGCCGTCCCAGGCGATCGGCGTGAGGATCTTTTCCTCGAACAGCGCGGCGAAGGCTTCGTCGCCGAACGGCGCCACATACACCGCGACGCCGGCGACCACGCCCGCTTTCAGGAACGTGCGGCGCGACAGTTCTGCTTTCACCATTTCATACTCCCCGGTTCGGCAAGCCATGGTTGAAGAATCTTGCCTGCGTTAAACAGTTGAACAGAGGAACGAGTTTTCGTCAATCGATGTTGCTGTTTTAGCTGAGTCGCGGGTGGAAAGCGTGGCGATTTGGTGAGTGCGGCGGGATGACGGGCGCCGGGCAAGCGTATGTTGAACGCCGCTGGTTGGCTTAGAACCAACGGCGCACACCCGGCCCCCCCCCCCCCCGGGGGGGGCTTGATCGTCAGCGTTGCCGGCTCGCCAGCTCGGACGCATACGCGGCGGCCGCGAACCTGGCGACGAGTTTATCGACGGCGTCGGCGGCCGGCGGGCACGCCGCCAGCACCGCGCCGACCGCCGCCCAGCGGACGGCGTCGTCGTCGGCGCTGCGCAAGGCGTGTTCGGCGTGCCCGGCCAGACCGGCCAGTTGTTCGGCGCCGACCGTGCCGGCCAGCCCTTTCAAGGTGTGCAGCAGGGGCAGCGCGGCGGCGGCTTGTTGCGCGGACGTTGCCGCCGCGAGCAGTTCGGCGTGCCGCCGGGCTTCGCCGGCGAAGCTGCGCAGCGCTATTAAATACACCTTGGTGTTGCCGGCCATGCGGCGCACGGCCGCCGCGCTGTTCAGCGCTATCCCCTCGTCCGCTTCCGGCGTTGCCGGCTGCGCCGGTTCGGCCCGGTCGAATGGCACGAATGGTTCAAAGCTTTCAACATGCTCGAAAAATGGTTTGAATACCGGGTCGATAACGGCACCGAACGCCGGCGCGGCGGCGGCGGCAACGCCATCGCGGCGCCGCACGTGGCGCAGAATCACGTCGCTCAGTTGCCCCAGGTCGAACGGTTTGCCGACGTGGTCGACCATGCCCGCCGCCAGCGCCGCGACGCGGTCGGCCGCCATGGCGTTGGCCGTCATGGCGATGACCGGCGGCGCCTGGGCGCCCAACAGGTCGCGGATGGCGCGGGTGGCGGCGTAGCCGTCCATGTCCGGCATTTGGATGTCCATCAGGATCGCGTCCATGGCCGGCCCGCCCCGTTGCAGCGCGTCGATGGCGGCCTGGCCGCCGCCGCAGACGCTGACCTGCGCGCCCTCGTTGCTCAGCAGCTCGTAGGCCACTTGCTGGTTGCTCGGGTTGTCTTCCACCAGCAGCAGCCGCAGCCCCGCCAGCGGCTGCGCCGACGGCACCGGCCCGGTGCGGTCGAACTGGCGCCGGCCCAGCTTGGCGTCGGCGACGACGTCGAACAGCATCGACGCCGTCACCGGCTTCACCAGCACGCCGTCCAGCACCAGGCTGAGCTGGTCTTGCCTTTGCGCCAGCACTTCGCGGTCGTGGCCGGTCACCATGACGATCAGCGGGGTGGTGTGCGCCGGCGTCAGTTGGCGGATGCGCTTGCTGGTTTCCCAGCCGTCCAGCATCGGCATGCGCCAGTCGACGATGACGACGTCGTAGGGCCGCTCGGCGCCGCGCCCGGCCACCGCGCCCAGCGCGGCGTAGCCGTCCTCGACCGCGTCGACGCGCCAGCCGAAGGAGCCGGCCATTTCCGTCAGCACCTGGCGGGCGCAGGGATTGTCGTCCACCACCAGGCAGTCGAGCCGCTTGAGCATGGCCGGGTCGACCGCCTCGGCCGGCTCGGGGGGCGTGGCCGGCTGGCAGTCGAGGGCGAAGTCGAAGGTGCTGCCCTGCCCCGCCACGCTCTCAACGCGCAGGGTGCCGCCCATCAAGCGCACCAGGCGCTGGCTGATGGCCAGGCCCAGTCCGGTGCCGCCGTAGCGCCGCGCGGTTGACGCCTCGGCCTGCGAAAAGCCGTCGAAGATACGCTGGCAATGCTCGGCCGAGATGCCGATGCCGGTGTCGCGCAGCGCGAAGCCGATCGACAGGCCGGCGTCGCCGCGCCCCAGCAGTTGCACCGACAGCAGCACTTCGCCGCGCTCGGTGAATTTGATGGCGTTGCCGGCCAGGTTCAACAGCACCTGCTGCAGGCGCAGGCCGTCTCCGACGACCCAGTCCGGCAGCGCCGGGTCGATGCGGAACAGCACCTCAATATCCTTGCCGCTGACGTTGGCCGACAGTACCACCGCCAGGTCGCGCAGCAGCTTGTCTATGCTGAACGGGTGCGGGTCGAGCGTCAGCTTGCCCGCCTCCACCTTGGAAAAATCGAGGATGTCGTTGAGCAGGCCCAGCAGCGAGCGCGCGGCCGACTCGGCCTTGGCGGCGTAGTCGCGCTGGCGGTAGTCGAGCAGCGTTTGTTGCAACAGTTGCAGCATGCCCAACACCGCGTTCATCGGCGAGCGGATCTCGTGGCTCATATTGGCGACGAATTCCGATTTCGCCCGGCCGGCGCTCAGCGCTTGCTCCTTGGCCGCCAGCAAGGCGTCGTGCGCCTCGCGCGCTTCGGTAATGTCGGTGCTGCTGCCGACCCAGCACAGGACGGCGCCGTCGGCGTTCTTCTGCGGCAAGGCGTAGTTGTCGAACACGCGCCAGGCGCCGTCGTGGCGGCGCAGCCGGCAGTCGCAGCGGAACTGGGCGGCGCCGGCGGCGGCCTCGTCCCAGGCGGCGGCGACCCGCCCGCGGTCCTCCGGGTGGACCGCGCCGGACCAGCCGCCGCCGGCCAGCAGTTGCGCCGACCCGATGCCGGTGTAGTCGTGCCAGTGGTGGCTGAGGAAATCCACGCGGCGCTGCGCCGTGGCGGTCCAGACCATTTGCGGCAGGCCCTCGGTGAGCGAGCGCCAGCGCGTCTCGGACTCGGTCAGCGCGGACACCGAACCGCTCAGCGCGGCATCTTTTTGCATCAGTTGATCGAGCACCTGGTACTGGCGCCGCAGCGCCAGGCGCACGCCCAACAACAAGGCGACGGCCAGCCCGACCAGCACGACCAGGAAAAAAGCGGCGTTGCGCACTTCCTTGCGCCACGGCGCCAGGAAATCCGCCTCGGACAGGCCGACCAACACGTTCACCGGGTAGTTGCCGATCTTCCCCAGGCTGTAGACGCGACGCTGGCCGTCGACGCCGCTGGTGGTCGTGTAGGTCGCGCGGCGCTGGCCCGTCGCCAGCACCGCCAGCGTCGCCGGCGACAGCTTGACGACGCCATCGGCGCGCGGCCCGCCTTTGGCTTCCGGAAAGCGGTGCAGCGCGCGGCGTCGCGAATCGATCAGCGTGATGACGCCGTGTTCACCGGTATTCAGCGACGAAAACAATTCAGTGATGCGCGCACTGTTGATATTGACGTAGACGGTGCCGCCGAAGCTGCCGTCCGGCAAGGTCAATGCGTACATGACCGGCAACACCCACTCGCCGGTGATGCGCGACTTGACCGGCACGCCGAAAATCAGCTCCCGCTCCGTTTTGGCGCGCTGGAAAAACTCGCGGATGACCAGGCTTTGCGGTTTGGCCAGGTCGACGTCCTCGCCGTAGATCACCAGGCCGTCGCGGTCCGAGCCGCGGATCGAGCGGGCCTCCGGTACGCGCTCCTTCAGCGAGCGCAGATAGGCGCTGAAACCGGCGTCGGTGAAACGGCCCTGCTGGTGCAGCGTGCGGAATTCCTCGGCGGCGCGGCGCACCGTCAGGTCGACTTCCTGGAAGTGCGAGTGCAGGAAGTTTTCCAGCACAATCGACAGGTTGCGCGAGGTTTCCTCGGCGCTGTCGTAGTAGCGTTGCTGGCTTTTGATCAAGACGTGGGCGACGAAGGTGGACATGACCAGCAGCACGAATAGCACGGCCGCCGCGACGACGGGGAACAGGTTGCGCAACTTGAGCAGGGAGTCGACTCTCATGGGGCGGGTGGATACATCTGCGGCATGGTGGATTTCTGAGGCATTATTTTTGGCAAAATTATTCCCGTACCGTGTAGTGTGTGGTCGGAATTAACACATTACCATTGCTCAGCCGCTTTGTAACCCCTGATCCATGCTCTTCGTCAATATCTACCCACTTGTGTTGAGCCGTACACGGGACAATGCCCGCGTTTTCTTGACACCGGCGCGATAAGTCCATACACTACCTACCAACTAGTAGGTATATGGACCGGGCAGGCAAACATGGAGCGGCAGCGATGAGGCACTTTTCAGACATCTCGGCAACGGCGCAGCGGTTGGTCGACGTCGCCCAGGCGCTGATCCAGCAGCATGGTTACAACGGCTTCTCGTACGACGATATCGCCCGCGAAGTCGGCATCAAGAAGCCGAGCATCCACCACCATTTCGCCACCAAGGCCGAACTGGTGCGCATTGTCGTGCAGCGTTACGCCCACACCTTCGGCGCGCTGCTCGAACAAATCGACGCGCGCCACCAGGACGCCGGCGCGCGGCTGTTGGCCTACGCCGAACTGTTTGCGCAAACCTACCAAAACGAGCGCCGTTTGTGCCTGTGCGGCATTCTCGGCGCGGAAGCCGACGCGCTGTCGGCCGACGTGGCGCTGGAAGTGCGCGGCTTTTTCCAGTTCAACCTGGCCTGGCTGGTCAAGACCATGGAACTGGGCGCGGCGGCCGGCGCCTTGCGCCTGCGCGGCGGTGCGAAAGAGCAAGCCTACGCGCTGCTGGCCGTGCTGGAAGGGGCGATGCTGGTCGGGCGCGGACTTGGCTCGGACGGCAGCCCCGCCGCCGCCGGGCAGACCTATATTTCGAATTTGCTGGCGTAAGGCCGGCATAGTCGCCGGCTTGCGCCGGCATTTTTTTGCAATCATATCCTACCAACTAGTAGGTAGAGAAAGAAATCATGAACAGCATTTTTCCCGGGAAAAAATTACTTGTCGTTGGCGGCACCAGCGGCATCGGCTTGGCCACGGCACGCTTGGTCCTGCAAGGCGGTGGCGCCGTGGTATTGGTCGGGCGCAACGCCGACAAGGCGGCGGCGGCGCGCGCCGAGCTGTCCGAACTGGGCGGGGTCGAGACCCTGCTTGCCGACTTGGCCAATGACGCCGACCTGAGCCGTCTGCTGGCCGCGCTGCGCAGCGAGCACCGCGACGTCAATTTGCTGGTGAACGCCGCCGGCGTATTCAGTCCGAAACCTTATCTGGAGCACACGCCGGCCGACTTCGACACCTATCACGCGCTGAACCGCGCACTGTTTTTCATCACGCAAACCGTGGCCGCCAACCTGGTTGCGACGGCGCAGCCGGGCGCGATCGTCAACATCGGCTCAATGTGGGCCAAGCAAGCGATTGCGGCGACGCCGTCGTCCGCTTACTCCATGGCCAAGGCCGGCATCCACGCGCTGACCCAGCACGCGGCGATGGAACTGGCCGACAAGGGCATCCGCGTCAACGCGGTCTCGCCGGCGGTGGTGGAAACGCCAGTCTACGAGGCTTTTATTGCGAAAGAGCAAGTACACGCCGCCCTGCAGGGTTTCAATTCCTTCCATCCGCTGGGCCGCATCGGCACGCCGCTGGACGTCGCGCGCGCCGTCGCCTTCCTGCTGTCGGATGACGCCTCCGGGATCACCGGCGCGGTGTGGGATGTCGACGGCGGCGTCATGGCGGGCCGCAACAGCTATTAGACAGAATCGACGCTAGCATTTGGCGGACGCGGATGCCGCCGCGTTTGCCAAGCAACGCTGTGGCGCCGACCTTCGGCAGGGCTGCGCCACGTTTTTCGTCGCTGTATTATTATTGTAACTATTAGCAATTTCGCCACTCCGGCACGGCGGTGTTCCATCGCCATAACGCTCTCTGACCGCCGCCAATCACCACCATGATTCGACTTGCGACCCCCGCCGACGCGCCCGCCATTTGTGCAATTTATAACCATTACGTTCGCACCAGCACCATCACCTTCGAGGAGGTCCCGGTCGAGGACGAGGAAATGGCGCGACGCATCGTAGATGTGTCCGCAAGCCTGCCCTGGTATGTCTGCGAGGACGACGGCCGCGTCGCCGGTTTCGCCTACGCCACGCCGTGGCGGGCCCGCAGCGCCTACCGGTTTTCAGTCGAAAGCACGGTTTACGTGTCGCACCGGCACCCGGGACTGGGAATCGGCGCGCGCCTGTACCAAACCTTAATCGAACGCCTGCGCACTCTCGGGGTCCATACGGTGCTGGGCGGCATCTCCCTGGAGAACAGCGCCAGCGTGACGCTGCATGAAAGACTCGGCTTCGAAAAAGTGGGCCATTTCAAGGACGTCGGCCGCAAATTCGACCGCTGGATCGACGTCGGCTATTGGCAACTGCTGTTGCAAAAAACGGAATAGGCACGTCGCCGGCAAGCCCTTGCCCTTGGTTTGGCTATGTCAGCCAACTTTTACCGGCCGCCGCCGCAACAGGCTCAGCGCGGCGTTTTCCTCGAATTGCGCGGCTTCCTCGATGTAACCGTGGACGGTGCCGTCGTGGCGCCAGCCGCCCTGGCGCTTGATATCGCGAAAGCTGGCGCCGGCGCGGTGCGCGCTGGTGGCCATGCCGCGCCGCAGGCTGTGGCTCGACAGTTGCGGCACGTAGTCAAGCAGCGCCAGCGTGGCGCCGGCTTCCAGGATGGCGTTGACACTGCCTTCGCCAAGCGCGCGTTCGCCCAGGTGCCCCCATTGATTCAGCGGGCGAAACAGCGGCCCCGATGCGATGCCGGCCGCCGCCAGCCAGACCCGCAGCGCCCGGGCCGGGCAGCAGGCGCCCTCGCCAAACGGTATCGCCTTGACAATGCCCTCCCCTTGCTGGTCGGTTTTCGAGCGCGGCAGCGTGATGACTAGGCCCTCGCGCTCCCACGCCAGATGCGACACGTCGAGGCTGACGATTTCGCTGCGCCGGAAGCCGCCAAAGTAAGCGACCTGCAACAAGGCGCTGTCGCGCTTGGCTTTCAAGGTGTCGAGGCCGGCCAGTTGCGCAACGATCAATTCCAGGTCTTCCAGCGGCAGCGCTTTGGCTTTCTGTCTTGGTTTGCCGTGCACGCGCCGGATGCCGGCCAGCGTCTTGCGCACCGTCGGCGTCGAGGCCGGGTCGGCAAAGCCTTGGTGCACATGCCACTGCGACAGCGCCGTCAGCCGCAGCGCGATGGTGCGCGCATTGAGTTCGCCGGCGCAGGCCAGCAGGTAGCGGATCAGACTGGCCTCGTCGCTTGGCAAGGCGCCGCCCCACCGCTGGAAGTGCCGGACCGCCGAGCGGTAGGCGCGGCGGGTGTTGTCCGACGTGGCGGCGGCCAGCAAAGCGCGGTGGCGGGCGGCGCTCTCGGCGTCAACCGGCAGCGCCGCCGTGTTGACCGGAACGTTCAGGCTGGTGGTGGAAACTGGGGGCGGGTATTTTGACGGCATTCCGCCATTCTGTCATATTCCAGCTACCCGGCGCTGGGTTCATCCCGATGCCGCAGCAGCAGGCGGCCGGCGCCGCTGACCGTGGCGAACAGCAGGAAACCCAGCATGGTGGCCGCGATCACCTCGGCAAACAGCAGCGCGGTATACATTCGTCCCTGGGCAAAGACAATCTGCACGCCCAGGCCGCCCTGTTCGTTGCCCGAGCCGATGATGAATTCGCCAACGATGGCGCCGACCACCGACAGCCCGGCCGAGATGCGCAGCCCGGCGATGGTGTGCGGCAGCGCCGCCGGCAGGCGCAGCTTGCGAAACACCGTCCAGCGGCTGGCCCCGTGCAGTGCGAACAGCTCGGTCAGATTGCGCGACGTCGAGCGCAGCCCCAGCAAGGTGTTATTGACGATGGGGAACAACGACATGATTAGGCTGATCAAGACCACCGAGCGCTCGTTGTAGCCGCACCAGAGCACGATCAAGGGCGCGACCGCCACCACCGGCACGGTTTGCAGCAGCACCGCGTACGGATAGATGCTGCGCTCGATCAAACGCGACTGGCTCATCAGCGCGGCCAGCGCGACGCCGAGCACGACGGCCAGCGCGTAGCCGAACAGCGCCTCCTTCAGCGTCGCCAAGGTTGCAGAAGCGAGCACGCCGGCGTGCTCGCCGACCGCCGCCGCCACCTCAAGCGGCGCGGGCAGCAGATAGCCCCTGCCCTGGTAGACGGTGCTGCTGAGTAGTTGCCATAGCCCGAAGGCCAGCACGGCCACGCTTAGCGCCGGCAAAACGTGGGCGGCCAGTGCGGCGGCGGAAGGGGGACGGTGGAGCATGGGCGCCTTCTTATATAGTGGTGGGTTGGCGCAGGGCGGCGCTGACCCGCCCCGTCAATTGCGCGAACGCCGGCGTGGCGCGCAGCTCCGGCGCGCGCGGGAACGGGAACGGCACGTCGATCACGTCGACGACGCGGCCGGGTCGCGGCGACATCACCAACACCCGGGTCGACAAGTAGACCGCCTCGTGCACATTGTGGGTGACCAGCACGCCGGTAAAGCCGCCCTGCCGCCACATCCGCGACAACTCTTCCTGCAGCACGTCGCGGGTCAACTCGTCGACCGCCGCCAGCGGCTCGTCGAGCAACAGCAGGTCGGGCCGCAAGGCTAGCGCGCGCGCCAGCGACAGGCGCATGCGCATGCCGCCCGATAACTGGTGCGGATAAGCCCGTTCGAAACCGGCCAGTCCGACCAGTTGCAGCACTTCGGCGACGCGTTGCCGCATCTGCTCGGGCCGGCAAGCCGCCAGTTCCATCAGTAATTGGGCGTTGCGCTCGACGTTGCGCCACGGTAGCAGCGCCGCCTCCTGGAAAACGAACGCCGGCTGCGCGCCGTCGCCGCGCCGGCAATGCCCGCTGCTGGGGGCGACCAGGCCGGCGACGATGCGCAGCAGGCTCGACTTGCCGCAGCCGGACGGGCCGACGATGGACGTGAAGCTGCCGGCGCGCAGCGTGACGTCGATGTCGGCGAGCGCGTCGACGCCGGTATCGTAGCGCTTCGATATGCCCGACAGGACAATTTCCGCCCCGCCGCTCATGTCGGGCATCCGGCAATGAAGCTGCGGTCGTAAGCCAGCGACTCGTCAAAGCCCGCCGGCAGGAAATGCACACTGCGCAGTTGCGCGGCCAGTTCGCGCCAGCGGGCCGGGCTCATGCAACCGAGTTGGCCGAGGTCGGCCGGCGCCAGCGTGGCGCGGATTTCCTTGCTGGCGCTATCGTAGAGCGCCGGCGATATCTGCGGATTCATGGTCGTGAGCATCGGCTTGACGCCGTCCGGCTGGCGCAGGTAGGTGCTCCAACCCTGCCGCACCGCGGCGATGGTGGCCCGGACCAGCGCCGGATTGTTCTTGATCATCGCATCGGTGGTAAACAGCACGGCGTAGGGCCGGTATCCCAGCGCCGCCAGCTTGATTTGGCGCACCGGCACGCCGGCGGCCGCCATGCGCGCCGGCAAGTACAGCGAATATCCTTGCTGCACGATGTTCGTATCGCTGCGAAACAGACCCAAGTCGCCCGTTACCGGAATGTCGCGCGTGGCGCCGAGCCGGTATTGCTTCTTGGCCCATTCCCAGTAGGCGCTGCCGATGTTGACCGAAAAGGTGCGCTGGCGCAGCTGCTGGATCGACGCCTCCGCCGCGCCGGCGTGGTACACCAGCGCATACGGCACATGGTCGAGATGGGCGAACACGGCGCGCACCGGCGCCCCGCGCAGCCGCGCCAGCAACACGTCGTCGGCATTGCCGATGCCAAACTCGGCCTGGCCGGCGGCGACCTGCGGGATGGTCTGGATTTTCGGGCCGCCCTGCACGACGCTGATGGCGATACCGTCCGCGCGCCCCAGCTTGTCCCGTTGCGCCTGCCAGTAACCGGCATGGTCCGGCTGCGCGAACCAGTTCAGCAGGATTTTGACCTGCTGCGGCGGCGCCAACTGCTGCGCGGCGGCGGGCGCGCCGACGAGCACGCCGGCAATGGCGACGGCGATGGCGAGCCGCTTCATGCGGCAAGCCACGGCAGTTGCTCGCGGCTGTAGCGGAAGGTCTGGAACACGCTGTTTTGCCGCCCCGGCACATACTTGCGCGCCGCCTCGTCCGGATATTCGGCGAACCAGGGAATCACGTACTCCCAGACCACCTCGCCGGCGGGGGTGACTTCGAACAGGCGCCCGGTGGCCGACTCGGTAATATGCGTGTTGCCGTTGGGCAGGCGCTGGGCGCTACCCATATAGGCGGAATAGAAGGCGTTGACCAGTTCGTCGGTGTACGACCAGACCACGGCGTTGCTGGCCGGATCGATTTCCAGTACGCGCGAAAACGCCACATGTTTGCCGGCGCGGAAGTTGCCGTTGTCAAAAGTCAGGATATTCCCGTTGGACAGGGCCTGCGGCGCGTGCTGGTGCGACACCACCCCGGCCGGAATGTGCAGCGCCGGCTTGCCGCTGGCCTTGTCGACGCCAATGATGCCGGACGTTGTGCGCAGACTCATCAGCACCAAACCCTGCGCCGTCACGTCGAGTCCGTTAACCAGCGGCCAATGGCTGCGGGCGAAGCCCGGGTCGATCGGAAAGTCGCCCGGTTCCAGATGCTCCCATGCCTTCCATTCCCAAACGATCTGGCCGGCGCGGTTGACTTCGCGGATCACGTCGCCGTAGCTGCTGGCGCCCTCGGCCAGCGCGCTGCCGCCAATGAGCCGCCCGGCGAACTCCACCGGCAACGGCGCGCAGGCGGCGTACAGCAAATTGCCGTTGGCGAGCCAGCGCGCGTCGTGGTGGTGGCTGGGGTCTTGGTAGTGCCAGAGCACCTCGCCGTCCGGCGTCACTTCGGAAAAATCGCCGCCGTGCCACAACGACCATGCCGGGTAGCGCTCCGCCGAGTCGGCGTGATTGCCGTTATAGCCCAGGTTGCCGTTCGGCAGTATGACGGCGGCCCGGCCCGGGCGCAGCGGCATTTTCCATTGATGGACGACGCTGCCGCCGATGTCGATCAGGTAGACGTTGCCGTTGTCGGTCTGCGGCGCGATCAGCGTGTAGCCGCCGGCGCTGAGCGCGGCGTCATGGGCAATCAAGCCGACGCCGCGGCGGCGCTGGGTAATTTGGTCGACGGTGCTGTTCAATTGCGTACTCCTGCTGTGGTGTGGGATGAGGTGTCCGGCAAATTGTAGGTCCCGCCACGGCGTCAGGAATAGCTGATAATTTATGATAGAGTGTCAAAAAATTTCTGACACGACCCATGCCCGCCATCTGCCAATCCTTTCGCTGTTTCGATGAAGTCGCCCAACGCGGTTCCGTGCGCAAGGCAGCCGCGTCCCTGCATTTGACGGCGGCGGCGGTCAACCAGCAGATTT
Source organism: Janthinobacterium sp. CG_23.3 (assembly GCF_046115965.1). Classification (NCBI taxonomy): domain Bacteria; kingdom Pseudomonadati; phylum Pseudomonadota; class Betaproteobacteria; order Burkholderiales; family Oxalobacteraceae; genus Janthinobacterium; species Janthinobacterium sp. CG_23.3. The sequence goes on along the minus strand of NZ_JBJXIB010000001.1, from coordinate 48,481 downwards.
TGAACCTGGAAAAAATGGTCGGCGTGCCGCTTTTCGACCGGGTGCCGAGCGGCATGCAGTTAAGTTCCGCCGGCGACATCATGCTCGCGGCGGTGCGCCGCAGCCAGCGCGACTTCGACAACGCGCTGGCCCAGGTGGAGGACTTGCGGCAATTGCGGCGCGGCCACGTCAACCTCGGCGTATCGCATTCCTCGGCCGAAAACCTGATTCCCCAGATCATCGGCAGCCTGATGGACAGCCACCCCGGACTCAGCTACAACGTCCGCTCCGGCAACGGCGAGACGCTACTGCGCTGGGTCGCCAACGGCGAGGTCGACGTCGCCTACTGCCTGCGGCGTCCCGTTCCACCGCCAGGCGTGGTGGAAGTGCGGGCCTGGCCGCAGCGGCTGGGCGTGGTGACGGCGCCCGGCCATCCGTTGGCGGCGCAAGCGACGCCGCTGCGCCTGCGCGATTGCCTAGACTACCCGCTGGCCTTGATGGCACAGGATATGGAATTGAGCAGCGTTGCCAGCCACATCGAGCCGTGCCTGGCCAGCCGCGGCCGCCCGGTGGTCGAGACCAATTCGGTGGCGATGGCGCGCACCCTGGTGGCGCGCGGCAAGGCCGTCGGCTTTCTGATTCCCGAGAACGTCGCGCTGGAGGTGGCCAACGGCACGCTGGCGTGGCGCGGGCTGGTCGATTCCGGCGCCCACTTGCATACCTGCCTGTACCAGCGCGCCGGCTACAGCACGACCGCGGTGATGAGCATGTTCGTGGCGGCGATGGACTTGGCCATCGAGGACATCCACCGGCATTTCGACATCGCCAAAACGGCCCGCATAGACATTAACAACTTGGCGGTTTAAACACGGACTTCAATACCGCCAGGTCGCGCCGATATAGGCGTAGCCGCCCGACGGGTATCGCGCGCGCTTGAGCACGTCGCCGGCCACGAGGCGCTCAACATTTAAGAACAAGGTCAAATGGTCGCTGGCCGACCAGGTCCCGACGGCGCGCAACAGGCCGCCGATTTCGCGGCCCGGGACGTCCTGGCTACCCGCATAGGCGCGCATTCCGCCTGCATAGGCCGCGTCGCCCTCCTTCAGCCGCCGCGCGAAGCCATACTCGACCGAGAGATTGCTCCGTGGCGTAGGCGAGACGGCCAATCCCGGCGCAAGCATCAACAGGTTGCTCAGGCTGAGGAACTGCCCCTCACCGAGATAATTGGAACTGGCATAGAGCTGGTTGAAGCCCTTCAGCGTGGCGCTGCCGGAGGCGCGGCCACCGGAGGCGAGGTCGATATGCGCCGTCAGGCGGGGCTTCCAGCCCTCGTTGGAGAGCGCCAGGCTGTGCACCGCGAACAGGCCCCAGGCATCGAGGTCGCGATTCACGTGTTTGCCGCTCTGGTGCGCCAGTGTCCAGTCGAAGCGCAAGTCGCCCCGCTGGCCCCACAGGCGCGCGCCAACGGTGTCGCGGTCATCCAGACCGACGCGGCCGGCGAAGCGCAAGTGCGGGTTTTCGCTGTGAATCCAGAACGGGTCAAGATAGGTGTTGGCTCCGCCACCGGATGCGACGACCAGACTGGCATTGATTCCGCGCAGGCGTTCGACGCCGTTGATCTCCTCGTCGAAGGCGCCGCGCAGCAGCCGCGTTGCGCGTAGCTCGAAAACGTTTACCCGAACCTGCTCACCGTTGGCGTAGAAACGCGCGCCGTTCCAGCTGCGATGGAGATTGGGACCGTCGCTCAAGCTAATCAGTTGTCGCGGTCCGTCGGCAAACTCCTGGCGCCCGATCGCTACGCCCACCACGGCCGCTCCGAGATTTCCCCTTGTGTCGACGAATAATTGCTGCAACGAAGCGTCGTTCTGAAAATTGGCGGTAGCGGCGTCGCGGCGGCCCGCCACCTGGCCCGTGGCGAGCTCGCCATAGACGCGCAAGGCGGGGTTCCAGCGAAAATCAACGCCCGCAACGCCGCGCAGCAACCCTTGCCGATAATCATTGCCGCTCGTCGATTGGCCATTCTCGTAGCTGTCGTAGCGCAAGCGCGCCTCAGCGCTCAAGCTCAAGGATGCCCCGCCACCGAGCGGCATCGCCTTGCTCGGTGCGATGCTCTGGGCAGCGGCGGCACCGGCCCAGACCATCAGAACGATCGCAGCGCCACTGTATTTACCGAGGGCCATTCACGTCCTCCCGGCCACATTGTGGCGCAGCGGCGCGCTGCGACAGCGCCTGGCTAAAGGCGGCGATAGCGAGGGCGCCAACGATGAGCGCGGCGGCAACGGCGAAGGTAATACGCATGCCGTTGGCGAGCGCCTCCGGCGGCGCCGCCAGCATGTCGCCCGTCGCCGAAGCGAGCGCGAACACGGCGCCCATCACGGACGCGCCGGTGAGCAGCCCAAGATTGCGCGACAGGTTCAGCAAGCCGGATACGACGCCGCGCTGGTCGGCGCGGATATCCGTCATGACGGCGGTATTATTGGCAGCCTGGAACAGCGCATAGCCGGCGGTGACGACGACGAGCGGGCCCATGTAGCCGGGAACGCCAAAGCGCGTCGGCAGCATGGGCAGGACGGCGCAACCGAGCGCCATGGCGACGAGCCCGGCGATAGTCATGCGCCGCGCGCCAAAGCGGTCGACCGCGCGGCCGGCAGGCACACCCGTCAGTGCGGCGACAATCGGACCGGACGACATGACCAGCCCGACCCGGGCGGTGTCGAGCGCCAGCGCGCCGGACAGGTAGAACGGGCCGACCACCAGCGTCGCCATCACCACGGTCGTCACCAGGGCGCTCATGGCGAAGCCCGCGCTCAGCACCGGATTGCCGAACATCGCCAGGCGGATCAACGGCGACGCGGCCGTCGACTCGGCGCGCACGAAAAGGCCGACGCCGCAGACGGCGGCGGCCAGCAGCGCCACGTTGATGGCGCCGAAACTACCGCGCCCGGTCGTCATGGCAAGCGCATAGGCCACCAGCGTCAGCGCAAGCAGCAGCGTACCCACATGGTCGAAGCCGGGCCGCTGCGCTTTCGGCGCGCGGCGGTCATCCGGCAGGAAGCGCTGCGCGAGCAGCAGCGCCACGATGCCCAGCGGCACATTGATGAAGAAAATGGCCGGCCAACCCAGTGCGGCGATCAGCGTGCCGCCGAGCGTGGGACCGAGCGCCGTGCCTATCGCCGACATGGTGCCGAGCAGCCCCATGGCGCTACCGGTCCTTGCCTTCGGTACTGTCTCGGCGACGAAGGCCATGGTGAGGGCCATCATGGTGGCCGCGCCAAGGCCCTGTACCGCGCGGGCGGCAATCAACAGCGGCAACGTGGGGGCGAAGCCGCACAGCGCCGAGGCCAGCGTGAACAGAGCGATACCGGCCAGCAGCAAGCGCCGGCGCCCGGTGATGTCGCCGAGCCTTCCAACGCTGACGATCACGGTGGTGACGGCGAGCAGATAGGCCAGCACGACCCACTGTACCTGCTGGAAGGAGGCGTTGAACGCCTGCGCCAGCGTCGGCAAACCGACATTGGCAATGCTGATGCCTAGCGAGGAGAGCAACATGGATAGGGAAAGGCTGACCAACGCCCAGCGCACCGTGGGAGCGAGTGCCGCGCTTCCCTCTGGCACCTCATCGGCTTTTGCATTGATGGGTTTCAACATGACCTCCGCTTATTTGACAACTCTCGAAATGGAGCTAAGCACATCATGCCTTCTGACTTGACATAGCGGAAGACGCAGCATTTGCACTGTATTCGTGCGTCTGACGCCATCCCAAAACAATCTACGTTAAAATTGCCGCATGTCGACACCGGATTTGAACTTATTGATCACTCTAGACGCCGTGCTCGCCGAAGGCAGCGTTGCGCGCGCAGCCCAGCGGCTGCGCCTTAGCCCGTCGGCGATGAGCCGCGCGTTGGCGCGCCTGCGCGAGACCACCGGCGATCCGCTGTTGGTCCGGGCCGGACGCGGCCTCGTTCCGACACCCAGGGCGATCGAGCTGCGCGAGCGCGTCAGCCAGCTGGTCGAAGATGCAAAAGCGGTACTCCGGCCTGCCGAGAAGCTCAACTTGAAACAGCTCGCCAGAACGTTTACGCTGCGTACCCGCGAAGGCTTCGTCGAAAACTTCGGCGCGGCGCTGATCGCCCGCGTCGGCGAGGAAGCGCCGGGCGTGCGCCTGTGTTTTGTGCAGAAAACGAACAAAGACAGCGCGTCCCTGCGCGACGGCAGCGTCGACCTGGAGACCGGCGTGGTGGGCAAGGCGACCGGGCCGGAAGTACGCGCGCGCGCCTTGTTCCGCGACCGTTTCATTGGCGTGGTGCTCACCGGCCACCCGCTGAGCCAGGGCGCCGTCACGCCCGCGCTGTATGCGGCGGGCCGCCACATCAGCGTTTCGCGACTCGGACTCGACAAGGGACAAATAGACGAAGCCTTGCTGGCGCTCGGGCTGGAACGGCAAATCGCCACGATTGTCGGCAGCTTTTCGGCGGCGTTGGCGCTGGCCCGGGCCGGCGAGCTGGTCGCCAGCGTTCCCGAACGCTACACCGACAACCTGCGCGCCGGCATGCACAGCTTCGCCCTTCCCGTCGCGGCGCCGGAAATCAGCATTTCATTGCTCTGGCACCCACGGCTGGACGCCGATCCGGCACATCGCTGGCTGCGCGGCCTGGTCCTCGACATCTGCGCGGCGCGCCCCGACGCTCCCTGATCGCCATTCCGCCAACCCAACGTTTTCCAATCTCCACGTCGCCAAACCAAGGCTACTGCGGCGCCTGCCCGCTCGATTCGGGCAACGCACGAGTCAAGGGCACAACGCCGGCTGCCTGAGCGCCAGGGCGCGCTCCAGCGCCTGCATCAATTGCCGCTCCTGCGCCTGCCCGCGCAGATAGAAATGGCCGCCGTCGTACCACTCCAGCCCGAAGTCCGAACCGGCTTCCCGGCGCCATGCCTGCATCTGCGGCGCCGTGTAGCGGTCGTTGCGGCCGGCCATCACCCACAGCGGCATATCCAACGGCGGCGCCGCCGCGTCGAAGCAGAAGCTGGCGCACACGCGGTAGTCCGCGCGCATCGTCGGCAAGATCATCTGCATCAATTCCCCGCTGTCGAACACGGCCTCGGGCGTGCCGCCCTGGCGCCGCAGCTCGGCGACCAGCGCCTGGTCGTCGTCCGGCGTGAAGACCAGCGTGTCGCGGCACGATGGCGCGGCGCTGGCCGAAACCAGCAGCGCGCGCGGCGCCCTGCCCCCGCCAAGTTGGCGCAGGCGCCGCGCCATGCCATACGCCAGCAAGCCGCCCATGCTATGGCCGAACAAGGCGTACGGCCGCGGCGGCAGGCGTAGGTATTCGTCGCACAGCTGCGCAAGCAAGGTGTCGTAGTCCTGCACCAGCGCCTCGCCCGAGCGCACGCCCCGGCCCGGCAACTCCATTGGCGTCAAACCAATCCACGCCGGCAGCAAACGCCGCCAGCGCAGGTACATGGTGGCGCTGGCGCCCGCGTTAGGCAGGCACAGCAAGGTAATCGACGCGCTGTCGGCAACCACTATGCCGCCTGGACGCGGGTGCGCGGCGTGGTGTCCTCGCTGAGCTGGCCGTTTTCCATGCGGATCAGCCGGTCGGCCAGGTGGAAATAGCGGTCGTCGTGCGAGATCACCAGAATGGTCTTGCCCTGCGCCTTCAGCTCGGCCAGCACTTCCTGGTAGAACACGTTTTTGAACAGCGGGTCCTGGTCTGCCGCCCATTCGTCGAACACCAGGAAGGGCCGGTTCTCCAAGCAAGCGACCACCAGCGCCAGACGTTTGCGCTGCCCCTGCGACAGCGCCTGCGTGGTGAACGCGCCGTCGCGTACCTGGACCTTGTGTTGCAGGTGCAGGCGTTCAATCAGGCGGTTGCCGCGCGCGTCCAGATCCGCGCCGCCGTCGCCGCTGTGCAGCAGCCGGTCGAACAGGTAGAAGTCGGAAAACACGGTGCTGAACAATTGCCGGTACTGGTCGCGGTTGCTGTCGTCGATGCTGCGGCCGTTGAGCGTGACGCGGCCCGATTCCGGCGGATACAGGCCGACCAGCAATTTGGCTAGCGTGGTCTTGCCGCTGCCGTTGCCGCCGACCAGGAACACTACTTCGCCCGGTTTGAAGACGAAGCTGACCGGCCCCAGGGCGAAGAAGTCATCGCTTTGCTCGTGGTAGTAGCGGTGCACCACCGATTCCAGCGCCAGTTGGTACAGCGGCTCCGGCTGGGCGCTGGTGACGGCCTGCTCGTGCTCGGCCATGCCCGCCGTGATCTCGTCGATGCGCTTGGCCGATGCCTTGGCCAGATTGGCGCGCGGGATGTTGAGCAGCAGCACTTCGAGCGGCGTAACCATGTAGACGAACACCAGCGCGAAGCCGGTCATGACGCGGGACTGGTCGGGCGCGTCGCCCAGCAGCACGAACAAGACCAGGCCGATGAAGGCGTAGATCAGGAAATTGGCCCAACTGGCCGACACCACAAAAATCGACATGCCAAGCGTGCGGGCGCTGCGCACCTGCTCGATCGACGCGCCCAGCACTTGCTCGCGGAAGACTGTGCGCTTGCCGAAATGCAGCCGCAGTTCCTTGGCGCCGTCGGTCAGCGCGCGGAAATGGCCGAACAGGCGGTCCTGCTCCTCCGCCGCCAGGTTCAAATGGCGGATCGCGCGCAGGTTGGCCAGGTGGTAGCCGAAGGAACCGAGCCCGATCAGCGCGACGGCGAACAGGAAGATTTGCCACGACAACAGTAGCATGTAGGTCAGGCAACCGAGTACCACGACGAAATTGCTCAGGATGGCAGGGAACGTGACGAAGAAGGCGGCGACGTTGGCGCTGTGCTCGGACAGCGCCGACTGCACCTTGGCCGAACCGACCGCTTCCAGGTTGCGGTAGTCGGCCGCCATGACGCGGCCGCTGACGTAGCGCCGTAATTCGGCGTGGGCGTGCTGGCTAAGGCGCTCGAACAGGCCCGAGGCGACGATGTGGGTGAGCATCAGCCCGATTGCCAGCACGCCGAACATCCAGGCCATGCCGGCGCGCGCCGACGGCGCGGCGCTGAGGGCCTCGCTGATGAGGGCGATCAGCGCGACGCCGCAGACACCGTGCGCAACGCTGCCGGCGGCGGCGGCGAGCAACAGGCCCCTGGATTGTTGAATCAAAAATCGTAACATGAACGTAATCCTTGTGAGTGGGCTTCCCTTGCAAGACGAACGGTGGTGCGCCTTGTTTAGCCTGATTTGTTTGGAACGGGCCTGCTTACGGCTGCAATACCGTGCTCGACGTGACTGCGGCGGCGATCTCGGCCTCGCGGAACGGAAAGCGCTGCCATTGCTTGGCCGCGTAGCGCTGTAGCGCCGAATTGCCCGCCACGTCGGCCAGCCCGGTGTCGCGCAAGCCGTGGGCGAGCAAGGTGTCGGCTTGCGCGCCACCCGGTCCGAAGCGCACCACTTGCACATAGCTGTTGCCGACAAAGTCAGGCGGTACGCCCCGGCTGCCCAGCGCCCGGCAGGCCACCGTGTAGTAACCGCCCTGGTGGCAGCCGCCGTACAGCGGCACATGCGCGGCGGCGGCGCCGTCGCCGGCGTACAGGCTGTCGCCAAGCAAGGTGTCGAGCGCCTGGCCGGCGTCGGTCATCGCCAGCACCGCCGCCCCCAAGCTGGTCGCCATGCGCGGGTCCCCGGCCTGGATGCGCGCCGGCGTCTCCAGCGGATGGGCCGGGTCGAACGGCACGGCAAAGCGCTCGGCCTCGGGAATTTTCTCCACCCTGGCCCAGAACTGCTCCCACAACAGCGCCCCGCGCTCGCCCGCGTTGGCGCTGTCGTTCCAGCCGCCCAGCACGCGGCACGCCTGCGCCAGGCGCACCGGCCGCGGCGCGTCAAAGATCTTGCCGGTCAGACTGTCGCGCTCCACCTTGACCACCCGCTGCGAGCAGATCGACTCCAGCAGCGGCGTCTTGTACAGTTGCGCCGCCAGCGAGCGGGCGTCCAACACTTGCCGCTTCAGGCTGTCGACCACCTCGGCCGCCGGCAGCGGCGCATGCGCCAGCAGCTCGGCGGCGATACCGTGGCCGATTTTGCCGCGCAGCGACACGCCTTGGCGCTCGCCGCCCATCACCAAGGGATAGCCTTCCAGCGGCTCGGCCGGGTTGCTCAGCCAATAACTCTCGTTCGAGTTCGCCACATAGTCGGTGCGAAACAGTCCCGGCTGCGCGGACGCCGGCAAGGCGCCGGGCTGGGCGGCGGCGCCGTCGACGAGCCAGTTGCAATCGCCGCGGCTGCCGTCGAGCACCGGCGCGAGCGGGTCGACCGCGGCAAACGCCTTCGACGCCGGCGTTGCGCAGCGCGCGCGCAAGCGGTCCGGCGCGTTCGGCACCGCGCCGATGTCGGCATACCAGACGCGGGCGTCGCCGCGACCGATGGCGACCGTGTTGACCCACGGCGTGCCGGCCTCGCGCTTCTGGATTTCCACAAAGTGTTGCAGCGAGCGCGCCTGGTTCCAGTAAAAGAAGGTGCGGAAAACCCGCAGGTTGTCGGCGTTGACGTCGCGCAGCGCCAGCGCCTTGCCGGCGCTCCAGCCCAGTTCGGGCGCCAGCACGCCCAGGTCGAGCAGCGGACCGTATTGGCTGGAATACAGCGTGCGCGTGGCGCTGTCGCCTTGGCCGTCAGCGCCGCGCAGGGGCACGGTGACGGTGTGCGCGCGCATCGGCACCACGTCCTGGTCGAGCCGATAGTGGGTCGGGTCCGCCAGCGTCAGGTCGAACAGGCCGAAACGCCGCGCTTCGGACACCGTATGGCTCCACGCGACGTTGTCGTTGAAGCCCACCATCAGCACCGGCACGCCGAGGAAGGACACGCCGGCGGCGTTCAGCTTGCCGGGTATGCTCAAGTGGGCCTGGTAGAAGCGGTCCGGCCCGCGCCAGAACCAGTGCGGGTTGCCAAACAGCACGGACTGCGCCTCGCCGGTGACGTCGCCGCCCAGCGCCAGGGCGTTGCTGCCAATCCCGGGCTGGTTGCCGATGGTGTGCGCCAGCGTCTGGGCCAGCGTCGGCCCCGGCGCCGCCCGGGTGGCCGGGTGGGCCTGCGCCCGGGCGGCGCCGGGCGGCGCCGCGTTGGCAATCGCCGGGATAAAGCGCGCATAGCCGGCGCTGATGCTGGCGGCATACATGCGCCGGTAGATGTCGCCGGCCGTGATGTTCTCCACCCACGCTTGGCTGGCGCAGGCGTCGCTGCGGGCCTGCCGGGCTTGTCCCAGATAGCGGTTGTAGCCGTCGGCGAACCCGCCGATCAATTGTTGCAGCTCAACCGGCTGGGCGCGCCGGTACGCCGCCACCATCGCCTCGGTTGCGTAGGCGGCAAAGAAGAAATCCAGTTCCAGGTTGGTCGGGCGCCCCAGCATCGATTCATGCTCGGGCCGGTTGTCCGCTCCCCAATGCAAGCTGCGCCGGCCCTTGTAGGTGACAAACGCCTCGCTCAGCGTGCACAAAGCGTCCTGCGCTTGCACATAGCCATAACCCAGGCCGAGGTCGCGCCAGTTGGCCGCCTTGATATGCGGAATGCCGTCGGCGGTGCGACGAATACTGACCTCGGCCGCCTGCGTCGCGCCGGCCGACAGCGTCAACAGGGCCGCCAGCGCCGCCCCCATGGCCGGCCTCGAATTGTTCAACATAGTTGTGCTCTTTCATCTGTGTGCATGCAGGCCTGACGTATCGGCGCCGCCAATTTTTAAGCCCTTGGGCGCCGTCGCCGCCAAAGAATAAAAAAGCGTCGAAATTGTAAACAGTTCTCATTCCGGTTCGTCAATCCAGCAAGACCATACAGCGACCGGCGTCTTTCTAAAGCCTCCGGTTCCCGCGAACCGCTCAACAGGACATCAGCACATACACCATGCATATCCATAAACTCATTGGCATCGGCTTCGGCCCCTCCAACCTGGCGCTGGCCATCGCACTGCAGGAGCAAGGCCAGCCGGCCGACGCGCTGTATCTGGAAAGGCAGCAGCAATTCGCCTGGCATCCGGACATGCTGCTGGATGGCACGCATATGCAGATTTCATTCCTAAAAGACCTGGCCACGCTGCGCAACCCGGCCAGCCGCTACACCTTCCTGCATTACCTGCACCAGCGCCAACGCCTGCAAGATTTCATTAACCTGAAAACCTTTTACCCGAGCCGGCGCGAGTTCAACGACTACCTGGCCTGGGCCGCGCGCCAGTTCGCCGCGCAATGCCGCTACGGCGAGGAAGTCAGCGCGGTGCTGCCGGTGCTGAGCAAGGGCCAGGTCACGCACCTGACGGTGCAGTCGCGCGACAGCCAGGGCCAGGTGCACGAGCGCCAGGCGCGCAACATCGTCGTCAGCGTCGGCGGCAGTCCGGCCATTCCTGAGTGCTTCGCTGCGTTCCGCGGCGACGCCCGCGTGTTCCACTCCAGCGCCTACCTGTCCGCGCTGGGCCAGTTGAAGGACGCGCGCCGCGTCGCGGTCATCGGCGCCGGCCAGAGCGCCGCCGAGATTTTCATGGATTTGCACGGCAAGGGCTATAACGTCGACCTGGTGACGCGGGCGCGCGCGCTCAAGCCGGCCGACGACAGCCCCTTCGTCAATGAAATCTTCAACCCCGACTACACCGACTATGTGTTCCAGCAGACCCCGGCCGAGCGCGCCGCGCTGCTCGACGAGCATCTCAACACCAATTACGCGGTGGCCGACACGGCGCTGATCGAACAGATCTTCAACGTCTTCTACCAGCAAAAGGTGCTGGGCGACCAGCGCCACCAGTTCCTGCGCCGCCACGAGGTCGTCGCCGCCCACGCGGAAGCGGCCGGCGTCCAGTTGCAACTGCGCGACCACGAAAGCGGCAATACCTTCGCCAGCCGCTACGACGCGGTGATCCTGGCCACCGGCTACCGCCGCCAGCAGCACCAAAACCTGCTGGCGCCGCTGGCGCCATGGCTGGACGGCATGGCGGTGGATCGCCACTACCAGTTGATCGGCAACGCCCAGTTCCAGCCGCGGGTGTTCTTGCAGGGCGGTTGCGAGGCTTCGCACGGCCTGTCCGACACCTTGCTGTCGATCACCGCCATCCGCAGCCAGGAGATCGGCGCGGCGCTGCACGCCACCGCGCCCGCGCCCGCGCTATAGCAATGCCAGCCGCCGTAGTGCGGGCGCGGCGCCGAATATGTCGACTAAACAAATGGATCGCTGATTCGTCAAGGTCATAAGCGTTGTTGCGTCCAGGCATTTCGGACGCGCCCGCCACCCTTCCGTCATCACCTACTAAACTGAACAGCAAGCGAAAATGCATATCAAATCTAGCAAACTTCCGGTCCGCCGCAGCGTCCTGGCCCTGCAACTGGCCCTGGCCAGCCTTTCCGTCGGCGGCGCCGCCCACGCCCAACAGGCAGGCGCCGCCACGGCCAAGGAGGGGCAGACCATGGCGCCCGTGACGGTAACGGCGGGCGCCATCGGCCCCAGCGAAGGCAGCGGCTCCTACACCAGCGCCGGCAGCACCGCCGCCACCGGCCTGAATTTGTCGATCCGCGACACCCCGCAATCGGTCAGCGTGATCACCCGCGAACGCCTGGACGACCAGGCGCTGCTGTCGGTGTTCGAGGTCGCCAACACCACCACCGGCGTCTCCGCCAAGGGAATCGACAGCGTGCGCGGCAATTTCTTCGCCCGCGGCTTCCAGATCGACAAGCTGCAAATCGACGGCACGCCGATGGCCGGCAACAATGAAGGCGAGGCCAATGCCGACACCGCGATCTACGACCGGGTCGAGATCGTGCGCGGCGCCACCGGCCTGATGAGCGGCAGCGGCAGCCCGTCGGCGTCGATCAACCTGATCCGCAAACACGCCGACAGCAAGCAGTTCACCGGCTCGGCCAGCGTCGGCCTGGGTTCCTGGGACCGGCGCAACGGCGTCATCGACCTGAGCGCGCCACTGACACAGGACGGTTCGGTGCGCGGCCGCGTGGTCGTCAGCGCCGAGGACAAGGACAACTTCATCCGCCTTGAAACCACCCAAAAGGCGCTGGTCTACGGCGTCATCGACGCCGACCTGGGCCGCGACACCAAACTGAGCGTGGGCTTCAGCGAGCAGCGCGACGAGCACCGCGGCAACCAGTGGGCCGGCCTGCCGATTTTCTACACCGACGGCAGCCGCACCGACTGGGACCGCGCCACCACCACGGCGGCCAACTGGAACCGCTGGGACACCCGCCAGCAAAGCGTCTTCGCCACCGTCGACCACCGCCTCGGCAAGGAATGGAAGCTGCAGGCGTCGGCTACGCGGCGCAGCAACACCGGCGACCAGCGCCTGAACTGGATGGAGGGCGCGGTCGACCGCGCCACCGGCCTGGGCCTGCAACCCTGGCTGGTCGGCTACGGCGTCGACGCCACGCAGACCGACTTCGGCCTGACCGCCTCCGGCCCGTTCGAACTGCTGGGGCGCAAGCATGAAGTGGCCGTCGGCCTGCTGCACGGCAAACACGATCTGGAATGGCAGAACAGCAACGCCAGCGAACTGCCGCCGATCGGCGACTTCCGCGCTTGGAGCGGTGCCTATCCGGAGCCAACCTGGTCGGCGTACCAGCTCGGCAACCGCTCGCGCGAGACCCAGACCAGCGTCTACGGCGTGGCGCGACTGCAATTGACGGACGCGCTCAAGTTCATCGCCGGCGCCCGCGTCAGCAACTGGAACCGCGACGGCGAAGCGACGCTATGGACGGCGCAAGCGTACTCGATCCGCCACCACGGCGTCGTCACGCCCTACGCCGGCGCCGTGTTCGACCTGAGTCCGCAGGCCTCGCTGTACGCGAGCTACACCAGCATCTTCGATCCGCAGAATAGCCGCGACAAGACCGGCGCCTATCTGGAGCCGCTGAAAGGCAAGAACATCGAAATCGGCGTCAAGGGCGAACTGCTCGACGGCAAGCTGAACACCTCCTTCGCGTTGTTCCAGGTGAAGCAGGACAATTTCGCCATCGCCGACGGCAACCAGGTCATCCCGAACACCCGCGAGCAAGCCTACATCACCGGCGACGGCAGCAAAACCCGGGGTTACGAAATGGAATTGAACGGCGAACTGGCTAGCGGCTGGAACGCCAGCGTGGGCTGGAGCCAGTTCACCAGCGAGGACGCCAGCGGCAAGGCGATCAACACCGCCCATCCGCACAAGATGCTCAAGGTGTACACCAAGTACCGCCTGCCCGGCGAGTGGAAAAACCTGGCCGTCGGCGGCGGCGTGAACTGGGAAGGCCGCAGCTACGCGCAATTCCCCAGCCCGTTCGGCGGGGCCGATCTCCGGGTGGGCCAGGACGCCTACGCGGTCGCCAGCGTGATGGCGCGTTACGAGATCAACCCGCGGTTGTCGCTGCAGGTGAACGTGAACAATCTGTTTGACAAAAAATACTACGCCAACCAGATCGACACCTTCAAGAACATCATGTACGGCGCGCCGCGCAATGTGTTGGCGACGCTGAAGTACACGTTTTAAACTAAAAAAGTTGAAGTATGGATGCAGGGGGCGGACCGCAATGTTTGCCCCCTGCATCGTTTGCGATCAACAAGCGTCCAGCCGGCGCTTAAAACTGACCGAAGAAATCACGCGCGACCACTTCGCAGGCGATCTTGATCATGAATAATGCCTTACTGAGATCGATGAGATGGCGGCCGATGAAGGTCAAAAAGTCGTCATTGGTCGCCGTCCTGCTGTCGTGAAAACACTCCCGTCAGCAGCGCGGCGACCGCGCGCAGCCGCGATCTTGTCAATAACTATGTGAAATATTCTCGCCGCTTGGGGCCAAGATCCTTAAGTTCGGTGGAATGGCGTCGGCTCCAGGTTCGAGCTGATTGCTGAACATCACTTGAATCTCGGCCGCCTTGGTATGGAGCTGTTCGCTCATGTCCTTGAGCCGGTATGGTCGCGTCAACTTATTCGATAGATGCGTGATTTTCCTCCACCGACGCGATCAGGTGTTTCAATACGCGCATGTGTTCATCGAGCGACTGAATATCAAAGCCGGCGCCAATCAAATTCGCCCACCGTGTTTGCCTGTCGGACAAGTTGGCGATAGCCGCGCGTCCGCTGGGCGTGGGTGTCGCCAGGCGCGCAGTTTTATGGGCCGGGTTATCGTTCATCGTCAGCAATCCCTCCGCGACCAGCGCGTCGCTGAGGCGCTGCACGCTTTGTCGCGCCAGCCCCATGTTGCGGGCGATATCCGCGACGGTGCGAGGTTCGCTGAGGACGGCGCCGAGCACCCGCCAACGCGCCGCCGTCAGGCCCGCCGGCGCGGCGATTTTGTCGGCTGCGTCCATTAATGCGCCGTCGAGCCGAAAAGCAAGTAACACGATCTCGGTCAGCGCCGCGCCAGCGGGTGTTTTTTTGATCCTTGGTGATCGTGTAGTCATAAGAGCGTTAGCCTTGCGGATCAAGTTCGTTGATGAATTGTTCCATTGCCAGGGCGGTGGCCTCCGGCTGATCCATTTGCAGCCAGTGCCCCGATCCGTGAATCACGCGAAACGCCGCTTCGGGCTTGAGCCATCGCAGCGATGACGGCGTATCGCCAGCTTCGCTGGAAAGTATCAACATCGGCTTCGTATAGCTCGCCAGGTCCGTTTCGGGATTCCAGGCCAGCATTGCCGCGGTCATGGCAATGAAAGTTTGCATCTCGATGCTTTCCGAGCTGGCGAGGACCAGCGCGACAGTATCAGCGTTGTCGCCGGCAATCGAGTTCAGATAGTCACGCAGGTAAGCGCGGTTGTCCGAGCCCTTTAGCGCAGCATCTATCTGCGTCTGGATGGGTTGCGGAATCGCTCGCGGGTCGGATGGCGGATCAAGCAAGATCAGTCCAGCGACTTTGTCTGAATTGGCCGCCGCGTAGCGCAGTGCCGTGGCGCTGCCCGCGCTGTGCGCGACCAGGATGAACTGTTGAAGATCCATGGCGTCTGCTACGGCGCAGATGTCCTCGGCCCGTCCTGCATAGCTGTAGTCACCATTCGCCGGGGCATCACTGGCGCCATGGCCGCGGGCGTCGAACGCCACGACTTGGCGCCGCGAACGGAAGCGCTCAGACAATTCGCGCCACTGACTGGCTTGGCCGGGATCGGCGTGTACGAACAGAATCGGTATCTGGCCGCAGCGATCCGCCGACGCGGTCATTGATATTGCGCATTGTGGTCCTTTGATGCGACGTTCAATCATTTGAGTTGCCGCCTCCGCTTTGTCGCATTCGCGTTGGGTCGGATAAAGCGGGCTTGCAGGGAGATCCTTTGAAGTCATAGTAGATCCCAATTTGACAGTGTACTGTCACTCTCCGTTAATGACAGTGTACTGTCAACTTCATCATCCTTCCTATTTCAAACTGTATTGCACCGCTCACGCCGAAGCACAGAAAGTGGTCTTCGATTCCGCGCCGACGTATGTCGTCGCGGCCTCAGCCTGTGGCGATTTCACTTCTGGCGTTGGGAGACGAGCCCGACCCATGGGGCTCTACGGATATGCCCGCGTTTCCTGCAGCGACCAGGATTTCGCCCTGCAGGAGCAGGCGCTGCGCGCCGCCGGCTGCGACGTGGTCCGGGCCGAGAAGGCGAGCGGCACCAGCCGCGCCGGACGCACCGAGCTGGAGACGCTGCTCGATTTCCTGCGGCGGGGTGACACGCTGGTCGTGACGAGGATCGACCGCCTGGCGCGCAGCATCGAGGATTTGCAGGACATCGTCACACGCTGAAGGAGCGCGGCGTCACCCTCAAGGCGACCGAGCAAGCCATCGACACCCGCAGCGCCGCCGGCAAGGCGTTCCTGGACATGCTGGGCGTGTTCGCGGAGTTCGAAACCAACCTCCGGCGCGAGCGCCAGCTCGAGGGCATCGCCGCCGCCAAGGCTCGCGGAGCCTACCGTGGGCGCAAGCCGTCGGTCGATCCCGTCGAGGTCCAGCGCCTGCGCGTCGAGGCGAAGCTTGGCGCGACGGAGATCGCGCGACGGCTCGGCGTCGGCCGCGCCTCGGTGTACCGCGCGCTGGCCCGCCATGAGCGGCCGGCGTAAGGCGATTCCCGTCGATTCGCTGCTGCAGCGACGGCAGCGGCTGGATCGCTTGCCGCGCAAGAGTCTGGAACGGGCAGCCCAGATCGCCGCAGCGGCCGGCTTGTACGGCGTCTCCGCGACGACCGTCTATTGGGCGCTGCAAGCGGTTCAGAAGCCGAACGCTGTGCACCGCGCCGACCACGGCAAGCCGCCACTGTTGCCGCAAAATGGAGCTGGAGCGCTATTGCGAGCTGATCGCGGCGCTGAAACTGCGCACCACCAACAAGGCCGGGCGCCACCTTTTCACCGGGCGGGCCATCGAGCTGATGGAGGACTACGGCGTGGAAACGATACAGGGCTTGGTCAAGGCGCCCAAGGGCCTGCTGCGGCGTCCGACCGTCAATCGCCACCTTTCCCATTGCGGCTCGATCAACCCCACTTGTTGCGCGAACCGCCAGCGCTGCGTTTTCAGGCAGAGCACAGCAACGACTGCTGGCAATTCGACATGGCGCCGTCCGACCTTAAACACATCGACAAGCCCGATTGGATCGACCCTTTGAAGGGCGTGCCGACCTTGATGCTGTTCAGCGTGGTGGACGACCGCAGCGGCGTCGGCTACCAGGAGTACCAGTCAAGAGCAGGGCCTTCCAAAACGTCATGCTGGCCCTCGATATCGCGTGGCTCACGCACATCCCGGCCGGCATGCAGATCCCCAAGCAGGGCGAGCGGCGCGACCGCGAGCTGCAGGAGCTGGTGAAAAAGGGCAGGCGGCCCGTGGCGCTGTTCAGACGCTCGCGCTCGAGGCGGGCTACCAGACGGGCGAGAAGCCGGTCACGGCGGAATTGGTGGAGACGGTGCTGTTGCGCCAGCTCGACAACCTGGAGCCGACGCTGGCGCGCCACGGCTACCGGCTCAAGGACATGACCGAGCAGTTCGACGCCTGGATCTGTCCCGACGTGTACCTAATAAATCGAATCCGTCGCATGCTCGGCAACGTTCTCGACGAGGTCGGCTTCAGCCCTAAAGACCGAGTTCGATTGACGATTGAGGATGATTTGATAACGCTCACCCACGAGCGCTCAGGGCTACCCGCTTCGTCCGGGAGCCGCAGCGCCCAGAACTGAAAAAGGTGCGTGCCCTGCATGAGATGCCACCACCGGGCGCGCTGGAGGAATTCGTCCAGTTGGCCAGATATTGACTGGAGGACGAGTACAGCCCGCATTTGCAGTTAGCGTGAGCCGGCGGCAATGCGAGCCTGCGCCGTCGATTGCAAGCTCATTTGCAGATAGTGTGAGCACGGACCTACCGTCATTTGCAGATAATTCGAGCCGAAATCGGCGTCAAATGCGAGCACGGTCGGTTTCAAACGCGAGCCGCTACAGATAAACATCGGCATTATGCAAACGCAAACCTTCGGCTTTACCAAAAATTGGTAAATGCCAGGCAATGCGAATCGAGACGCACTGCGGTTCCCAATCAGGTACTCTTGAGGTATGGTTTCTCTTGAAAGGAAAAAATGGGCGCTAGCGTAGACTGGATTGTTGATTTGGATGCCACCTTGGACCAGGCGCAGGCATTGGCCGAGCGCGTCAAGGAATGGCTGATCGCCCGGGAGGTCATCTCGACAACGCTATGTCCCCAGCAGGCGTACAGTGGCGCCGACCTGATGGCGCGAGGGGCGTCGGCAGCGCAATGGGACGCCTGCCCTCTGACGCCACCGTTCTTAATGAGTGGACTTGAGGTCGCGATCGAACGGACGGTGTACCACACGGGCGACAACGGCATTGCCGCGATCCGCTGTCCCGGCTGCGCAGCCGCATATGACCCGGACGACCTGCCTTGGAGCGATGCCGTAGGGGCGTGGTTTTCGGACGAGGCCGAGTGCTCTATGGCCTGCCCGGCTTGCCACACCAGCCGAAGCATCGTGGATTGGACGTTCGACATGCCGTGGGGTTTTGGGAATCTCGCGTTCGGGTTCTGGAACTGGCCGATCAGCGAGCAGTTGGTGAACGAGCTATCTGTCTTGACCGGGCATCGCTGTCGTCTGGTCCATGAGCATATTTGACCCAATCGCTGATGACTGCGGCTAGAACTAACTGCGGCCCTTGGCGGCTTCAGCGTTGAATTCATCAAAACCAACTGCGTAACCCCGGGGTCGGACCTTAAGGCCCGACCCCGGCTCTCTGTCTTGGGTTGATTTTCAGCGTTGCCGGCCCGCCAATTTAACGGCATTACTTCGGTCCGTTTTCGCGTATCAAGCCGCCTTGCGCAGGCGCCCCGCCATCAACGTCAAGCCCTGCTGCATCGCCGGGAACAGGCTGAGCTTGAAGTTGTTCCAGCGCAGTTCCAATATCGTATCCTCCGGGTCGATCTCGGTCTTCAGCACGTCGACGATCACCTCGCCCGAGTCGATGCCGTTGTCGACATAATGGAAGGACGCGCCGGTCATCAACACCGGCGGCACCGCCACCGTTTCCATCGTGGTCCAATCGCGCACCTGCTGGCCGCGCGCGCCGTACAGCGCGTTGAGCGTGGCCCAGGCGCCGCGCCGCTCGTAAGGCGACTCCAGCCGCGTAATGCCCGGATGGATGTTGACGATGCGCCTATGGTAGGGGCTGCCCGGGCGCACCAGCTCGTCGAGGATGATCAGCAGGCCGTCCAGCACCACCAGGTCGGCGCCGAGTTCGTTCAGTTTGGCCAGCAGGTTCGCCTCGAACACGCGCTTGCCGGCGACGTGCTCCGGCGTGCCCCTGGCGTGGCGCCGATAGGTCGACGGAATCGCCTGCATCAGCGTGTCGAGGTCGCGGCCCTGCACCTGCAAGCCGGCAGGGCACAGCCACTTCTTGCCGGGCTCGCAGCGGAAGCCGTACTCGGCCAGCTTTTCGCGGTCGCGCGGCGAACCCTCGTCGTCGTCGTAGATGACGGCCTCCAGCGTATAGGACTGGCCCAGGCTGGTTTCATTGAGTTCCTCGACCAGATATTCGAGCGGCGATTTCATGTAGCGCCGTTCCTCCTTATACTCAATGTATTGCCCCGCCTGGTCGGCGGCGGCGTTCCTCAATGAGCAGATATAGACGATTTTTGCCTTCGACATAGATTTTGTACGATCAGAAAATGGTTGTTCGGGCCGGCCGGGTGCTATCCACCCGCAGGCAATGCGCGTGTCCGGCCGCCAGCCGGACTTATACCTCTAGACGAGCGAGGGGCCAAAATAGTTAGCTAAACAAACGCCGCGACGGTTCGTCAAGCAAGCACCGTCACCACTTATCGTTCGCCATGCCGCTCAATCCCGACCTCGAGTCCTTCCTGGAGCTGGTGCAACTCGGCGACAGCCAGCCCATGCACCTGCAAACCCCAACCGCGGCGCGCGCCAGCTACGACGCCGCCACGCCCATGCTCGACGGCCCCGGCGCCGCGTCGGTCGCGGCGCTCGACCTGGCGCTGGCCTGCGCCGACGGCCGCGGCATCGGCGCGCGCCTGTATTCGCCTTCCGACACGGCCGCCGCCCTGCCCTGCCTGCTGTTCTTCCACGGCGGCGGCTTTTGCATCGGCGGCCTGGAGTCGCACGACGCGCTGTGCCGCGACCTGGCCGAGCGCACGCCGTGCAAGGTGCTGGCGGTCGAATATCGCCTCGCGCCGGAGCACAAATTTCCCGCCGCCTTCGACGACGCCGTCGACGCCTGGAGCTGGCTGGAGCGGCACGCGGCGGCCCACGGCATCGACGCCGCCCGCTTGGCGGTCGGCGGCGACAGCGCCGGCGGCACCCTGGCCACGACCCTGTGCATCGCCCTGAAACGGGCCGGGCGGACGCAGCCGGCGCTACAACTGTTGCTGTATCCCTGCACCAGCAGCAAGCAGGACAGCGCTTCGCACCAGCGCCACGGCACCGGCTATCTGCTGGAGGCCGACACGCTGCAATGGATGTTTGCCCACTATCTGAACCACGAAGGCGAGCGCGGCGACTGGCGCTTCGCGCCGCTGGCCGCCGTCGACGTGGCGGGGCTGGCCCCGGCGCACATCGCGCTGGCGGAATACGACCCGCTGCTCGACGAAGGCGTCGCCTACGCCGCCAAGCTGCACGACGCCGGCGTGCCGGCGACGCTAAAAATCTACGCCGGCATGGTGCACGACTTTGCCCGGCTGGGTAACATCGTCGACGCCGCCGACACCTTGCGCGACGACCTGGCGCGGACGCTGGCCGACGCCTTCGCCGGCGCGCGCCTGCCTCTTTGAGCGAAGAACCGATGACCGACAGCAGAACCACAGCGAATCTGGACGAAGGCGATCTCTTAACCCCGCATAACGCGCAGGAGCGGCACTTGTGGTTGCCGCGGGCGCTGCCGGCGCCGGCGCTGGTCTACCAAGTCAGCGCCGGCCGGCGCCACCCGCTGCGCCCGCCGCAGCCGGTGGGCGACGTGTATCGCCGCTATATTCCATGGCTGGAGCGGACGTTGAGTTTCCGGGTCGCCGACAGCGACGCCGATCTGCCGCATTTCCACCGTTGGATGAACGATCCGCATGTGGCCGAGTTCTGGGAGGAGCAAGGCGACTTGGCGCGGCACCGCGCCTATTTGGAGCGGCTGGCGGGCGACCCGCACAGCATTCCACTGATCGCTTGCCTGGACGACGTGCCCTTCGGCTATTTCGAGGTGTACTGGGCCAGCGAGGACCGGATCGCGCCGTTTTGCGAGCCGGATGATTTCGAGCGGGGCTGGCATGTGCTGATCGGCGAAGCCGGGTGCCGGGGCCAAGCCTTCGTATCGGCCTGGCTGCCGTCGATTGCGCACTATCTGTTCTTGGACGACAGCCGCACCGGCAGGCTGGTGATCGAGCCGCGCGCCGACAACCAGCGCATGCGGCGCAATCTGACTCGCTCGGGATACGATTTGTTGGGCGAGTTCGATTTTCCGCATAAGCGCGCCGTGCTTGGCGTGCTGCCGCGCGAGCGCTTTTTTGAGCGCCAGTTGTGGGCGCCGCAGGGCGTTTTTTCGTAGGTCGGGTTAGCCCATGGGGCGTAACCCGACAACGTTAGCTTGGAGCAGCGCGGACGACTAGAAACAGCCGGGCTCAGACCAGAAGGCCTGACCCCGGTTCTACGCTAGCGCTCTAGCTCTGCGTGACCCCCTCTCCCAACTTGGCCGCCTGCTCCAGCCACCGCTCGTCGCGCGTAATGGTGTAGTGGTCCGCCGCGATTTCCGCGGCGATGCCGGCCACGCCGGTCTGGCGCGGCAGTTCGGTCTTGTGCGCCTCGTCCCTGCCGGCGGCCCACCAGTAATGCACCTGGCAAGCCAGTACCGGCAGCGGCCCGGCTTCGATCGACAGCGCTTTCAAATGCCGCGCCACCTCGAAGCCGCGCAGCAGTTCCGCCGCGCCCATGGCGCCGTACGCCGAGTCGGCGCCGGCCAGCGCCAGCGCCAGGCGCGCTTCCAGCGCCAACCCCACCGTCTCCGGCAAGCCGTCCAGCGCCACGCCAGGCAGCACCTGCGACAGGAAGTCGGCGAAGTCGCGCTGCCACGGCGGCATGACGCGCTGTTCGGTGCCCGGAATATACGAATCGACCAGGCCGACGAAGCTGACCGCCTGGCCCGCCCGCTCCAGCAGCGCCGCCACCATCGCCGCCAGCGTGCCGCCCAGCGACCATCCCATCAGCCGGTACGGCCCCTGCGCCTGGGTTTGCCGGATCATGCGGGTATAGTCGCGCGCCATCTGCTCCAGCGACGCGTCGACGTGCGCGCTGTCGGCCAGCATGCGGCAGCCGATGCCATATACCGTGGCCACGCCGTCGAGCTTGCGGGCCAGCGGCTGGTAGTCGAAGATGGTGCCGAAGCCGGCGTGCAGGCAGAACAAGGCTTCCTGTCCTTCCCGGTTCAGCGCCGTCACGCCGGATGAAACCCACTCTAGCTCCAGCCCAAGCAGCTGGGCGATGGTCGGTTTTTGCATCACGTCGCGTAGCTTGAAGTTGAAGCGCGCGTCCTTCAACGTTCGCAGGCGCGATATCAGCTTCAGGCACAGCAGCGAATCGCCGCCCAGTTCGAAGAAGTTATCCGTCTCGCCCACGCGTTCCACGCCCAGCACTTCCTGCCACAGGTCGGCCATGCGGCGCGCCTGCGGCGTCGACGGCGCGCGGTACTGGCGCGCCGCCTCGGCCTGGATAGGTGGCAGCGCGTTCCGGTCGAGCTTGCCGGTCGGCAGCCGCGGCAGCGCCGCCAGCACCGCGTACGCCGATGGATGCATGAAGTCGGGCAGCGTGCCGGCCAGCGCCATGCGCGCCATCTGCATCACCTCTTGCGGCGCGGCCTCGCTGACCAGGTAGGCGTGCAGTTGCGCGCCGCCCTCGCCGGCGGCGGCCACCACGGCCACGCCGCCGACGCCGGCCACCTTGCGCAGTTGCGCTTCGATTTCGCCCAGCTCGATGCGGAAGCCGCGGATCTTGACCTGGTGGTCGGCGCGGCCGATGTATTCGGCGTTGCCGTCGTCCAGCCAGCGCACCAGGTCGCCGCTGCGGTACAGCCGCGCGCCGCTGTCGCTGAACGGGTCGGCGACGAAGCGCTCGGCCGTCAGGTCGCTGCGCCCGACATAGCCGCGCGCCAGGCCATAGCCGCCGATATACAACTCGCCCACCACGCCGTGCGGCACCAGTTGCATGTCGGCGTCGAGCACGTACACGCTGCGCTCGCCCACCGGACGGCCGATCGGCGCGTAGGCGCAGTCGAAGCTGTCGTCGCCGCTGGCCTGCCAGATCAGCGGCGTGACCACGGTTTCGGTCGGGCCGTAGCCGTTGATCAGGCGCCGCGGGCGCAAGTGGCGGCGCACTTGTTCAAAGCCGGCCTTGGGCATGGCTTCGCCGCCGAACACGTACAGTTCGACCGGCGGCGGATCGCCCGCCGCGCCGGCCCAGTCGGCCAGCTGGTTCAGGTAGGCCGGCGGGAAGGCCGCCGTCGAAACGCCGTAACGGTGCAGCGCGTCGCTGGTTTGCTCGGCGGTCCAGATTTCGGGGTCGCGGATGGCCAACGTCGCGCCGGCGGTCAGGGCGCTGATCCAGCGTTCGTGCGCCCCGTCGAACGAGAACGACATGAACAGCAGCTCGCAGGACTCCGGCCCCATGGCGTAGATCTCGTTGGTGGCGGCGCAGTGCATCGCCAACGGGCCGTGCGCCACCGCCACGCCTTTCGGCTGCCCGGTCGAACCGGAGGTGTAGATCGCGTAGGCCAGATGGTGCTCGCTGAGCGCGACGGCGGGATTGTCGCGGCCGCGGCCGGCCAGTTGCAATTGTTCCAGCCACACCGTCGGACATGGCAGCGTTTCTTGGTAGTCGGCGCTGCTGATCAGCAGCGCCGGCGCGCAATCGGCAATGATGTAGCGCAGCCGTTCCAGCGGATAGTCGGCGTCCAGCGGCACGTAGCTGGCGCCGGCCTTGAGCACCGCCAGCAGCGCGACGATCATGTCCATCGAACGCGGCAGCAGCACGGCCACCCTGGCTTCCGGCGCCAGACCCTGGGCCAGCAGCCAATGCGCCAGCTGGTTGGCGAGCGCGTTCAGCGCGCCGAAACTCAGCGTCTCGTCGCCCATGCGCAGCGCGAGCGCGTCGGGCCGGTGCAGCGCCTGTTGTTCGATCTGCCGGTGCACCCAGTCGGGCCGGCGGGCGAAGTCGGTGCGGCCAAGGGCCAGCACCGGCGCCGCCGCCAGCGCGCCCAGGCGTGGCAACTCGCCCATCGGCAGCTCCGGCGCGGCGATCATGGCGCGCAGCAGTTCGTCCATTTCGGCGCGCAGCGCCAGCACCTCGGCTTCGCTGAAGCTGGCGCGGGCATAGCAATACTCGATTTCCAGCGCGCCTTCGACCGTGACCTGCAAGTCCATCGCATAGCCGGTCAGGCCCTCGCCGCCGACGTCGCCGAAACGCAGGCCGTGCGCCAACGGTTCGCTCAGCGCCTTGTGCACCGGGTAGTTTTCAAACACGATGATGCTGTCGAACAGGGCCTGGCCGCCGGCGCCGCCCCAACGCTGGATCTGCGCCAGCGAAGTGTGCTCGTGCTCGCGCGCCTCCAGGTTGACGCCCTGCAGTTGGCGCAGGAAGGCGCCTACCGGCATCTGCGGCTGGCGCGACACCAGCACCGGGATGGTGTTGATGAACAGGCCGAGCATATCCTCGGCGCCGCCCAGTTCGGCCGGCCGGCCCGCCACCGTCGCGCCGAAGCACACGGCGTCCTTGCCCAGATGCCGTTGCAACAGCGTCGCCCACGCCGCCTGCACCACGGTGTTGGCCGTGACGCGCTGCGCCTTGGCGCAATCGAACAGGGCGCGGGTTTGCGCCGCGTCCCAGCTCAAGTAAATTTTGTCGTATCCGGTTTCGTCGCGGCGCCGTCCGGCCAGCAGGCTCGGGCCGTCGAGGCGCTGCAACTGGCCGCGCCAGTACTGTTCGGCCGGGGCGCTCGCTTGCCGGCGCAACCAGCGGATGTAGTCGCCGTAGTGCGCCCGCACCGGCGCCAGCGCCTGGCCCGAGTAGTCTTGCAGCCACTCGCCCAGCAGACGCGACTGGCTCCAGCCGTCGAGCAGGATATGGTGCATGGTCAGCAGCAGCTGGTACTCGTCCTCGCCGACGCGCACCAGGTACAGGCGCGCCAGTTCCGGGCGCGCGAAGTCCACTTCGCGCAGCAGCTCGGCCGAGGTCAGTTCGGCCAGGCGCCCGGCAATGTCGGCGTCGCCGTGCCAGTCCAGCGTGTCGACGAAGGCGTCGGCCTCGCGCCATACCAGTTGCAAGGCGACGTCGGCGCCGGCCTGCCATGCGAAGCCGGTACGCAGAATGGCGTGGCGGCGCACCATGGCGTGCCAGGACACGGCCAGGCGCTGCGCGTCGAGTCCGCCGACGGCGACGCGCAACTGGTTCATGTACAAACCGCTGCCCGGCGCTTCCAGCGACATGAACAGCATGCCCTCTTGCAGCGGCGACAGCGGATACACGTCCTCCAGTTGCGCGCCGTCGAACGGCAGCGCGGCAAGCGCCGCCTCGGACAGGAAATCAGCCAGCGCGCCGCGCTCGCGCTGCGCCGGCGCCTGGGCCGGCGCGGCCAGCGGCTGCAGCACGGCGGCCGCCTCGGCAATGGTCGGGCGCTCGAACATTAGCTTGGGATTCAGGTTCCAGCCGGCGCGGCGCACCCGCGCGACGATCTGCAGGCTCAGGATGGAGTCGCCGCCCAGTTCAAAGAAGTTATCGTCGCGGCCCACCTGCTGCTGGCCCAACACGTCGCGCCAGACCAGCGCCAGCGTTTCTTCCAGCTCGCCCTGCGGCGCCGTGTAGACGCCGCCGACCAGTTCCGGTTCCGGCAGCGCCTTGCGGTCGACTTTGCCGTTGGCGTTCAGCGGCAGCCGCTCCAGCACGACGATGGCGCTTGGCACCATGTGCTCGGGCAGCGTGCGGCGCAGGCGTTCGCGCAGCACGGCGGCGTCGGCCAGCGTGCCGCTCTGTTGCGACAGGTAGGCCACCAGCAGCGCGCCGCCCGGCCCTTGTTTGGCCACGACCACCACGTCGCGCACTTCCGGCTGCGCCAGCAATTGCGCCTCGACCTCGCCCAGTTCGATGCGGAAGCCGCGGATTTTCACCTGGTGGTCGATGCGGCCAAGGTATTCCAGTTGCCCCTCGTCGTTCCAGCGTACCAGGTCGCCGGTGCGGTACAGGCGCCCGCCGGCCGGGTCGAACGGGTTGGCCACGAAACGCTCGGAGGTCAGGTCGGGACGGTCCAGATAGCCGCGGCCCAGATTTACGCCGCCCAGATACAGCTCGCCCGCCACGCCGGCCGGGGCCAGGTTCAGGTCGGCGTCCAGTACATAGGTGAGCGTCGCGCTGATCGGCCGGCCGATCGGCACCTGGTTCAGGCCGTCGTCGCGGCAAGCCCAATGGGTGACGTGGATCGCCGCCTCGGTCGGGCCGTACAGATTGTGCAGGCCGGCGTGGCGCAGGCGCGCAAAGGTTTCCCGCTGCGTCTCGGCGGGCATCGCCTCGCCGCCGCAGATGATGTTCCTCAGCCGCGTGCTCGCCTCGATGCCTTCGTGCGCCAGGAACGCTTGCAGCATCGCCGGCACGAAGTTGACCGTGGTGACTTGGTGTTGCTGGATCAGCGCCACCAGTCGGGCCGGGTCGCGCTGGTCGCCCGGCAGCGCCAGCGCCAGGCGCGCCCCCGCCGTCAGCGGCCAAAACAACTCCCACACCGAGACGTCGAAACCGAACGGCGCCTTGTGCAGCACCGTGTCGGCCGGCGTCAAATGGTAGGTCTCCTGCATCCACGCCATGCAGCTGAACAGTGAGCGGTGGCGGTTGGCCGCGCCCTTCGGCATACCGGTCGAGCCGGACGTGTAAATCACGTAAGCCAGGTTTTCGCCGTGCAGCGGCACCGCCGGATTGGCGGCGCTTTCGCCGGACAGGTCGAGCTGGTCGAGCAGCAGCAGGCGGCCGTTGGCCGGGTGCGGCATGCTGTCGGCCAGCGCGGCGTGCGTCAGCAGCAGGACGATGCCGCTGTCCTCGACCATGTAGCGCAGGCGGTCGCCCGGGTAGTCCGGGTCCAGCGGCACATAGGCGGCGCCGGCCTTGAGGATGCCCAGCAGGCCGACCACCATGTCGATTGAACGCTCGACGGCGATGCCAACCCGGGTTTCCGGTTTGACGTCCATGGCGATCAGGCGGTGCGCCAGCCGGTTGGCGCGCGCGTTCAATTCCGCGTAAGTCAGCGTGTCATCGCCAAACAGCAGCGCCGGCGCCCGCGGATGCAGCGCCGCCTGGCGTTCGAATACCTCGTGCACCGGCGCCACGCCGGCGTGGTGGTGTTGGTTCACGCCCCACGTGCCGAGCTGGGCCAATTCCGCCGCGCTCATCACGTCGAGTTCGCGCATCAGCGTCGCCGGCCGGTCGGCCAAGGCCGCCAGCAGCCCGGCCATCGCCTCGTGCAGCAAGCCGCACAGGCGCTGCGCGCCTATCGACGGCTTCACCTGGGCGACCAGCGCGAAGCCCTCGCCCAGATCGTCGACCGAGATCGACAGCGGATAATTGCTGCGTTCCTCGCCGCCCAGCAGTTCCACGCCTTCCCACACTTTGCCGGCGCCGGCCTGGCCCTCCTCGGCGCCGTAGCGGTAGTTCAGCAGGGACGAGAATAGCGGCGTGCCGCCCGGCAGCGCGCTGCAGCGCTGCGCCAGCGACAGGCTGGCGTGCTCGTGGTGCAGCAGGCCGGTCAACGCGGCCTGGGTCTGGCGCAGGCACTCCAGCGCGTTTTGCCCGCCCAGGCGGATGCGCAGCGGCAGCGTGTTGATGAACAGGCCCAGCGCGCGGCCGGCGTCTTCGCCGCCCTGCATGCGGCCGAACAGCACGGTGCCGAAGACCACGTCGTCCTTGCCGCAGATGCGCGCCAACACCAGCGCCCAGGCTTGGTGGAACAGCGTGGCCGCGCTGACGCCGTGGCGTTGCGCCTGGCGCCGCACCCGCGCCGATAAGGCCGGCGCCATGGGCAAGCGCGCCTGTTCGATTTCGCTGCCGTCGCCCTGCACGTCGATCAGGTTGAACGGCGCCGTCGGTTCGTCGACGTCGCCCAGCATCTGGCGGAAGAAGGTTTCGTGCTCGGCCTGGCTGACGCCCAGGCGGGCCTGCGCGACGAAGCGCCGGAACGGCACCGCCGGCAGCAGCGCGGCGCCCCGCTGGATCAAGCCGATTTCCTCGACCAGCAAGTCGAGCGTGGTGTGGTCGACCACCAGATGGTGGCTCGGCAGTTGCAGCAAAAAGCGGCCGCTGTCGCGGTCGCGCGCGGCCAGCGCCCGGATCATCGGCGCCCGCCGCACGTCGATGCGGTACTGGCCGGGATGCACCGCCGCGGTCAGCGTCGCCGCGGCGCCGCCGTCGTCCGCGTCCAGCCATTGCAGCGCCAGGCCGGCCTCGCGCCACACCACTTGCAGCGGTTCCTTCAAGTCTTCCCACAGCACGGCCGTGCGCAGGATGTCGTGGCGCGCAATCACCTGGTTCAGGCTGGCGACAAAACGCTGCAGGCGTTCCTCGCTGTCAAAGCTGAGCAGCTGCGGCGTGACGTAGGCGTCGCCCGCGGTCTGCAACACGTGGTGGAACAGGATACCTTCCTGCAGCGGCGCCAAGGGGTAGATGTCCTGGATATTCGCCGCGCCGCCCGGCACGGCCGCCTCGATGGTGGCGATCTGCGCGGCGTCGAGGTCGACCAGCGTCAGCATGGCGGGATCAATTGCGGTGCAGCCGGCCGGAATGCCGTTCGGCGGCACCACCACCGCCGCCCTGCCCCGTTCCTGCGTTGACGCCCGCGCGAAGTCGCCCAGGCGCGGATGTTGGAACAGGCTGCGCACCTGCGCCGGCAAGCCCTGGGCACGCATGCGTTCCAGCAGCCGCAGCGCCAGCAGCGAATGCCCGCCCAGTTCAAAGAAATTGTCGTTGCGGCCGACCCGCGGCACGCCCAGCAGTTCGCTCCACAGCGCGGCCAGCGCCAGCTCCAACGCGCCCCGCGGCGCCTCGTAAGCCTGGCCGGGCGTGAAATCCGGCTCGGGCAGCGCTTTGCGGTCGACTTTGCCGTTGGCGTTCAGCGGCAGGCTTTCCAGCACCACGATGGCACTCGGCACCATATATTCCGGCAGCGCCAAGCCGAGGCGCTCGCGCAGACTGGCCGCCCCGCATGGCTGGCCGGCCTGCGCCGACACGTAAGCGACCAGACGCGCGCCGGCGGCGCCGTCCTTGGCCACCACTACCGCTTCGCGCACTTCGGCTTGCGCCAGCAGTTGCGCCTCGATCTCGCCGAGTTCAATGCGCAGGCCGCGAATTTTCACCTGGTGGTCGATGCGGCCCAGGTATTCCAGCTGGCCTTCGCTATTCCAGCGCACCAGATCGCCGGTGCGATACAACCGGCCCCCTTGCGGGTCGAACGGGTCGGCCACGAAACGCTCGGCGGTCAGGCCGGCGCGCTCCAAGTAGCCGCGCGCCAGACCGATACCGCCCAGATACAGCTCGCCCGCCACGCCCGCCGGCGCCAGCGCCAGTTCGCCGTCCAGCACATAGGTCTTGGTCTGGCTGATCGGCTGGCCAATCGGCACCTGGCCGCGGCCGTCGTCGCGGCAGGTCCAGTGGGTGACGTCGATTGCCGCTTCGGTCGGGCCGTACAGATTGTAGAGCGCCGCCTTCGGCAGGCGCTTGAACACCTCGTTTTGCGCCTCGGCCGGCAAGGCCTCGCCACTGCAGACGATGCGTTCCAGGCTCACGCACGCTTCCACGCCCTGGTGCGCCAGGAACGCTTGCAGCATCGACGGTACGAAATGCAGCGTGCTGACGCGGTGGCGGACGATCAGCTCGACCAGGCGCGCCGGATCACGGTGCTCGCCCGGGCCGGCGATGGCGAGACGGGCGCCGACCATCAGCGGCCAGAAGAACTCCCACACCGAGACGTCAAAACTGAACGGGGTTTTTTGCAGCACCGTCTCGGCCGGCGTCAGCTGGTAGGTCTGCTGCATCCACGCCAGGCGGTTGTACAGCGAGCGATGGCGGTTGGCCGCGCCTTTCGGCTTGCCGGTCGAGCCGGACGTGTAGATCACATAGGCCAGGTTCTCGCCATGCAGCGCCGGGTGCGGATTGTGCGCCGGTTCGGCGCCGACGTCGAGCGTGTCCAGCGCCAGTATGTTCAATTGGGCGCTGTCGGCGAAGCGCGCTTGCATATCGCTGTGCGTCAGCAGCAGGCGAATGCCGCTGTCCTCGAGCATGTAGCGCAGCCGCTCGGCCGGATAGTCCGGGTCCAGCGGCACATAGGCGCCGCCCGCTTTCAGGACGGCCAGCAGACCGACCACCATCTCCAGCGAACGCTCCAGCGCGATGCCAACCTTGGTTTCGGCCTTGACGCCCAGGCCGATCAGGCGGTGCGCCAATTGGTTGGCCCTGGCGTTCAGTTCGGCGTAGCTCAGCGTTATGTCGCCGAACACCAGCGCCGGCGCCCGCGGTTGCCGCGCCGCCTGGCGCTCGAACAGGCGCTGGACCGCTTCCTCGCCCGGGTGCTGCAGCCGGTTGTCGCCCCATTGCTGCAACTGGCGGCGCTGCGCGTCGTCCAGCAATTCGACCTCGCCCAGCAGCTGCTCGGGATGCGCGGCCAATGCCTGCAGCGTGGCGCTGTAGTGCCGCGCCATGCGCGCGATGGTCGCGGTGTCGAACAGCTCTTCGGCATAGCTGAAGGTGGCGTTCACCACGCCGTCGGCGTCTTCGCTAGTGTCCAGCGTCAGCTCGAACTGGGCCTGCTTGTCGGCCAGCGCGTAGTCTTGACGTTCCAGACCCGGCAGCCGCTCCAGCGCGCGGTAGTCGCTGCGCTGGTGGTTGAACATCACCTGGAACAGCGGGTTGCCGTTCAGGCTGCGCTCGGGCTGCAAGGCCTCGACCAGCTGTTCGAACGGCAGATCCTGGTGTTCCTGCGCGCCCAGCGCGGCGTCCCTGGCCTGCGCCAGCGCCTGCGACAGGCTGATACGCCCTTGCAGTTGGTTGCGCAGCACCTGGGTGTTGACGAAGAAGCCGACCACGCGTTCGCTTTCGACGCGGTGGCGGTTGGCGATCGGCACGCCGACGCGGATATCGGTCTGGCCGCTATACCGGCTCAGCAAAACCTGGAAGCCGGCCAGCAGCGCCATGAACAGCGTCGCGCCCTGCGCCTGCGCGCGCCGCTGCAATGCCTGCGCCAGCTGCGCCGGCAGCGTGATACTGTGGCGCGCCGCGCGGTAGTTGGCGTCGGCGCGGCGCGGATGATCCGCCGGCAGTTGCAAGGCCGTGTGGTCGCTACCAAGTTGCGCGCTCCAATAAGCCAGTTGGCGTTGCCGCTCGCCGGCTTCGAGCCAGCTGCGCTGCCACACGGCGTAGTCGGCGTATTGGATCGCCATGGCCGCCAGCTCGGCGGCCCCGCCCTGCACGCCGGCGCGGTACAGCGCCGCGAACTCGTCGACGATAATTTGCATCGACCAGCCGTCGGAGACGATGTGGTGCATCACCAGCACCAGCACATGCTCGTCGGCCGCCGCGCGGATCAGGCCGACCCGCAGCAAAGGCCCCTGCGTCAGGTCGAACGGCGCCCGGCTGATGCGGGTCGCTTCGCGCAGCACGCGCGCGGCGCGCTCGGACGCGTCCACCGCGCTCAGGTCGATGATGGCGAAGTCCAGCGCGGCCTGCGCCTGGATCACTTGTTCGGCCAGGCCGTCGGCGGTGCCGCGAAACACCGTGCGCAGCGCTTCGTGGCGCGCTACCAGGGCGGCGAAGCTGGCCTTGACGGCGTCCACCGCCAGTTCGCCCTTGAGCGTCAGCGCGCCGGCGATATGGTAGGCGGTGCTGGTTGGATCAAGCTGCCACAGGAACCACTGGCGCGTTTGCGCATACGACAAGGGGCAGGCTTGCGCCAACGCCGCTTCGCGCTGGAGGATGGGGAACTGGCCGATGCTCATGCCGTCGGCCTTCAGGCGTTGGTACACTGCGCGGCGCTGTTCGGCGGACAGTTGAGCGAATTTCTCCGCAATGCGGCGCGTCGCGTCGTTATTCATTAAACGTTCTCCAAACTATCTATAAAGGAATCAAGGTCAGACAGAGCCTGCTCGGCGGACTTGCCGCCGGCGTCCGCCAGCAGCAACGCCATGGCGCCTAGCGTGGGATGTTGAAATACCTGCTGCACCGTCAGTTCGCGCTGGATGGCGCGCTGCACCCGGGCCGCCATCTGCACCGCCAACAGCGAATGCCCGCCCAACTCGAAGAAATTGTCGTGCCGGCCGATGCGCGCCAGGCCCAGCACCTCGGCCCAGACCTGCGCCAGCGCGGTTTCCGCCTCGCCCCGCGGCGCGGCGTAGGCGGCCGCTTCCTGCCGTTCCGGCGCCGGCAGCGCCTTGCGGTCGATTTTGCCGTTGGCGTTCAGCGGCAGGCGCTCCAGCACCATGAAGGCGTGCGGCACCATGTAATCGGGCAGCGCGCGGCCCAGCCGCTCACGCAGCGACGCCGGGTCGAACTGGCCGTCTGGCGCGGCGATGGCCAAATAGGCCACCAGACGCGCGCCTTCATTGGCCACGACCACCGCTTCGCGTACCTCCGGCTGCGCCAGCAGTTGCGCCTCGATCTCGCCCAGTTCGATGCGGAAGCCGCGAATTTTCACTTGATGGTCGATGCGGCCCAGGTATTCCAGCTGGCCTTCGGCATTCCACCGCGCCAGGTCGCCGGTGCGATACAAGCGGCCGCCCAGCGGGTCGAACGGGTCGGCCACGAAGCGTTCCGACGTCAGCGCGGCGCGGTCCAGATAGCCGCGGCCCAGCCCGACGCCGCCCAGATATAGCTCGCCGGCGACGCCGGCCGGGGCGAGATTGAGTTCGCCGTCGAGCACATAGGTGTGGGTTGCGCTGATGGGACGGCCAATGGGCACCTGGCTGGCGCCGTCGTTGCGGCAGGTCCAGTGCGTGACGTCGATGGCCGCCTCGGTCGGGCCGTACAAGTTGAACAGCTGCGCCCGCGGCAGGCCGGCGAAGACCGCTTTCTGGGCCTCGGCCGGCAGCGCCTCGCCGCTGCAGACGATGCGCTTCACGGTGGTGCAGGCGTCGACGCCCTCGTGCGCCAGGAAGGCTTGCAGCATCGACGGCACGAAGTGCAGCGTCGTCACCTGGTGGCGGCGAATCAGCGCCATCAGGCGCGCCGGTTCGCGGTGCTCGCCCGGGGCCGCGATGGCCAGGCGGGCGCCGACCATCAGCGGCCAGAAAAACTCCCACACCGAGACGTCAAAGCTGAACGGGGTCTTTTGCAGCACCGTGTCGGCCGGCGTCAGTTGGTAGGCCTGCTGCATCCACGCCAGTCGGTTGTGCAGCGCGCCGTGCCGGTTGGCGGCGCCTTTCGGCTTGCCGGTCGAGCCGGACGTATAGATAACGTAGGCCAGGTTTTCGCCATGCAGCGCCGGCGCGGGATTGGCCGCGGACTCGCCGCTCAGGTCCAGCGTGTCCAGCTCAAGCACCCGCGCCGGGTCGACGTCGGCGATCTGCCCGGCCAGCGCGCTATGCGTCAGCAGCATACCGATACCGCTGTCCTCGACCATATAGCGCAGCCGCTCGGTCGGATAGTCCGGGTCCAGCGGGACGTAGGCGCCGCCGGCTTTCAGCACCGCCAGCAAGGCGGCCACCATGTCGATCGAACGTTCCAGCGCGATGCCCACGCGCGACTCCGGCCCGACGCCGACGGCGATCAGGCGGTGCGCCAGGCGGTTGGCGCGGATGTTCAGGTCGTCGTAGCCAAGCTGCTCGTCGCCGCACAACAGGGCAACCGCGCGCGGCGCGGCCAGCACCTGGCGCTCGAACAGGCGGTGCACCGGTTGCATGTCCGGGTGGCGCTGCGGGTTCGCGCCCCAGCCGGCCAGTTGCCGCAATTGCGGCCCGGCCAGCAGGCCGACGTCGCCCAGCGCCTGCTCCGGCTGCTCGGCCAGCGCCTGCAACAGCAACAGGTAATGCGCCGCCATCGTTTCGATGTGGGCCGCGTCGAACAGCTCGGCGGCGTAACTGAAGCTGGCCCGCACCCGGCCGTCGGCCCCCTCGCTGGTGTTCAGCGTCAGTTCGCACTGCACGTCCTGCTCGTCGAAGTCCACGCGTTCGACGCTAACGCCGGGCCATTGCGCCAGCGAGCGGTGATCCAAACGCAGGTGGTTATACATCACCTGGAACAGCGGATTGCCGCTCAGGCTGCGCTCGGGCTGCAAGGCCTCGACCAGTTGTTCGAAGGGCAAGTCTTGGTGCGCCTGGGCGCCCAGCGCGTTGTCGCGGGTTTGCTCGAACAGCTGCGCCAGCGCCATGCGCGCGTCCAGGCGCGCCGGCAGCACCTGCGTGTTGACGAAGAAGCCAATCAGTCCGGTGGTTTCGGCGCGGTTGCGGTTGGCGATGGGGACGCCGACGCGGATATCGCCCTGGCCGCTGTAGCGGAACAGCAGCGCCTGGAAACCGGTCAACAAGGCCATGAACAAGGTGCCGCC
Organism: Janthinobacterium sp. CG_23.3; assembly: GCF_046115965.1. NCBI lineage: Bacteria > Pseudomonadati > Pseudomonadota > Betaproteobacteria > Burkholderiales > Oxalobacteraceae > Janthinobacterium > Janthinobacterium sp. CG_23.3. The sequence continues at coordinate 14,503 of NZ_JBJXIB010000001.1, read as the reverse complement.
TTGGGCCTGGGCCTGCCGTTTGAGGCCGGCCACCAGCTCGGCGGGCAGCGCGACGCTGTGGCGGGCGGCGCCGTAGACGCCGTCGGCCTTGCGCGGCCGCGCCGTTTGCAGCGCCAGCACCGGTTGCTGTTGGCCCAATAGCGCGCGCCACCACGCCAGTTGCTGCGCGCCGGCCTCGCCGGCCAGCCAGGTGCGCTGCCACACGGCGTAGTCGCTGTAGTCGATCGGCAGATCGGCAAGTTGCGCTTGCGCGCCCTGCACGCGCGCGGCGTATTGCTGCGCCAGCTCGTCGAGGATCAATTGGGTGGAATAACCGTCCGAGACGATGTGGTGCATGACCAGCAGCAGTTGCTGCTGGTCCGGCGCCATCTTGAACAACGCCACGCGCAGCAAGGGACCGTGGCCAAGGTCGAAGGGCTGGGCGCAGAGACGGCGTATTTCGGCTTGCGCAAAGGAGGCGCGCGCCGCCGGCTCGAAGGCGCTGAAGTCCAGGCTAGGCAGCTCGATGGCCGCCGCCGGCTGCACCACCTGCCGCACGCCGCCGTCCTCGTCCTGCTGGAAAACGGTGCGCAGCGACGGATGGCGCGCCACCAGCGCCCCGATGCTGGCGCGCAGCGCCGCCACGTCGAGGTGGCCGCTGAACTTCAGGCCGCCGCTCAGGTGGTAGGCCGCGCTGGCCGGGTCGAGGCGCCATAGGAACCACTGGCGCTGCTGGGCGAACGACAGCTCGGCGCTGCCGCCGTGCGGGCGACGTGGAATGGCGTGGGACGCGTCGGCGGCAGCGGCGCCGCCGCGCAGGCGCTGCTGTAATTGGGCGCGCTGGGCCGGGCTGAGCCGGGCGCGCAATTCGGATAAATTATTCATATCGGACATGGAAAACCTTTACACCTTTGCGGACGCGGCGGCCGATTCGGCGCGCTCGATGTCTTCTATCATTCGGGTCTCGAGCATCACCGCCAGGGCGGCAACCGTCGGGTTCTTGAAAAAGCCGGCCGGGTGCAAATCAACCCCATAGGCGCTGCGCACCTTGGCCAGCAGCTGGATCGCCAGCAGCGAGTCGCCGCCCAGCTCGAACAGGTTGTCGTTGGCGCCGACCGGGGCAATGCCGAGGAATTCGCTCCACAGCGCGGCCAGGCCCCGCTCGAATTCATCGCCCGGCTCGACATAGGCCTGGGCCAGCGCCGGACGCGCGTGCCGCTGGCGCCGCGCCGACGGTGCCGGCGGCAGGCGCTCGGCCATGTCGAGCGAGGCGCTGCGCGCCAGTTGCCGTTCCAGCCCGAGCGTCGAGACCAGCAGTTGCGGCACGGCCGGACCGGCCAGCACGCGTTCGAGCAGTTCGCCGGCGTCGGCGGCGGCGATGCCCTCGCCTTGCGCCAGTTGCTGGCCAACGGCCATGCCGAGGTCGCGCCAGACGTCCCAGTTGACCGAGACGATCCAGGGCGACCCGGTGGCGGTGGCGCGGTGCGCCAGCGCGTCCAGGTAGCAGTTGGCGGCGCAGTAGTCGGCTTGGCCGAAACCGCCGGTGACGGCCGACAGCGATGAGCACAGCAGCACGAAGTCCAATGGCTCGCCGGCCAGCGCGTCGAGCGTGGCCAGACTGCCTTGCAGTTTGGGCGCGAACACCTTCTCCACGGCGGCGCGCGATTTGCGGGCGATCAGGCCACCGCCGGCGGCACCTGCGGCGTGGACCACGCCGTTCAGCGCGCCGAAGCGATGGCGCGCGGCGGCGACGGCGGCGGCCATCTGGGCCGCGTCGGTGACGTCCGCTTGCACGGGCAGCACCTCGGCGCCCAGCGTCTCCAGCTCCAACAGCGCTTGCAGAGCGCGTAATTGCGGATCGGACGCGTCGGCCCGCTCCACGCGCTGCCGCCATTCCTGCCGCAGCGGCAGCGCGCTGCGGCCCAGCAGCACCAGCTTGGCCTGCCAGGCCTGCGCCAGATGGCGGGCCAGCGCCAAGCCGACGCCGCCCAAACCGCCGGTAATCAGGTACACGCCATGGCGGCGCAGGCGCTGGCCGGCATCCGCCTCGCGCCGCACCGGCTCGAAATGCTTGTGCCAGGCGTGTGCGCCACGGTAGGCGATTACCGATTGACCGCTTGGCTGGTCCATTTCGGCCAGCAACTGGCGCGCCAGCAGTTGTTCGGCCGCGCTGTCGGCGGGCGCCGGCACCACGTCGAACAGCCGGCAAGCCAGGTTTGGAAACTCCTGCGGAATCACTTTGCACGGTCCGTATAGGGTTGCCTGCTCCGGGCACAGCACTTCCAGCCCGGTGACGTCTTCCAGCCGCTCCGTCACGACGTTGATGGCGACGTCTCCGGCGCCGTTGGCGTCAAGCGCCTGCGCCAACGCCAGCAGGCTGTGGAAGCCGCGCTCAAGCAGATCCGCCGGGGCGTCCGCGCCCAATGTCCACAGGTGGCAGACCTCGGACACCTGGCCCAACTCGGACTGTACCGCACGCAGCACGTGCTCCAGGTCTTCGCTGGCGCCCGGACGCACGGCGTAGGAATGCTTATCTATCCGTTCAAAGCTGGAAGCGCGTTCGACGCGCACCACTTGGCGGCCGCGCGCGTTCAGCAGATCGGCGAGGCCGTCGGCCAGGCTGTGCGTGTCGGCCAACAGCAGCGCCACGCCACGCGGCGGCGTGTCCGCGCCCGGCCGCGGCGCCAATGGCGCGGCGCGCTTCCAGACCGGCGCCAGCAGGTAGTCGGCAACGCCGCGTTCGGCTTGCGCCACCGGCGCCGGACCTGCCACCGCCTCGACCCAGTACGATTGCCGCTCGAACGGATAGCCCGGCAGCGCCACGCGGCGCGCCGCCACGATACCCAGCGCGGCCGCGTCCAGTTCGACGCCGGCCACCCACAGCTGCGCCAGGCAACGGCTGAACTGCAGGCCGTTATGGGCGCGCCGCGCCGGATGGCATTGCGTCGACAGCACCGGCCGGCCTTCCGTCAGCGGATGGCGCCGGGCCAGACCGCTGAGGGTTTCACCGGGGCCGACTTCCAGCAGCACGCGCGACGGGTCTTCCAGCAAGGTGGCCAGGCCGGCGGCAAAACGCACGGTGCCGCGCACATGGGCGACCCAGTAAGCCTGGCTGCACGCCTCTTCGGCCGTGATCCAGCGCCCGCTCAGGTTGGATATGAAGGGAATCTGCGGCGCCCGCAGCGCGACGCCGCGCAACAGTTCCTCGAACCGGGCCAGCATCGGCGCCACCAAGGCCGAGTGGAAGGCGCGGGTAACGTGCAGGCGGCGAGCGCCAACGCCGTTGGCGGCCAGCTTGCGCTCGGCCGCTTCGATTGCCGCCAGCGGTCCCGACAGCACGCACAGATCGGCGGCGTTAACCGCCGCGAGGTCGCAGCCGCCGTCAAAGTAGGATGACAATTGCGCCTCCGGCAGGCTGACGGCGAGCATCGCGCCCTCGGCGGTCGCCTGCATCAGGCGGCCACGCTCGGCGACGATGGCCAGCGCGTCCTCCAGTGAAAACACGCCGGCCAGGCAAGCAGCCACGTACTCGCCGATGCTATGGCCCAGCATGGCGGCGGGACGCACGCCGAGTTGTATCCACATCTGCGCCATCGCGTATTCGATGACGAACAGCGCCGGCTGGGTGAACGCGGTCTGCTCCAAACGCGCGGCGGCCTGCTCTTCCTGGCCCGCGGCCGGGAACATCAGCGTGCGCAGGTCCAGGCCGAGACGGCCCGCCAGCAGCAGGCAGCACTGGTCGACGGTGGCGCGCACGCCGCTGTCGCTCCGGTACAGCGCGCTGCCCATGCCGACGTGTTGCGCGCCCTGCCCCGGGAACAGGAAGGCCAGCGCCGGCTGCCCGGCGCCGACCTGCCCGCTTATATATTGGGTGGAATCGCCGGCCAGGGCCAGCGCGGCCTCGGCGTGGTCGCGACCCAGTGCGACGGCGCGGTGCGCGAAATGCTTGCGCCCGGCGTGCAGCGTGTAGGCGACGTCGGCCAGGGCTTGCTCTGGATGGCGCCCAAGGTGGCCGGCCAATTGAGCGGCCGCGTTGTCCAGGGCCGCCGCGCTGCGTGCGGACAGCAGCAGCGGCAGCAACGGCGCGTCCGTCGCGTTCGGGGCGGCGACAAGCGCGGGCGCCTCTTCCAGCACCACGTGGGCATTGGTGCCGCCCATGCCGAAGGAGCTGACGCCGGCGCGGCGCGGCGTGGCGCCCGCCGGCCAGGCGCGCGCCCGCGTGTTCACATAAAAGGGGCTGGCGGCGAAGTCGATTTGCGGGTTGGCGCGCTCGTAGTGCAGGCTTGGCGGCAGGGTCCGGTGCTTGAGCGCCAGCGCCGCCTTGATCAGGCCGGCCACGCCGGCGGCGGCGTCTAGGTGGCCGATGTTGGTCTTCACCGAGCCGATGGCGCAGTAACCGCGCCCCTCGGTATCGGCGCGGAACGCCTGCGTCAGCGCGGCGATTTCGACCGGGTCGCCCAGCGTGGTGCCGGTGCCGTGGGCCTCGACGTAGCCGATGCTGGCGGCGTCGACCCCGGCCATCGCCAGCGCCGTCTGGACCACTTCGGCCTGGCCGTCGACGCTGGGCGCGCTGTAGGCCATTTTCGTCGCGCCGTCGTTGTTCAAGGCCGATCCCTTGACCACCGCGTGGATGGTGTCGCCGTCGCGCAGCGCGTCGTCGAGGCGCTTCAGCACGACGATGCCGGCGCCGCTGCCGATGACGGTGCCGGCGGCGGCCGCGTCGAAGGCGCGGCAGTGGCCGTCCGGCGACAGGATCGCGCCTGCCTGGTGGCGGTAGCCCGCCTCTTGCAGCAGGTTGAGCCAGACGCCGCCGGCCAGCGCCAGGTCGCTTTCGTAGTTCAGCAAGGCGCGGCAGGCCAGATGCACCGCCACCAGCGACGTCGAGCAGGCGGTTTGCACCGACAGCGCCGGGCCGCGCAGATTCAGCTTGTAGGCGACGCGGGTCGCCAGCGAGCCCTGGTCGTTGCCGTTCATCAGGCCCAACAGCGAGGCGATGTCGCTGGCGGCCCAGTCCACGCCCGGCAGCAGGTTGCGCATCAGGTAGAGGTTGGCGCCGCTGCCGGCGTAGACCCCGGTCAGCGCCGGCGCGCCGGCGCCGGCGTAACCGGCGTGCTCCAGCGCGTGCCAGGCCGTTTCCAGGAACACCCGGTGCTGCGGGTCGAGCCGCTCGGCGTCGCGCGGCGCGTAGCCGAAGAAGCCGGCGTCGAACTGGTCCATCCCCTGCAACAGCATGCCGGCCTTGACGTAGCCGGGGTCGGCCAGCAGGCCGGCGTCGACGCCGCGGGCGCGCAATTCGTCGTCGCTGAAGGCGCTGCGCGATTCGACGCCGTCGCGGATATTGCGCCACAGCGCGTCGATGTCCTCGGCGCCGGGGAAGCGCCCGGCCATGCCGACGATGGCGATTTCCACGCCGCTGTACGCCGCGTCCCCTTGCTGGTTCAACTGGTTCATGTCGGTACTCTTTCCGCTACGGGTTTGCGTTGTAAAAATGCGCCGCGCTGGCGCTTGGCCCGTTCGTCGACGTCCTGCGTGGCGCGCGCCGGCCGGTTGCCGCCGCGCAGGAAGGCGGCCAGCGCCTCCAGCGTCGGGTACTTGAATAGCTCGACCACCGTCGGATGCAGGTCCAGCTGCTGCGCCAGGCGGCGCTGCATTTGCAGCAGCAACAGCGAATGGCCGCCCAATTCAAAGAAGCTGTCGTGCCGGCCAACGCTGCCCAGTTCCAGCAAGCCGCACCAAATCTGCGCCAGCGTTTCCTCCAACTGCCCTTGCGGCGCCTGGCCGGCCGTGCGGCCCTCGGGCGCGACGTCCGGCAGGGCCTTGCGGTCGACTTTGCCGTTGGCGTTCAGCGGCAGGAACGGCAGCGCGACGATATGCCGCGGCACCATGTAGTCCGGCAGGCGCAGCGCCAGTTGCGCCTTCAGGGCGGCGGCGTCGACGAGCGCACCCTCGTGCGCCGCCACGTAGGCCACCAGGCGTTTGCCGCCCGGCGCCTCGCGCGCCAGCACCACCGCCTCGCGCAGCGCCGGCTGCGCCAGCAATTGCGCTTCGATTTCGCCCAGTTCAATACGCAGGCCGCGGATTTTCACTTGATGGTCTATGCGACCCAGGTATTCCAGCTGCCCTTCGCCGTTCCAGCGCACCAGATCGCCGGTGCGGTACAGACGGCCGCCGCGTGGATCGAAGGGGTCGGCGACGAAGCGTTCGGAGGTCAGGCCGGCGCGCCGCAGATAGCCGCGGCCCAGGTGTACGCCGCCCAGATACAGCTCGCCGGTGACGCCGGCCGGGACCATGTTCAATTCCGTGTCGAGCACATAGGTGTGGGTGGCGCTGATTGGACGGCCGATCGGCACCTGGTTCTGGCCGTCGTCGCGGCAGGCCCAGTGGGTGACGTGGATCGCCGCCTCGGTCGGCCCGTACAGGTTGTGCAGGCCGGCCTGGCGCAGGCGCGCGAAGGTTTCGCGCTGCGTCTCGGCGGGCATCGCCTCGCCGCCGCAGATGATGTGCTTCAGGCGGGTGCTCGCTTCGATGCCTTCGTGCGCCAGGAAGGCTTGCAGCATCGCCGGCACGAAGTTGACCGTGGTGACTTGGTGCTGCTGGATCAGCGCCACCAGGCGCGCCGGGTCGCGCTGGTCGCCCGGCAGGGCCAGCGCCAGGCGCGCGCCCGCCGTCAACGGCCAGAACAGCTCCCACACCGAGACGTCGAAACCGAACGGCGCCTTGTGCAGCACGGTGTCGGCCGGCGTCAATTGGTAGGTCTCCTGCATCCACGCCATGCAGCTCGACAGCGCGCGGTGGCGGTTCGACGCGCCCTTCGGCATGCCGGTCGAGCCGGAGGTGTAGATGACGTAGGCCAGATTTTCGCCGTGCACCGGCACGGCCGGGTTGGCCGCGCTCTCGCCGGACAGGTCTAACCGGTCCAGCAGCAGCGTGCGCAGCGGCGCCGCTGGCGCCGGCGCCGCTGCGCCGGTCAGCGCGCTGTGCGTCAGCAGCAGGCCGATGCCGCTGTCCTCGATCATGTAGCGCAGGCGCTCGGCCGGATAATCGGTATCCAGCGGCACGTAGGTGGCGCCGGATTTCAAAATCGCCAGCAGGCCGACCACCATGTCGATGGAGCGCTCGACGGCGATGCCGACGGTGGTTTCCAACCGCACGCCCAGCGCCACCAGGTGGTGCGCCAGCCGGTTGGCCTTGGCGTTCAGTTCGGCGTAACTAAGCGTGGCGTCGCCGAACACCAGCGCCGGCGCGTCGGGGCGGCGCGCCGCGTGGCGTTCGAATGTGCGGTGGACCGGCTCGGCGTCGGCGTGGCGCACCGGGTTGACGCCCCATTTTTCAAGCTGGGTTTGTTCTGTCTGGTTCACCAGCCCGACGTCGCCGACCGCCTGCGCCGGCTGCGCCGCCAGCGCCGCGACGATGGCCAGGTAGTCGTCGGCCATGCGGGCGATGGTGGCGGCATCGAACAACTCGGCCGCGTAGATGAAACGCAGGCCCAGGCGGCCGTCGGCGTGCTCGGTGCTGTCGAGCGTCAGTTCGAACTGCGCCGCCTGCTCCGGCAGCGCGGAATAGCGTGCCTCCAGGCCGGGCAGTTGCGCCAGCTGGGCGTAGTCGGCGCGCTGGTGGTTGAACATCACCTGGAACAACGGGCTGTGGCTCAGGCTGCGCTCGGGCTGGAGCGCGTCGACCAGCTGTTCGAACGGCAGGTCCGGGTGCGATTGCGCGCCCAGCGCGGCTTCGCGCGCCTGCGCCAGCGCCTGCGCCAGCGTGGTGCGGCCGCCGACCTGGTTGCGCAGCACCTGCGTGTTGACGAAGAAGCCGATCAAGCCCTCGGTTTCGATGCGCTGGCGATTCGCCAGGGGCACGCCGACGCGGATGTCGTTCTGGCCGGTGTAGCGATGCAGGAGCACTTGGAAACCGGCCAGCAACGCCATGAACAAGGTGGCGCCGTGGTGACGCGCGCGCTCGCCCAGCGCCGCCGCCAATTGCGCTGGCAGCTCGACGCTATGGCCGGCGGCGCGGTAGGCGGCGACCGGATGGCGCGCGCGGTCGGTCGGCAAAGATAGCACCGGCTGCTCGCCGCCCAATTGCTGGCGCCAGTATGCCAGTTGCCGCGCGCCCTCGCCCGCCTGCAGCCAAGTTTGCTGCCAGGCGGCGTAGTCGGCGTACTGGATCGGCAGCGCGGCCACGGCCGGCGCCGTTCCCGCAAGACGGGCGCGGTAGTGCGCCGCCAGTTCGGCGATCAACACCTGCATCGAGACGCCGTCGGAGACGATATGGTGGACCACGACGGCAAGGATATGCTCGGCCTCGCCGACGCGGATCAAGACGGCGCGCAGCAGCGGGCCGCTGTGCAGGTCGAACGGCCGGTTGTTGAGGCGCTCGACCAGCCGCGCCGCCTGTTCTTCCCGGGCGCCGGCGGGTTCGTCGCGCAGATCGGCCTGCGACCAGTCCAGCGGCGTACCATTCTGTATCAGTTGTTCGGCCAGGCCGTCGGGGCCGCTGCGGAACAGCGTGCGCAGCGATTCGTGGCGCGCGACCAAGGCGTCGAAGCCGGCGCGCAGCGCCTCGGTGTCGAGCGCGCCGGTGTAGCGCAGCGCGCCGCCGACGTGGTAGGCGGTGCTGGTCGGGGCCATCTGCCACAGGAACCATAGGCGTTGTTGGGCATGCGACAAGGGCAGCGGCAACTGCCGCTGCGCCGGCGCCAGCGGCGCGATCGCGCTGCGCGCGTCGCGGGCGCCGCAGGCCAGCTGGGCGGCGACGGCGTCGGCCATCTGCGCCAGCAACGGCTGTTCGAAAATCAGGCGCACCGGGAAGTCGATGTCCCAACGTTGGCCGATGCGCGCCGCCACTTGTACCGCCGCCAGCGAACTGCCGCCGCTGGCGAGGAAGTGGGCGTCGCGCGCATAGGCGACGCCGGCGTCGCGTTTCAGCACGTCGCGCCAGATGCCGGCCAGCGCCGTTTCGGTGTCGCTGAGCGCGGCGGTGGCCGCCGCCTCGATTGGCCCGCCCAGGACGAAGCGGCCGTGCTGGTGGATCGCGTAGGCGTCCAGCGTGTTCTCCAGCCAGCCCTTGCGGCAGGCCCCGCGTTGCAGTTTGCCGCTGGAGGTCTTCGGCAGCGCGCCGGGGTTCAGCAACACCAGCACCGAGGCCGGCTCGCGGCAGGCCGCGCCGACGGCCTGGCTCAGAGCCTCGACCAGGGCCGCCACCGGCACCAGTTTTTGCAGGCCGCGGGAGATTTCGACGGCCACGCCGACGCCCTCGCCGCCGTCCGGCATCGGCACCGCGAAGGCGGCAACGCGGCCCTTGCGCGCGGCCTCGACGTCGGCTTCGACGCCGCGTTCGATGTCTTGCGGGTAGATGTTCTGGCCGCGGACGATGATCATGTCCTTGATGCGGCCGGTGATGTAGAGCTGCTCGTCGTGCAGGAAACCCAGGTCGCCGGTGCGCAGCCAGCGCCGCCCGGCGCGCTCGACGAAGGTGTCGTCGCTGTTACGCTCGCGGCGCCAGTAGCCTTGCGCGATGCTCGGGCCGCTGGCCCAGATTTCGCCGACCGCGCCGGCGGCCGCGGAGGCGCCGGTTTGCGGGTCGACGATGTCGAGCAGATGGCCGTCGACCATGGCGCCGCAGGAAACCAGCATGGCGCCGCCGTCTTGCGGCGCGGGGGTGCCCTGCGCCAGGCTGTCGGGCGAAAAGGCGCGCGCCTTGACGCCGCCGGCGCGGCGCCCGCCGGTCAGCAGCAGCGTCGCTTCGGCCAAGCCGTAGCAGGGATAGACGGACGACGCGGCGAAACCGGCCGGCGCGGTGTGCGCGATGAAGTCGCACAAGGTGTCGTGGCGCACCGGCTCGGCGCCGGAAAACGCCACGCGCCAGCTCGACAAATCGAGCCGGGCCAGCTGGCTTTGCTTGACCCGGTCCAGGCACAGGCGGAAGGCGAAGTCCGGCCCGCCGCTGACGGTGCCGCGCAGGCGCGCGATCGCTTCGAGCCAGCGCGCCGGCCGTTCAAGGAAGAATTTCGGTGTCAGCAAGGCGACCGGAATGCCGCGGTGGAAAGGCTGCAAGAGGCCGCCGATGAGGCCCATGTCATGGTAGAGCGGCAGCCAGGAGACGAACACGTCGTCGGCGCGTACTTCCATGGCGGCTTCGATGGCGCGCTCGTTGGCGATCAGGTTGCCATGGGTGACCATTACGCCCTTGGGCGTGGAGGTGGAGCCGGAGGTGTATTGCAGGAAGGCGAGATCGTCGGGCCGTGGCAGACGCGCCAGCCATTGCCCGGCGCCGTCGGTGTCGACCTGGTCGGCGGCGATCACGGTCACGCCGGCAAAGGCGGCCATGGCGCCGCCGACCATGTTCAGAATATCGCTGGAGGTCAGGATGCAGGCGGCCTGGGCGTCGGCGGCGATGCCGACCAGGCGCGCCAGATGCTGTTCCCGCGCCGATTCGGGCGGGAACACCGGCACCGCCACCAGGCCGGCGTAGAGGCAGGCGAAGAAGCTGACGACGTAGTGGTCGTTGTTGTCGAGCAGTAGCAGCGCGCGTTCGCCGGGGCCGAAGCGTTGCTGCAAATGCGCGGCCAGCGCGCGCACGCGCCGCTCCAGCGCGGCGTAGGTAATGGGCGTGTCGTGCACCGCCCCCTCGCGTTCGGCGACCACGATCAAGGCGGTATCGGCGGGGCGTTCCGCGGCGAGCGCACGCAGGTGTGCGACAAAGTTCTCGGGATGGTGGCGCGAAGGCGAGTGAATAGGCATCAGGCGTCCTGCGGCTTAGTGCGCGGCGGCGTCGGTGGCACCGGCCGATACGGCGTAGGCCTGCTCGTCCATCCAATCGCGCAGCGACTGCGGACGCATGTCGGTCCAGGTTTTTTCGACGTATTCCAGCGCGGCCTTCTTCGGACCCCGCACGCCGTCGACGGCCTTCCAGCCGCCCGGCACGGCCTTCCAGTGTGGCCAGATCGAGTATTGGTCTTCGTGGTTGACGAGGACGATAAAGGTTTCGTCTTCGCGGTCAAAGCAGCTAGTGGACATGCGGTTTCCCCATCATAGTGATGGCAGCGCCGGGCGTCCCGACATGGGGCGCTTCCTGCGCTGCTCTCCTTCTATGACGCATGAGGCGCGGCGAAATTTAGCGCTTTGCAGCGATAGCGGAATCGCGCGCGCACTTGGCCCGTGGCGCTGGCGCGCGGTCGGGTCGCTGCAGGGAAAATGGGGGGGTGTTCACGCCTGGCCCCGTCCGGATGGATGGATGCGGTCGTCGGGCGACGGCGCGGCAATTCAGGTGTATGGCGCGGTGGCGCCGGCCGTGCGCAGGCCGGCTATGCGGGGTCGGACGGCGGCACCAGGCCCGCCGCCAGCCAGACCCTGCACGCCTCGTCATAGGCATGCCGATGTGCGGGTGCGGCGTTCAACCATGCCGCCAGTTCGGCCAGGGCGGCGGCGTCAAAGTCGTCTTCGTGCCGGCGTTGGATCCAGTCCAGGGCTGTCTGCCAATGCGCGGCGGCGTCTGTGGTTGTGGTCATGGCGTCGTTGATAGAGGAATCGAATGCGCCATCCCGGTCGGCGGCGCGCAACAATTATATCAACAGCATACCGGCGGTTATCGGCTTTTTTCGGCGCGGCGGTGGAATGCTGGGATCAAGCCGCGCGCAGAGCGTCGCGGCAGCACAACATGGCGTCGCGGATCATGAAATTGACCAGCGTGGTGGAAATACCAAGGTCGGCCGCCACCTCGCGTTGGGTCTTGCCACCCAGGCGGTGCAGTTCGAACGCGGCGCGGGTGCGCTCCGGCAGTCCGGATAGGGCGCGCGCTACCAGCACCAGGTGCTGGGTATGGATGGCGTTGGCCTCGGGCGTAGCCGCTGCCGAGCCGACGTGCAGCCCATCGTCCTCGGGCGCGAACACTTGCAGCTCGAAGGCGCTACGGCGGTGACGGTCGATCGCCAAGTTGCGTACCAGTTGGAACAGATAGGCGCCCGGGTTGAGTATTTGCAGCTCTTCGATACCGTCCGCCAGCTTCAGGTAGGCGTCTTGCACCACGTCCTCCGCGCGCTGCCGGCAGCCTAGGATGCGCGCGGCAGCGTCCCGCAACTGGGCGCGGGAAAGGATAAAGAGCTGACGGATTTCGGAGCCGGTGGTCATATGAGGCGCTATCTGCTGGAAGCTTAATGAATGATAATGATTCGCGTTTACAAATCATGGCAGATGTTGACTATTTTTGCAACGTTTCTTTTGGTGTGGGCGAATTTTTTTGGCGGACGGTGTCTGGCCTGCCTGGGACCGGGGCAAATGTGACGCCGAGGGCGACGGCGGCCTTGAAAAGCCCGATTGTACTTTTTCTCTATATTCCACTGCGATTGGAACTGGCGCAACCAGTGTCACAAAAAATCCTGTCAGGCGAACGCAAGCTGTTCCAGTTCTCTATGCTGGGTAGCGACATCAAAAATTCGGTCTGCAACAGTTTGCGTGTGTGCGTTTAACTTCGGGTGACAGGTCATGGGCGGCATTGATGGAACAAGGCGGCAGCCGTCAGTTCAATCACTACCTGTTCCTTACGGTTAACTCAAAAAACTTAAGAAAACTCGTCGATATACCACTGGTAATTCGACGCATTACGCAGTACATCCGGACTGTTTCTGGCGGCGTAGTTTTTGCAGTTATCACTTCCGTACCCTTTCGATGTGCCCAATTTATCCAAGGTGCCACATAAACAATGCGTCAGTTCGTGAATGAGAACTGCACATCGCGATGTACTCACACCTTCTTGCCCCTTCCATGTTACGGCGGGACCCCAAAAGGGACTGCCGAGGAAGATATGGCAGTTTTGCGGGTCACTGTCTCGTTGCTCATCAGGTGAATAAAAACCGGCTGAGTCCACCACTTTACGGATAGGCATTTCCTCGTTATGAGGTGGTATACGTTCTATAGAATTATTCGTCAGACGATCGCCTCTATAATAAAGCCGGTATCCCTTCGTGCTGGCTCGAATGATTTCAAAGTTTCGCAAAACCAGGTCGTACCTATTTCCCGAACACGTTCCAAACCATTTTTCAAATCGGAGCCGCTCGTTCCGGTCGCTTGGCACTCGCCACAGCGCCGCCACCCCGGCGTTCAATCTTGGGCGCACCTCTCCGCCAGCGCCCAATGCCCACAACTTCTCCGACTCGGTTGCATAATTGAAGGAGGCGGCAAGCGTCGTGGCGCCGAGCGCTACGACAGGATTAATTAAATCACACTGTTTCAAAAATCTTTGTTTTGTATCGGCCATACTCATGCTTGAAACGAGTGTCTTTAGCAGAGGAAGACGATTGTATTCAAAAGCAAGTAAGAGCGCCCGCCGGGTATGGCGCAGGTTCACGTCCGATGCACTGGAACAAGGATGCCACCCGCCGAGCGATAGCCTTTCGCTGAGCAATGCGAGGTTTTGCTGTTTTGTCCACTGCTTCAATATGGTTTGAACAGCAAGTCCACGTATTTTTTCCATGAACAAAACTGGCAGGTACTCCAGTGTTTCCCATACTCTCTGTTCGTCCGTCTTTGTCATGATTCTCTTCCTTCTCCAGAGCTTCGCTTGTCCTTGATTTCGCTGAGCGCCGCCGGCGATATTTGGCCCCTCCGCCTCGCCGGCAACTGGACTGCCTGCACATCGCGGCTAATGTCTAACTCGTCTATATGTGTCGATACTTACCGCTAGTGAGTCGCAATCGACCAAAATGCCGCGTCATTTTCTTTACATCACTACCAGGGACCCATATCGACATCGGTGTCTGGCGAGACTGTAGGGGCCACGCTTGCGCTGTTATAGCCCGGTTGCCGAAAGCGGGTTGGCGATTCATGAACCCTCTGCTGCATCTTTGGGCTTGCGACATAGTCGCGTGCATCAACTAATCTATTGCTTTTTATGTGAGTATTGATCGCTGAGACGACCAGATCCGCTTCATCCCCCACAATCTCAACTATCTTGTGAACTACGCTATTAATTCCCGCGATATAATACCCAGCAGTTTCCGCCAACACATTCTTCTCCACTTTTTTGATTGCCATTTCCTGAAGAAGGTTTGATGCATGGTTTAAATAATGGCAGACTTTACCTTCCGTAATGCGAGGCTTTTTGCTCGACATTGAAAAAATTTCGTTATACATATCTCGATGAACCTGATCAACTACTTTGTCCGGGCCCAAGTTAATTGACTGCGGTAAAAGCGTCGTGTTGCTACAAAAATTCTCGCAACAAGTGTAGAGTCGCCCTAAGAGTTGATCACTAATCGCATATTTCTCGCAGGCTCGAACAAAGGGATCAGTCAGACCAAGATTGTTTGTATGGGCCGCATCCATACTACCGTGTCCAGTGACTGTCAAATTCGCCGGAGCGGAAGAGTATACATCCAACTTTTCCATCGCTTTGTTTCGCACCCCCTTGTCGACCTGATGCGTTGCGTGAGGACTAATGCACCTCGTTATACACAACTCTTGAGCGCCCCCATTTCGCGTAGGGTGCGTATCGTTTCCGCCGCCACGTGAACATCCTTCAATCCAAGCCA